>JAURCL010000016.1 GCA_030828465.1 Acidimicrobiales bacterium | reverse complement strand
GAGCGCGACGGATACACCGCCCTGCAGGTCACCTACGGGCAGCGCGACCCGAAGAAGTTGAATCAGCCGGCCGCCGGGCACTTCGCCGCCGCCGGTGTCCAGCCCGGCCGCAACCTTGTCGAGCTCCGGCTCGACTCGGTCGACGGCTTCGAGGTTGGTCAGGAGATCACGGTCGAGCAAATTCCCGCCGGATCGCTGGTCGACGTGACCGCGACCAGCCGCGGTAAGGGGTTCGCCGGAACCATGAAGCGTCACAACTTCCGCGGTCAGGGAGCCAGCCACGGCAACCACAAGCACCATCGCGCCCCCGGCTCGATTGGCGCCTGCTCCTTCCCCGGTCGTGTCTTCAAGGGTTTGAAGATGTCCGGTCACATGGGTCACGAGCAGGTGACCACGCTCAACCTGCAGGTCGTCGACTCCGACACCGAGCGGGGCCTCCTCGTGGTGAAGGGCTCCGTGCCGGGGCCCAACGGAGGAGTCGTCCACGTCCGTTCCGCCGTCAAGGCCGCGGTGAAGGGTTCCTGACATGGCTCAGATCACAATGAAGAAGGTCTCCGGTGGCGACGCCGGAAAGGTGCAGCTCGACGAGTCCTACTTCGGCATCCAGCCGAACGTGCCGGTCATGCACCAAGTCGTCACCGCCCAGCTCGCCGCTCGCCGGTCGGGCACCCAGAGCACGAAGACCCGCAGCGAGGTCTCCGGTGGTGGCGCCAAGCCCTACCGTCAGAAGGGCACCGGCAACGCCCGCCAGGGCTCGATCCGCGCCCCGCACTTCAGCGGCGGTGGAATCGCCCTTGGGCCGAAGCCGCGCAGCTACGCCCAGCGCACCCCGAAGAAGATGATCCGCCTCGCGCTCCGCTCGGCGCTCTCCGATCGGGCCGCCGAGGGTCGCGTGATCGTCGTCGATCAGTGGGGCTTCGACGCCCCGAGCACCAAGGCCGGCGCCGCCGCGCTCGCCGCGCTCGGTGTCGAGGGTCGAGTGCTCGTCGTCCTCGATCCCTCCGACGCCAACGCCGCGCTCAGCCTCCGGAACATCCCCGAGGTGCAGCTCATCACCACCGGCGAGCTGAACGCCTACGACGTGCTTTGCAACGACACCGTCGTGTTCACCAGTTCGACCCTGCCGAGCTCGGCAGCCGCAGAAAGTGATGCCTCCTGATGAAGGACCCACGCGACATCATCATCGCCCCGGTTGTCTCTGAGAAGAGCTACGCGCTCATGGAGGCCGGTGTGTACACCTTCAAGGTCGCCCGTTCGGCCTCAAAGCCTGAGATCCGCGACGCCGTCGAGGCGATCTGGGGCGTCGAGGTGAGCAAGGTCAACACGGCCAACCGCAAGGGCAAGGCCACCCGCGTGCGGGGTTCGAACCGCCGCGGTTCCAAGCCCGACTCGAAGCGGGCCATCGTCACGCTGGCAGCGGGGGACATCCCGCTGTTCGAGAACTGAGGTCATCATGGCTATCCGCACTCGCAAGCCGACCAGTCCCGGACGTCGCTTCCAGACCTCGTCCGACTTCTCTGAGATCACGGCCTCCTCGCCCGAGAGGACGTTGCTCGCCCCCGCTCCGAAGAGCGGAGGTCGCAACTCCTACGGCCGCAAGACCTCGCGTCACCGCGGCGGTGGGCACAAGCGCCGCTACCGCATCATCGACTTCAAGCGCATCAAGGACGGCGTTCCCGGTCGTGTCGCCTCCATCGAGTACGACCCGAACCGCACCTGCCGCATCGCACTCATCCACTACGCCGACGGCGTGAAGTCGTACATCCTCGCGCCGAAGGGCCTGAGCGTCGGCGACACGGTCCAGAGCGGCCAGGGCGCCGATATCCGTCCGGGCAACGCCCTGCCGCTGCGCTACATCCCTGTCGGCACAACGGTCCACAACGTGGAGCTCCGTCCCGGTCAGGGGGGCAAGATCGGCCGCTCCGCCGGAATCGCCGTTCAGCTGGTGGCCAAGGAGGGTGAGTTCGCGACTCTGCGCATGCCCTCCACCGAGATGCGCCGGGTGCTCATCGACTGCCGCGCCACGGTCGGCGAGGTCGGCAACTCCGAGCACGAGCTCGTCAAGATCGGCAAGGCCGGCCGCAACCGCTGGAAGGGCGTTCGCCCCCAGACCCGCGGTGTCGCCATGAACCCCGTCGATCACCCCCTTGGTGGTGGTGAGGGTCGCACGTCGGGAGGACGTCCCGCGGTGAGCCCGTGGGGCAAGCCCGAGCGTCGCACCCGCGACAAGAACAAGCCCAGTCAGAGGTTGATCGTCCGTCGTCGTCGCTCCGGCAAGGGCCGGCGGTGACCGGGGAAGAGGTGAGGAACGATGTCTCGTAGTCTCAAAAAGGGAGCCTTCGTCGACGGCCATCTGCTGTCGAAGGTGGACGCCCAGAACGCCGCCGGAGAGCGCAAGGTCATCAAGACCTGGTCGCGTCGCTCCACGATCATCCCTGACATGGTCGGTCACACGATCGCTGTGCACGACGGTCGCAAGCACGTGCCCGTGTACATCACCGAGTCGATGGTCGGACACAAGCTCGGGGAGTTCAGCCCGACTCGCACCTTCCGGTTCCACGCCGGCCAGGAGAAGGGGGCGAGGCGCTGATGACCGGTCCCAAGCTCAACGAGGCCCAGACGCCCTCCATGGCCCGCGCCGGTGAGCGCTCGGGCACCAAGGCGGTCGCCAAGCACGTGCGCTCCTCGGCCTACAAGGCCAGGGTCGTGCTCGATCTCATCCGCGGTCTCGACGTGCGTCGCGCCGACGAAGTGCTCGCGCTGACTCAGCGCGACATCGCGCGCGACATCCGCAAGGTGCTCCGCTCCGCGGTCGCCAATGCGGTCAACAACGAGGGCCAGGACGCCGAGGAACTCTTCGTCGTGGCCTGTTTCGCCGATGAGGGCACCACCCTGAAGCGGTTCCGGCCCCGCGCCCGTGGCCGCGCGACCCGCATCCGCAAGCGCACCTGCCACATCACGGTGATCGTCGCCCGAATGAGCGATGAGCGCCTGGAGATCCTGCGTGCCAAGGCTGAGGGGGCTTCCGCCTCCGCTTCCGCCGCCCGCAGGGCTCGCGTCGACGCGAGCCGTCGCCGCGCCGAGGCCGCCCAGGCGTCATCGGACGAGGTGGAGGATGACTCGGTCGAGGACGTGTCCGAGGAGACGTCTGCTGAAGTCGACTCCGTCGAGTTGGCGGACGAGACGGTCGAGGACGCTTCGGACGACGTTGTGGATGACGCTGCCGATGACTCGGCTGACGACGCCGCCGAGGCCACGGAGGAAGTGGCCGATGAGAGCGAGGCCGACGAGGCCGACGAGGAGAACAACTGATGGGCCAGAAGATCAACCCCTACGGCTTCCGCCTCGGTGTGAGCACCGACTGGAAGAGCCGCTGGTTCAGCGATCGCGACTACAAGCAGTACCTCACCGAGGACTGGCAGATTCGCGACACGATCATGGAGCGCCTCGAGTCGGCCGCGATCAGCCGCATCGAGATCGAGCGCACCCGCGACAAACTCCGTGTCGACATCCACACCGCTCGTCCTGGAATCGTGATCGGCCGCAAGGGCGCCCAGGCCGATGAGCTCCGCCAGATGATCACCAAGGTCACCGGCAACCCGCGCATCCAGCTGAACATCGTCGAGATCAAGACTCCCGAGCTCGACGCGGCGCTCGTCGCTCAGGGCGTCGCCGATCAGCTCGCGAACCGCATCGCCTTCCGTCGCGCGATGAAGCGCGCCGTGCAGAACGCCCAGCGGGCCGGTGCCCTCGGCATCCGGGTGCAGTGCTCGGGCCGCCTCGGCGGCGCCGAGATGAGCCGCACCGAGTGGTACCGCGAGGGTCGAGTGCCGCTCCACACCCTCCGCGCCGACATCGACTACGGCTTCCGCGAGGCGAAGACCGCCAACGGTCGCGTCGGTGTGAAGGTCTGGCTCTACAAGGGCGAGATCGTCCCCTACCGCTCCGCTAACGAGGACAAGATCGCCCGCGAGGCCGCCATGGCCGTCGGCGAGACCTCCGGCCAGACCGCCGATGCCGCCCGCCGTGTCGTTTCGTCGGCTGGCCCCCGCAGCGAGGAGACCGTCGAGGCCGCTCCGCTCGTTCGCGATGCCGATCCCGAGCTCGAGAAGCTCCTCGACGAGGAGGAGACCATCACCCGCCAGACCCGCGAGGGCCACGAGACACCGCACTTCCGCGGTGACGACTGAGAACGAAGGGTCGAGGAGAACACCATGTTGATGCCGCGCAAGGTCGCACATCGCAAGCACCATCGGGGCCGTACTCGCGGCGTCGCCAAAGCGGGGACCGAGTTGTCCTTCGGCGAGTACGGCATTCAGGCCCTCGAGCCGGGCTGGATCACCGCCCGTCAGATCGAGGCCGCCCGTATCGCCATGACCCGCTCCATCAAGCGTGGAGGCAAGGTCTGGATCAACGTCTTCCCGGACAAGCCGGTCACGAAGAAGCCCGCCGAGACCCGTATGGGCTCCGGCAAGGGCAACCCCGAGTTCTGGGTCGCCGTCGTGCGTCCCGGCCGGATCCTCTTCGAGCTGTCCTTCCCCGATGAGGCCCAAGCGAAGATCGCCATGAACAAGGCCATCCAGAAGCTTCCGATCCGCGCGCGGATCATCACCCGAGACGAGGAGATCTGATCGTCATGGCGAAGAAGGACGACCTCAAAAACAAGGACATCGCCGAGCTCGATGAGGAGTTGCGCGCCACGAAGCACGAGGCGCTGAACCTCCGCTTCCGAAACGCCACCGGCCAGCTCGAGCACACCCATGAGATCAAGCAGGCGCGTCGACGCATCGCGCGCATCAACACCCTGATCCGCGAGCGGGAGATCGCCGCGGCCGAGGCGGAGAGCTGAACATATGAGCGAAACCGAGACCACTACCCGGGCGTCACGTAAGACCCGAGACGGCGTCGTCACCTCCGACGCGATGGACAAGACCGTCGTCGTCACCGTGACCGACCGCGTTCGTCACGCCCGCTACAACAAGTTCGTCACGCGCACCAAGAAACTGCATGCGCACGATGAGACCAACGACGCCCACGTCGGCGACCGCGTCCGGGTCATGGAGACCCGACCGTTGTCGAAGAACAAGCGCTGGCGCGTCATCGAGATTCTGGAGCGTGCCCGATGATCCAGCAGGAGTCGAGGCTCCGCGTCGCCGACAACAGCGGTGCCAAGGAGGTCCTCTGCATCAAGGTGCTCGGCGGAACCCGCCGTCGTTACGCCTCGATCGGCGACATCTTCGTCGCGACGGTCAAGGACGCGATCCCCGGCGCCGGTGTCAAGAAGGGCGACGTCGTGAAGTGCGTCGTCGTGCGCACGAAGAAGGAGAAGCGTCGTCCCGACGGCAGCTACATCCGTTTCGACGAGAACGCCGCCGTCATCATCAAGGACGATCTGACCCCCCGTGGAACCCGAATCTTCGGACCGGTCGGCCGCGAACTCCGCGACCGCAAGTTCATGAGGATCGTGTCCCTCGCCCCGGAGGTGATCTGACATGAAGATCCGCAAGGGAGACACCGTGCTCGTCATCGCGGGCAAGGACAAGGGCAAGGAGGGCACCGTCGACCGCGTGCTCCCCAAGCAAGACAAAGTGGTTGTCGCTGGCATCAACACCGCTAAGCGCCACCAGCGGGCCCGCAAGGCGAACGAGCAGGCCGGCATCATCGACAAGGACTTGCCGATCCACATCTCAAATGTGATGCTCGTCCACAAGGGCAAGCCAGTCCGCGTCGGTTACCGCATCGAGGCCGACGGCACCAAGGTCCGCGTCGCCCGACCGTCCGGAGAGGTGATCAAGTGAGCACGTCGACCATGCCCCGTCTGAAGAGCCGCTACCGCGAGGAGATCCGTGGCCAGCTCCAGACCCAGCTCGGGATCGAGAACGTTATGCAGACCCCGTCGATCGAGAAGATCGTGATCAACATGGGAGTCGGTCGCGCGGCCCAGCAGCCCTCGCTGCTCGAGCACGCCGTCGCCGACCTCACCCTGATCGCTGGCCAGAAGCCCGTCGTGACCCTGGCCGGCCAGTCGATCGCCGGCTTCAAGCTCCGCGAGGGCCAGGCCATCGGCACCAAAGTCACCCTCCGAGGTGACCGCATGTGGGAGTTCCTCGACCGGCTTATCGCCGTCGCGATCCCCCGTATCCGCGACTTCCGCGGCCTGCCCGCCCACTCCTGGGACGGACGCGGCAACTACACCTTCGGCCTCAACGATCAGACGGTGTTCCCCGAGATCGACATCGACAAGGTCGAGCAGCCTCGGGGCATGGACATCACCATCGTGACGACGGCGACCACCAACGAAGCTGGCAAGGCCCTCCTCGACGCCTTCGGTTTCCCCTTCAAGCAGGGCGCCGACGCCGACAACGCACCGCGCAAGAAGCGCTCACGCCAGCCGTACCGCGGTGGCAACAAGAAGTGACCCCGACCGAGCACTGAAGAGAACGCGAACGAAAACATGGCCAAGAAATCACTGATCAACAAGGCAGCCGGAAAGCCGAAGTACAAGGTCCGCGCCTACACCCGGTGCCGCCGCTGCGGACGTCCGCGCTCGGTGTTCCGCAAGTTCGGACTCTGCCGAGTGTGCCTGCGCGAGCTCGCCCACGCCGGCGAGATCCCCGGTCTGACGAAGTCGAGCTGGTGAGGGAGGACAACAATGCTCACTGATCCGATCGCCGACATGCTGACCCGAGTCCGCAACGCGAACACCGCGATGCACGACCAGGTCCGGATGCCGTCGTCCAAGCAAAAGATCAACCTTGCCAAGGTCCTCGAGGCCGAGGGGTACATCTCCGGCTTCTCTGTGGCCCCCGCCATGGAGGGTCCCGGCGAGGTCCTGACCATCGACATGAAGTACTCCGACGAGCGGGATCGCACGATCTCGGGTCTCCGTCGCATCTCCACGCCGGGTCTGCGGGTCTACCGCAAGGCCGACGCGCTGCCGCGCGTGCTCGGTGGCCTCGGTGTGGCCGTCCTGTCCACGAGCCAGGGGCTCATGACCGACCGGGAGGCGCGCAGGCGCAAGGTCGGTGGTGAAGTGCTCTGCTACGTCTGGTGATCCGGTAGGAGACGAGTCATGTCACGAATCGGGAACGCTCCCGTCGCCCTCCCCAATGGGGTTGAGGTGACCATCAGCGACCGGACGGTCACGGTGAAGGGTCCTAAGGGCACCCTCAGCCGAGCCATCCCCGGCGATATCCAGATCGAGCAGGCCGAGGGGTCGCTCGTGTTCACCCGGCCCGACGACGATCGGGACAACCGGGCCAAGCACGGCCTCACCCGCAGCCTCGTTAACAACATGGTGATCGGTGTCACCGACGGCTTCCGCAAGGAACTCGAGATCGTGGGTGTCGGCTACCGCGCCGAGGCACAGGGCCCGAGTGCCCTTCGCCTCAACCTCGGTTTCAGCCACCCGGTCAACGTGGCCGCTCCCGACGGCATCACCTTCGAGGTCCCCGCGCCCACCCAGGTGATCGTGGCGGGAATCGACAAGGAGGTCGTCGGTCAGGTCGCCGCCGACATCCGCAGCATCCGCAAGCCCGAGCCCTACAAGGGCAAGGGCGTCCGCTACGCCGGCGAGCGCGTTCTGCGCAAGGCCGGTAAGGCCGGCAAGAAGTGATCGCCGGAGAATCGAGTCGACATGAGTGACATCGCCAAGGCACGTCGTCAGGGACGGATCACCCGTCACCGCCGCGTCCGCAAGAAGATTCATGGCACCGCGGCCCGTCCGCGTCTCGCCGTCCACCGTTCCAACCGGCACATCAGCGCTCAGGTCATCGATGATGACTCCGGGCGCACCCTCGCCTCCGCATCGACCACCGAGACCGATCTCCGGTCCTCGGGTGGTTCTTCCGTGGACGCCGCCAACCGGGTGGGTTCCCTCGTCGCCGAGCGCGCCAAGGCCGCTGGTGTCAGCGCCGTGGTGTTCGACCGCGGCGGTTACCTCTACCACGGTCGCATCGCGGCCGTGGCGTCCGCCGCCCGTGAAGCAGGTCTGGAGTTCTGATGTCGATGTACAGCAACAACGCGCCCGCCGCTGAGACCGAGGGTGGTCTCCGCGAGTCCCGCGTCATCACGATCAACCGCGTCGCGAAGGTCGTCAAGGGCGGCCGACGGTTCTCGTTCACCGCGCTCGTCGTGATCGGTGACGGCAACGGTCGCGTCGGTCTCGGCTACGGCAAGGCCAAGGAGGTCCCCCTCGCGATCCAGAAGGGGACCGAGGAGGCCAAGCGCAATCTGTTCGAGGTGCCCCTCGCGGGCTCGACCATCATCCACGCGGTGCTCGGCACCACCGGTGGCGGCAAGGTGCTCATGAAGCCGGCCGCGCCCGGTACCGGCGTCATCGCCGGGGGAGCGGCCCGCATCATCCTCGAGGAGGCCGGCGTGCACGACATCCTGTGCAAGTCCCTCGGCTCGGCCAACCACATCAACGTCGCGCGCGCGACGATCGCCGGGCTCAAGTCGCTGCAGCGCCCCGACGAGGTCGCGGCCCGTCGTGGCCTCCCCGCCGACACCTTCGTGCCGAAGGGCATGTTGAAGGCCTACGAGGAGCGGCGCAAGCAGTCCGCCGGAGCCGGAGGTCACCAGTGAGCGAGAAGCAGATCTCCGTCACCCAGATCAAGTCGTCGATCGGAGCCAAGCCGAAGACGCGCGGCACCCTGCGCGCCCTCGGTCTCGGCCGGATCGGCAAGACCAACACCCTCCCCGACCGTCCCGAGATCCGTGGCATGCTGCTGCGCGTCCCGCACCTGGTCGAAGTAACAGAAGGCGGTGAGTGACATGCGCGTCGACGAACTCGCACCCGCTCCCGGAGCGACCAAGCGCGGAAAGCGCGTCGGCCGGGGCATTGGCGGCAAGGGCGGCAAGACCGCCGGCCGCGGCACGAAAGGCCAGCGCGCCCGCAACACGGTCCGCCGTGGCTTCGAGGGCGGTCAGATGCCCCTCAAGCAGCGCGTCCCGAAGTTGAAAGGGTTCAACAACCCGTTCCGCGTCGAGTACTCCCCGGTGAATCTGCATCAGCTCGACAAGCTCGGCGCCGCCAGCGTCACGCCGGAGAGCCTCGTCGAAGCAGGCCTCATCCGGAAGGGCGCCTTCGTGAAGATCCTTGCTCACGGCTCGATCAGCTCCAAGGTCGACGTCACCGCGCATGCGGTGTCCGAGGCCGCTCGCGCCGCGATCGAGGGGGCCGGCGGTTCGGTCACCCTCGTTGAGCTCCCCTTCAAGGCGGAGGGCCGCGCCGGCCGCCCCGCCGTCAAGGGCAACCAGTTCGCCAACCGCTGACCCGGGTCAGCGGTCGGTGCTAGACCGACCATCGTCCGAGGGAGAGTCGCCATGATCGCCAACCTCAAGAACATCCTGAAGATCCAAGACCTTCGGAACAAGATCCTGTTCACCCTCGGCATCGTGGCGCTCTACCGAGTGGGTGCGGCGATCCGCGTCCCGGGCGTCGATCCACTCGCGATTGAGCAGCTGCGCGAGGGAGCTCAAGACGGGGCACTCGGGCTCTTCAACCTGTTCTCCGGGGGCGCCTTCGAGAGCTTCTCGATCTTCGCCCTCGGGATCATGCCGTACATCACGGCGAGCATCATCATGCAGGTCCTCGGCGTGGTCATCCCCAAGCTCGAGGAGCTGCAACAGCAGGGCGCGGTTGGCCAGCGCAAGATCACCCAGTACACGCGCTACGTCACGATCACCCTCTCGCTCCTCCAGGCGACGGTCCTCGTCTTCCTCTTCGGTAACGGCGGCGGGGGAGCGTTCTACTCAGCTGTCCAGGCGCCGTCGGTTCCCCTCCTGCCCGACGGGATCTGGCCTCGCGGCTACCTCATCATCCCGACCCTCGTAGTCGGCACCGCGGTGCTCATGTGGATGGGTGAGCTCATCAGCCAGCGGGGGATCGGCAACGGCATGTCGATGATCATCTTCGCCTCCGTCGTGGCGGCGCTGCCCTCTGGCTTCTACTCGATCCTGCAGTTGAACAAGTTCTTCTGGTTCGCGGCGATGGTCGCCCTCACGATCGGCATCATCGTCGCCGTCGTCGGAGTGGAACTCGGCCAGCGACGCATTCCGGTGCAGTTCGCCAAGCGCGTGGTCGGTCGCCGCATGATGGGCGGCCAGAACACCTACATCCCTCTCAAGGTCAACCAGTCCGGCGTGATCCCGATCATCTTCGCCTCCTCGCTGCTCCTGCTACCGGCGATCCTCGTGAGCTTCCTCGGCAACGCCTCCGAGGGCTCGTGGCGGGCGAGCATCCAGTCGTACGTCGACCAGTACATCCTCAACAGCCAGAACATCGTTTACATCTCGCTGTTCGCGCTGTTGATCATCGCCTTCGCCTACTTCTACAACTCGATCGCTTTCGACCCGGTCCGCCAGGCCGACCAGATCCGGCGTCAGGGTGGCTTCATCCCGGGTGTCCGCCCCGGCCCGCAGACCGAGTCGTATCTCGCGAAAGCCGTGAATCGGATCACCCTTCCGGGCGCCGTGTTCATCGCGATCATCGCGATCCTGCCCTACATCCTGCTCTGGGCTGCCGACGTGAGCACCTTCGCCTTCGCGGGTACCAGCGTGCTCATCTCCGTCGGAGTCGCCCTCGAGCTCATGAGGCAGATCGACTCCCAGTTGATGCTCCGGAACTACGAAGGCTTCCTCAAGTAGGGAACCCTCGTGATCCCGGGGGCCCGCCTCATCATCCTCGGCCGTCAGGGTGCCGGGAAGGGGACGCAGTGCGTCCGCCTCGCCCGTCACTACGTCGTGCCGCACATCTCGACCGGTGACGTTCTGCGCGCCGCGGTCAGGGAGGGGACCGAGCTCGGCCAGGAGGTCCGCGAGATCCTCGAGTCGGGAGGTCTGGTCGGCGACGAGACCATGATCGGCGTGGTCCGCGAGCGACTTGCCAAGCCCGACGCCGGCACGCGGGGCTTCATCCTCGACGGATTCCCGCGCACCGTCGCCCAGGCTGAGGCCCTCGCCGAGATCACCGCCGAGCGGCCGATCCACGTGGTCATCGACCTCGACGTCCCCCGGGAGATCGTCCTCGAGCGCATCTCTTCCCGACGCGTCTGCCGGGACTGCGGGACCAACTACACCTCGACGGGTTCCGATGCGACCACCTGGATTTGCGACGTCTGCGGAGGCGACGTGACCCAACGCGACGACGACACCCCCGAAGCCGTGAACCGCAGGCTCGACCTCTACGAGACCCAGACCGCCCCCTTGATCGAGCACTACGGCAATCTCGGCGAACTCGTCGTCGTCAACGGCGTCGGACACCCCGACAACGTGTTCAAGCGTCTGACCGACGTGGTGGAGTCGCGTCGATGAGGCCAAAAGCCCCTAGCACATGCGGTCACGAGGGGCACGCACCACCCATTGGCGTTGTCCGATACCGCCGATAGCATCGCCCGTCGGTCCGTGGGCACGCGCCCCCGGAGCCGTAATCACCCGGCCATCCGAATACACGTCCGCCCGGGCCCAGCCCGATAACGAGGAGAGTCCACTGGCAACAGCGAAGGAAGACGCGATCGTCCTTGAGGGAACGATCGTCGAATCACTCCCGAACGCGATGTTTCGCGTCGAGCTGGAGAACGGCCACAAGGTCCTGGCCCACATCTCCGGCAAGATGCGGATGCACTACATCCGCATCCTTCCGGGAGACAAGGTGCAAGTGGAACTCACCCCCTACGACCTCACCCGGGGTCGCATCACCTACCGCTACAAGTGAGGCAGCAGCCGTGAAGGTCCGACCGAGCGTCAAAAAGATGTGCGAGAAGTGCAGGGTGATCCGTCGTCATGGGCGGATCCGAGTGATCTGTGACAACCCCCGACACAAGCAGCGTCAGGGCTGAGGAAGAGCCGAGGAAGACAAGACATGGCACGTATCGCCGGTATCGACATCCCCCGCGACAAGCGGCTTGAGGTGTCCCTCACCTACATCTTCGGGATCGGTCGCACGACCGCCCGCACCATGTGCGCCGCCGTCGACCTCGACCCCAACGTCAAGGTCTCCGACCTGACCGAGGAAGAGGTCAACCGCATCCGTTCCTATGTCGACGCCAACCTCACCATCGAGGGTGACCTCCGCCGTGACGTTCAGAACGACATCAAGCGCAAGATCGAGATCGGGTGCCATCAGGGCGTCCGCCACCGCAAGGGCCTCCCGGTCCGCGGGCAGCGCACCCACACGAACGCCCGCACCCGCAAGGGGCCGAAGCGCACCGTCGCCAACAAGAAGAAGGCAGTGAGGAAGTAATGGCCAAGACCAAGCCCGGCGGCCGCAGGCCCCGCAAGCGCGATCGCAAGAACGTCTCCGTCGGCGTCGCGCATGTGAAGAGCTCGTTCAACAACACGATCGTTTCGATCACCGACACCGAGGGCAACGTGATCTCGTGGGCCTCCTCGGGAGCCGTCGGCTTCAAGGGTTCCCGCAAGAGCACCCCATTTGCCGCCCAGCTCGCTGCTGAGCGCGCCGCGAAGGCCGCCCAAGAGCACGGCATCCGCCGTGTCGACGTCGAGGTCAAGGGCCCGGGCTCCGGGCGCGATACCGCCGTCCGCTCCCTGCAGAACTCCGGCATCGAGGTCTCCTCGATCAAGGACGTCACCCCGATCCCCCATAACGGCTGCCGCCAGCCGAAGCGACGGAGGAACTGAGATGGCCCGTTACACCGGCCCCAAGGTCCGCGTCTCACGCCGTCTCGGTGTGAACGTGTTCGAGAACGAGAAGGGACGTCGCGCCATGGAGCGTCGTCCGTTCCCTCCGGGCGCGCATGGCCGCACTCGTCGCCGCAACGCCGGCTCGGAGTACCTCGCCCAGCTGCAGGAGAAGCAGAAGGCCAAGTACATCTACGGCGTCCTCGAGAAGCAGTTCAAGAAGACCTACAACGAGGCGAACCGGATACAGGGACCAACCGGTGAGAACCTGCTCATCCTTCTCGAGACCCGCCTCGACAACGTCACCTTCCGCGCCGGCTGGGCCTCCACCCGGCCCCAGGCTCGACAGTTCGTCAACCACGGCCTCATCCACGTCAACGGCCGCCGCGTCGACATCCCGAGCTACCGCGTCCGCAAGGGCGACGTGGTGACGCTCTCCCCGAAGGCCGCGCAGATGATCGTCATCCAGCACAACATCGACGTGCTCGATCGCAGCCTCGTCGGCTGGCTCGAGACCGGCGACGGCGGCAAGCAGGTCACGGTTCGCGACCTGCCGCAGCGCGATCACATCGACGTACCGGTTCGCGAGTCGCTCATCGTCGAGCTGTACTCGAAGTGACCCCGAAGCCCTGACCTACTAACGACCCTCGCCCAAGAATCCCGGCACCGCCGGCAACCGAAAGGACACGGCAGCCCATGCTCGTCATGCAGCGCCCCTCAGTCGAAGCCCTCGGCAGCGACGATCCGCACCGTCAGCAGTTCGCCATCGGCCCGCTCGAGCCGGGCTTCGGTCACACCATCGGCAACTCGCTCCGCCGCACCTTGCTCTCCTCGGTGCCCGGAGCCGCCGTCACGATGGTCCGGTTCGATGAGTCCCTCCACGAGTTCGACACCATCGCGGGTGTCACCGAGGACGTCACCGACATCATCTTGAACCTGAAGGACATCGTCCTGACCAGCGAGTCCGATGATCCAGTCACCCTTCGCCTCGACGCCAAGGGCGCGGGCGCCGTGACGGCCGGCGATATCGAGTGCCCGGCCGACGTGACCATCCTCAACCGCGACCTGCACATCGCGACGCTGAACTCCAAGGCCCGTCTCGCGATCGACCTCACCGTCGAGCGCGGCAAGGGCTACGCGAGCAGCCAGCGCGAGATCGACAACCGGGTGATCGGTGTGATCCCGGTTGACGCGATCTTCTCCCCGGTTCGCCGCGTGAGCTTCACCGTCGAGCCGACCCGCGTCGAGCAGTCCACCAACTTCGACCGTCTCATCCTCGATATCGAGACCGACGGCTCGATCTCACCCCGCGAGGCCCTCGCCTCGGCCGGCGCGACCCTGCAGTCCCTCGCCGAGCTCGTCGCCAGCCAGAGCGACACCCCGCTCGGCCTCGGCCTGACCGAGGTGGTCGACACCACCTCCAGCTCCCCCGATCTCGACCTGCCGATCGAGGACCTCGATCTCTCGGAGCGCCCGCGCAACTGCCTGAAGCGCGCCCAGGTCAACACGATCGGCGAGTTGCTCACCAAGAACGAGGACGACCTGCTGAACATCACCAATTTCGGGCAGAAGAGCCTGGACGAGGTGATCGAGAAGCTCGACGAGCGCGGCCTGTCGCTGCGCGCCTGAGAGACGGAGAACAACAGCTATGCCCGCCACCCCACGCCGCGCCCGCTCCTTCGGCGGTGACGCTGCCCATCAGAGGCTCATGATGGCCAACCTCGCCGCGTCGCTCTTCGCCGCCGAGGGGATCACCACGACCGAGGCCAAGGCCAAGGCGCTTCGTCCCATCGCGGAGAAGCTCATCACCAAGGCCAAGAAGGCCCAGGAGGGCCCGATGCGTGTTCATCGCATCCGTCAGATCCAGGGCTACCTCGGTGACCGCGAGATGACCCACAAGCTCGTCAACGACGTAGCCCCCCGCTACCTCGAGCGCAACGGCGGCTACACGCGGATTCTCAAGCTCGGCACCCGCGAGGGTGACAACGCGAGCATGGCCCGCATCGAACTCGTCTGACGTAGCGGCCGACGGGCCGGTGCCGAAGTGACCGAGTCAGTGTCAGAGATCGACGCCACCCGACCGGAGCGCGTCAGGGTTCGGATCACCGTCACCTATCTCGGCTCGGCCTTCCACGGCGCAGCCGACAACCCCGGTGTCCGAACGGTCGTTGGCGACCTGCGCGCGGCCCTCGCCCGGGTGACCGGGGACGACATCGAGATCACCCTCGCAGGGCGAACCGACGCCGGCGTCCACGCCACCGGACAGGTGATCAGCCTTGATCTGCCCGCGGGCACCGACCTCGAGAACCTGCTTCACCGGCTCAACCGGATGTGCGCCCCTGACATCGCGCTCCGCGATGCCGAGGTGGTCAGCCCGGACTTCGATGCCCGGTTCTCGGCCACCTGGCGCCGATACCGCTACACGATCCACGAGGGCGCGACCGTCGACCCGCTGACCGCCGATCGGTCGTGGCATGTGCCGGCCCAGCTCGATGTCGACGCGATGAACGCGGCCGCGAGCGAACTCGTCGGGGAGCACGACTTCTCCTCGTTCTGCCGGCGACCCGATTCCGACCCCCCGGTGAGCCTCGTGAGGCGCGTTCTCGACATCTCGATCAGGCGGCAGGCGGGTGAGGACGGTGATCGGGAGGATCTCGTGGTGGAGGTCACCGGGACCGCGTTCTGCCACCAGATGGTGCGCTCGATCGTCGGCACGCTCGTCGATGTCGGACGAGGACGACTCGCCCCGCCGGACCTCCCCGCGATTCTCGCCGCCCGTGACCGATCGGCCGCCGGGCAGGTGGCGCCACCGCACGGCCTCGTGCTCTCCGAGGTCGGCTACGACGGCGAGCGCTGGGACGCTGGGAGCAACTGACCGGAGCGCTGGCGCGCCACGTTGGGGAACCGGCGGAGACGGCCGTATCCTCTCCGAGTTGCGCGATCGGCCCCGATCCGCGCGGTCCGCGAAAAGTGACTGGACGAGTAACGAGCATGAAGACCTACACCCCGAAGGCAAGTGAGATCACCCGCGAGTGGCACGTCGTCGACGCTGAGGGCATGGTCCTCGGGCGCCTGTGCACCGAGGTGGCCCGCGTCCTGCGCGGCAAGCACAAGCCGATCTTCGCCCCCCACATCGACACCGGCGACCACGTCATCATCGTGAACGCCGACAAGGTCGTGCTCACCAGCGGCAAGGCCGACCGCGCCATGGTGTACCGCCACTCCGGCTACCCCGGTGGTCTCAAGTCCGAGACCTTCGCCCAGCTCCACGCCCGCAAGCCCGCCGAGGCGGTGCGCCGCAGCGTTAAGGGCATGCTCCCGAAGGGCCCGCTCGGTCGTCAGCAGATGACGAAGCTCAAGGTCTACGCCGGCCCCGACCATCCGCACCAGTCCCAGTCGCCCAAGACGATGACCGTCCCCGGCGCCGCCGCCCGCTGAACTCGAGGAATCACCGATGTCGACCCCGCTCACCCAGACCACCGGCCGCCGCAAGGAGGCCGTCGCCCGCGCCCGTCTCCGTGAGGGCACCGGCGTTGTCACCATCAACGGTCGCTCCTTCGAGACCTACTTCCCGACGGCCGCCCAGCGCATGGTGGTCGCCGAACCCCTCCGCGTCACCGACTCCCTCGAGCGCTTCGACGTCGACGCGTCGATCACCGGCGGCGGTGTCACCGGCCAGGCTGGCGCGCTGCGCATGGCCATCGCCCGCTCCCTCGTCGATCTCGACCCCGAGACGCGCCCCGCGCTCAAGCGAGCCGGCCTCCTCACCCGCGACTCGCGGAAGAAGGAGAGCAAGAAGTACGGCCTGAAGAAGGCCCGTAAGGCTCCTCAGTACACCAAGCGCTGAGTCTCCCGTGCGGTTCGGCACCGATGGCCTGAGGGGCCGATACGGGTCGGAACTGACCGAGGACGTCGCCTCCCGCCTCGGAGTGGCCGTCGCCGAGGTAGTGGCCGTCGACGCGTTCGTCGTTGGCGGCGACAGCCGCGAATCCACCTCCTCGCTTGAGCAGGCCCTTGTGGCTGGTCTCGTTAGTCGCGGAGCCCGTGTCGAACGCCTCGGACTCGCTCCCACCCCGCTCGTCGCCCATCGTGCCGCTCGGACCGGCGCGGCGGCCCTCGTGGTGTCGGCCTCGCACAACCCGTTTCACGACAACGGCATCAAGGTCTTCGGCCCCGGTGGGACGAAACTCGATCCCGATAGCGAACGGGCGATCGAGTCGCTCCTCAACCGAGACGCGGCGGTCGATCCCGCCCCCATGACCCCGGAGGGTCCGGAAGCATCGGTAGTGCGCGATTACGTCGAACACCTCCGCTCGATCATCGGTGGTCGCTCGCTCTCCGGACCGCGTGTCGTGATCGACGCCGCCAATGGCGCGGCCTCGCGCCTCGCCGGAGAGGCGTTCTCAGCCCTCGGAGCCAACGTCGAGGTCATCGAGGATCATCCCGATGGTCGCAACATCAACGCCGGGTGCGGGGCTACCCATCCGGGGTCGCTCGCCGAGCAAGTGCTGGCCCGAGGAGCCGACCTCGGCTTCGCGCTCGACGGAGACGCCGACCGGGTGATCGCTGTCGATGGAACGGGTCGTGTGCTCGATGGGGATCACCTCATGGCGATGCTCGCGATCGACCTGCGCGCGAGAGGCGCGCTCTCCGGCGACACGCTCGTGGTGACCGTCATGTCGAATCTCGGCCTCCGTCAGGCGATGGAGACCGCTGGGATCTCGATCGTCGAAACACCAGTGGGGGACCGCCATGTCGCCGAGGCATTGCGGGCTGGTGGCTGCTCCCTCGGCGGTGAGCAGTCCGGGCACATCATCCTGGCTGACCACGCTCCGTCGGGTGATGGTCTCGCTACCGCCAGCGCCGTGCTCGACCTTGTCGTCCGGAGCGGACGCCCGCTCGCCGATCTCGGTAGCGACGCGATGACCGCCCTTCCCCAGACGCTCGTGAACGTCGAGGTCGATCCGGCCGGACCGACGGCTGCCTCGCTGGTGGCTGAGACCGCCGAATCGATCGCCGAGGTCGAGCGTCAGCTCGCCGGCACCGGGCGGGTGCTCGTGCGACCGAGCGGCACCGAGCCGCTCGTGCGGGTGATGGTGGAGGCGCCCACCGCTGAGCTCGCGGAGAGCGCGGCTCGCGCCATCGCGGAGGCGATCCGCGGTCGTTCGCTGTCGGGCTGACGGTTGCGCTCGAACCATTCCGACGTGAGCGCGTCGACCTGACGGATGCGCTGAACACCGCTCGGTAGGCTGAAGCGCATGTGCGGCATCGTCGGCGTGCTCGCCCGGCGATGGGCAGGAGAAGTGCCTGAGAGCGCCGCCATCCTCGCCGATCTCGACCGAGCGATCGCAGCGGCGGAGCCGCTCGACATCGATGTCGTTCGCCGATTCCTTGCTGATGTCGATCGACCCCTGCGCGCCGTTTCCGGTGTGCTCGCGTCCGCTGCCGACCCAGACCTCGTCCCCTCGATTCTGGAACGACTCGGGCGTCTCGAGGTGCTCGTCGATCGCGCCGAGCTCACCATCGAGGCGACGGCTTCCTCCCTTGGTGACGACGAGATCGAACGCCGGGCCGCTGGGTTCGTGGCGATCAGGGATCTCTGTTGGGCCCTCAGGAACGACCGCTGCGGCCTGATCGGCTCGGTGCTCGATCTCGCCGGAGCCGGTGCCTCGGTCTCCGCCATCGAGGCCTACGTGTCGATCCAGCAGACGCTCGCCGCCATCGATCGGCTCGAGGTGCGCGGTCGCGACTCCGCCGGCGTCCACATCATGGTGAGCGGTCACGGTCTCGATCTGCCCGCGCTCAGCGAGAGGGTCCGCGCACGATCAGCCGACCCGCTCTACCAATCCGGCGCGGTGCGCGTCGTGGGCGAGCGACTGTCCTTCGTCTACAAGGCCGCTGCTGAGATCGGCGAGCTCGGTGACAACACCCGCGCGATCCGCGCGCAGATCCTCGCCGACGACCTGCTCCGCTCGGCGGTCTCGGGAGACGGAGCGAGCGCGACCGTGCTGGCCCACACCCGGTGGGCCAGCGTCGGTGTGATCTCCGAGCCGAACGCCCATCCGGTCAATAGCGAGGAGCTCGAATCGAGCGGTGGGCAGCCCTATGTCGTCGCAGCCCTCAACGGCGATGTCGACAACCACGCCGACCTCCGCGTCCGTCACAACCTCCGCATCCACAGCCAGATCACCACTGACGCGAAACCGATCCCGGCGCTTGTTGCCCGACGGCTCGCCGAGGGTCTCGAACCCCCCGAGGCGTTCCGTCGCTCGGTGAATGAGTTCGAGGGTTCGGTCGCGATCGCGGCGACCTCGGCGACCGATCCTGGGTCACTCCTGCTCGCGCTCCGAGGCAGCGGACAGGGACTCTTCGTCGGGATCGCCGACGACCGGTTCATCGTCGCTTCCGAGCCTTACGGAGTGGTGGAGGAGACCGATCGCTTCATCCGGGTCGACGGCGAGAATGGTGGTGAGGTGCTCGCCCTCGATGCCAGCCTCGCCGGGACACTGGAGGGGATCAGGCGTTGGCGCTACGACGGGGTCGAGACGCCGATCGGTGACGGCGAGGTGCAGACCGCCGAGGTGACCACCCGCGACATCGACCGAGGCGCCGCGCCCCACTTCCTGCTCAAGGAGATCACGGAGGCGCCCACCTCGCTCCGCAAGACGCTGCGAGGACGGGTCGTTCGCGACGCCGACGGAGTCGCTCGTGTTTCCCTCGGGGAAGCGTCCCTTCCGGCGCGGATCCGCGAACGCCTCGCCGACAGATCGATCCGGCGCATCCGGGTTATCGGGCAGGGCACTGCGGCCGTGGCGGGCCAAGGGGCGGCGGCGCTCCTCGAGGAACTCGGGGGTCGCGCGCTTGACATCGCGGCGGTCACCGCCACCGAGGTGTCCGGATTCCAGATGCGCGCCGACATGTCCGACACCTTGGCCATCGCGGTGAGCCAGAGCGGAACCACCACCGACACCAACCGCACGGTGGATCTGCTCCGTTCACGCGGCGCCGCCGTCGTTGGCATCGTCAACCGACGCAACAGCGATCTCGTCGACAAGTCGGACGGCGTCGTCTATACCTCCGATGGCCGCGATGTGGAGATGAGCGTCGCCTCTACCAAGGCCTTCTACTCCCAGATCGCCGCCGGGGCCCTTCTCGCTTGCGCGATCACCGAGGCGGCCGGAGTCGGGGACGACACCCGACGGCATCGTCTGCTGGAGCACCTCGAAGCCCTGCCCGACGCGCTGGTGCGCGTCCTCGAACAGCGCCCCGTCATCGCCGAGGCCGCTCAACGCCTCGCGCCCTCCAAGCGCTACTGGGCCGTGGTTGGCAACGGGCCGAATCGGGTCGCGGCCAACGAGGTGCGGATCAAGCTGAGCGAGCTCTGTTACAAGTCGATCGCCTCGGATATCACCGAGGACAAGAAGCACATCGACCTGTCCTCGGAGCCATTGATCTTCGTGTGTGCCGCCGGACTCGACGGGTCGACCGCCGACGACGTCGCGAAGGAGACGGCGATTTTCAGCGCTCACAAGGCGACCGCGGTGGTGGTCGCCGATGAGGGGGAGACCCGCTTCGTGGCGCCTGCGGTGATCGGGGTTCCGAGGGTCGACCCGAGCCTCGGCTTCGTGCTCTCAGCCATGGTCGGCCATCTCTTCGGCTACGAGGCGGCGCGCGCCATCGATGACTCGGCGCGCCCACTCCGACTGGCCCGCGAGGCCATCGAGCAGGCAGTCGCCGAGAGCGCTAATGGCGACGAGGTCATCGTCAGACTCCGGTCGACCCTGCCCGTGGCTCTCGCCGACTTCGAGTCCGGGCTGCGCGCGGGTCGATACGACGGTCATCTCGAGGCCTCCACGGCAGTGCGTCTCACCGGTCTCGTCGCGAATGTCCTCTCGGATCGACCGGTCGAGCAGTTCAGCGCCGCGACCGGCAAGGTCGGCACCCCCGGGCTCCTCCTCGATGACGTGGTGACCGCGCTCACCCGGGCGATCGAGGAACTCACCCGGCCCATCGACGCGATCAAGCATCAGGCCAAGACGGTGACCGTCGGTATCTCCCGCAGCGACGAGGAAGTCCTCGATCGGCCGCTGGTGCAGGCGGCGTTACGCGCGGGAGCGGGTCGCGACGTGCTCGCCTACCGCACGTTGCGAGTGCTCGCCGCCCTCGACCCGGCCGTCGAATCCGTGACCGGTTACACCCGCTACGACATCGACGGCGAGGCGATCTCGATCATCGACCGTGACGGCATCTCTCGTGAACTCCCGAGCCGCGTCGAAGGGGAGGGGGTGCTGCGAGGCACCAAGCACCGGGTGGCTGAGAACCGCGAAGTGCTCGTGGCTCGTGGGCGCCGCGACGGTCGCATCGTCATCCTCGTTCCAGAGGTGAAGGGGAACACCTGCACCGGCATCACCCTGCTGCACGTCGCTCTCCGCGATCGGCTCGACCCGGCCGCTGCCCGAGGTGTGCTCCAGGGCTACGACCAACGATTCGATCGGCTTGTCGACTGGGTCACCGAGACGGAGGGCTCCTTCGACGAATCGGTGCTCGGTCGCATCGATGTCGCCGATCTTCTCATCTCGCCGATCTCCGAGACCGCCGATCACTGGATCACCGGCTGAGGCTGTAGGAGCGCCCTGGTGATCGGGATCGGTGTCGACGTGGTCGAGATCGAGCGATTTCGACGGTCGCTTGAGCGGACGCCCTCGATGCGCGAGCGACTCTTCACCACCGTTGAGCTCAGCACCCTCGCCGATCGCGTCGACCCGGTTCCCGGTCTGGCCGCTCGTTTCGCTGCCCGGGAGGCGACCATGAAGTCGCTCGGGCTCGGACTTGGCGCCTTCGGGTTCCACGACGTCTGGGTGCGCAAACTCGAGGGCGGCGCTCCTGAGTTGGTGGTCGAGGGTCGGGCGCTCCAGCTCGCGACCGCCGCCGGGGTCGGCAGATGGCATCTCAGCCTCTCGCACGTCGACTCGGTCGCCGTCGCCTACGTGGTGGCCGAGTGAGTCCGGATCGGGCAGAGGTCGTCGTCGACCTCGACGCGATCGCCCACAATGTCGCGCTCGCTCTCGAGCAGGTGGCCCCGGCGCGGGTCTGGGTCGTGGTCAAGGCCGGTGCCTACGGCCACGGCGACGTCGCGGTCGCTCGTGCGGCGCTCGCTGCCGGTGCCTCGGGACTGTGCGTCGCGACGGTGGATGAGGGTGAGCGACTCCGCTCCGCGGGCATCGACGCTCCCGTGCTCCTCCTCAGCCAGCAGAGCGCGCGCTTGGCGGGACGCATCGTCGCCGCCCGACTCACACCGACCCTCTACGACGCCGACGCCATGGACGCGCTGGTTGACGCCGGGGCGAGCGATTTCCCGGTCCATCTGAAGGTCGACACCGGCATGCAGCGGGTCGGGGTGCGCCCCGAAGGTCTCGCCGATCTCGTCTCGGCCCTCGCCGAGCGCTCACCGGCCCTCCGTCTCGAGGGCGTCTACACGCACCTCGCTGTCGCCGACCGAACCGGGCACCCGGGCACGAACGAGCAGTTGGAGCGATTCGCGGAAGGGCTCGAGGGACTCGACCTCGACGGGGCGCTCATCCACGCCGCCAACTCGGCGGGCGCGCTCGCCCATCCGGGATCCCGTCGGGACCTCGTGCGGCTTGGAATCGCGATGTACGGGCTGTCCCCCGGCGACGACCTCGACCCCAGCGACCTCGGACTTCGACCGGCGCTCGCACTCCGAGCGCGAGTGGGACATGTGAAGCGCGTGGAGGCCGGGTCATCGGTCTCGTACGGCTGGCGGCACACCTTCGATCGCGCGACGACGGTGGCGACCATCCCGATCGGCTACGCCGATGGGGTGCCCCGACGCCTGTCCTCCCTCGGTGGGCAGGTACTCATCGGCGGGCGTCGCCACCCGATGGTCGGTGTCGTGACGATGGACCAACTGATGGTCGATGTCGGGAACAGCACCGTCGCTGTCGACGACGAAGTGGTGCTCATCGGCAGTCAGGGCGCCGACCGGATCGGTGTCGGCGAGTGGAGCGCGATGCTCGGAACGATCGACTACGAGGTGGTCTGCGGGATCTCCGCTCGGGTACCCCGCCGTAGCATCGGGGGCTGAATGCGTCTCATCTCGTCGAGTGCCGAGGAGACCCGCGAGATCGCAGCTGCGGTCGCCGGAGTCTGCAGGTCGGGCGACACGGTGCTGCTCTCAGGCGAGATGGGAGCGGGCAAGACTGTGTTCGCGCAGGGCTTCGGGGCAGCCCTTGGTGTCCGAGAGGCGATCACCTCGCCGACGTTCACCCTGGTGAACAGTCATCCGGCGGATGGGCTCACCCTGCATCACGCCGACCTCTACCGACTCGACCGAACCTCGGAGATCGCCGACCTCGCCCTTGCCGAACTCGCCGAGTTCGACGGGATCGTGCTGATTGAGTGGGGCGAGGTGACTGCCGATGACGTGCCAGGTCACCTCGCGATCCACATCTGCCCCGGCGATCCCGACGAGTCGGAGGATCGTCGTGAGTTCGAACTGTCGTCGACCGGGGAGCGCTGGGTCGGTCGCTGGGATCGGCTGCGCGAACGGCTCTCGATCTTCGCGGAGGAGTCATGTTGATCCTCGGGATCGAGACCGCCACCGAATCCGTCGGAGTCGCGCTCGGGGGACGTGACGGAGTGCTCGCCTCCGTGACGATCGCTCGCGGGCGTCGCCACGGCGAGACCTTGGCACCCGCTGTGCAGTTCGCCTGCCGGCACGCCGGAGTGGAACTCGGTGACCTCGACGCGGTTGCCGTCGATGTCGGACCGGGGCTCTTCACGGGTATGCGGGTCGGGATCGCCACGGCGAAGGCACTCGCCATGGCGCTCGACATCCCCGTTGTGCCGGTGACCTCGCTTGAGTCGCTCGCCGAGTCGACCCGAGACCACCACGGTCTCGTCGTGCCGGTCGTCGACGCCCGCAAGGGCGAGGTGTTCTGGTCGATGCACCGATCGGACGCCGACGGTGTGACGGCACTCGGCGAGCCGACGATCGGCTCGGTCGATGACCTGCTGGCCGCACTCGGCGAGCGCGGCCAGCACGCGCTGTGCCTCGGTGACGGGGCCTACCGGCACGCGACCGCCCTTCGCGACGGGGCGGACTGCGTCATCTCCGGGGATCGTCACCCCTCGGCAGACACGCTGGTCGTCATCGGGGCGAGACGGGCGCTCCGCGAGGAGTGGGTGACGGCTGATCTGGTGGCACCGCTCTATCTGCGACGCCCGGACGCCGAGATCAACTGGGAGACGCGGGAGGTCCGCGCGTGAATGCCCTCCGGCTCCCCACGATGCGCTCGTCGGAGGCGCGCATCACCCCAATGACGCGACGGCACATCCCCCGCGCGGTCGAGCTCGAGGCTCAGGCCTACCCACGCGGATGGTCCCGATCGGTCTTCCGCTCCGAACTCGACCAGGTCGGGCGCGGAGGTCGGCGGTACCTCGCCGCCGTCGAGGGTCGACGGCTGGTCGGCTACGCCGGGTTGTGGGTGGTCGCCGGCACCGGTGGATCCGAGGCGCACATCACCAACATCGTCGTGGACCCCGACCATCGGCGGTGCGGTATCGCGACCCGATTGCTGGTGGCCCTCGCCCGCGAGGCCCGGGGGGCCGGCGTGACCGGCTGGACCCTCGAGGTCAGGGCATCGGCCACCGGGGCGCAGGAGCTCTACCGCGGATTCGGTTTCGCGCCGGCCGGCGTCAGGAAGGCCTACTACGAGCAGGGTGAGGACGCGGTCGTGATGTGGTGCCACTCCATCGGCGATGACGGCTACGACGGCCTGCTCGATCAACTCGAACTCGGTGAGGGGCGATCGTGAGAGTCGACTCCGACACGCTGGTGCTCGGTATCGAGACGAGTTGTGATGAGACCGCGGCCGCCCTGGTGATGGGCGGCACGGATGTCGTGTCGAGCGTGGTGTCGAGCCAGATCGACCTGCACGCCCGCTTCGGCGGAGTCGTGCCCGAGGTGGCCGGCCGAGCTCATCTTGAGCAGATCACCCCGGTCGTCCGTGAGGCGATCGCCTCGGCCGGCGTCGACCCACGGCGGATCGACGCCGTCGCCTGCACCGTCGGGCCGGGTCTCATCGGGGCGCTCCTCGTTGGTGTCTCCGCGGCGAAGGCCCTCGCCCTCGCCTGGGAGGTGCCCTTCGTCGGGGTCAACCACCTCGAGGCGCACTTGTACTCAGCCTTCCTCGAGGACGACTCGCTTGAGTTCCCGCTCGTCGTGCTGCTGGTTTCGGGAGGACACACGCTCCTCATCGAGATGAGCGATCACGGCCAGTACCGCCTGCTCGGCGGCACGATCGACGACGCGGCCGGTGAGGCCTTCGACAAGGTCGCCCGATATCTCGACCTTGGCTATCCGGGTGGTCCCGCGATCGATCGCGCGGCGACTGAGGGTGATCCGGAGGCGATCCGGTTCCCGCGCGCCATGTCCGACGGCGGACTCGACTTCAGCTTCAGCGGGCTGAAGACCGCGGTTGTCAACCATGTGCGCCGGCACCCCGATGTCGACTCCCGCGATGTCGCCGCCTCCTTCCAAGCCGCGGTGGTCGACGTGCTCGTCGACAAAGCACGCCGAGCGGCCACGCTGGTGGGTGCCACCGGCATCGTGCTCGGTGGTGGTGTGGCAGCGAACTCCGCGCTTCGTCGGGATCTCGCCGCTGCTGGCGAGAGCGACGGTCGGCGCGTGTTCCTTCCCGGCAGGGAGATGTGCACCGACAACGCGGCGATGATCGCTGCAGCCGGTTGGCATCGTCTGCGCGACGACGGCCCGAGCCCCCTGGACCTCGGTGCCATCCCGTCGATGCCGATCCTCGAGTCCTGAGCCTCACGACCTCGGACCTCCTCGGGGGCCGTCGGAGAGCGTCGTCGCTACCGTGGTGTGGGTGAGTCCCACGGCAACCGCGCCGACCCCGTTGCGTATCGGGTCGTTCACCCCGGCCGCGCCGGTCGTGCTCGCACCGATGGCTGGGGTCACCAATGCCGCCTTTCGCCGGATCTGCCGCGAGTTCGCCCCCGGACTCGTCTACGTCAACGAGATGGTCATGTCGGACGCGGTCGTCCATCGCAATCCAAAGACGGATCGCATGATGGCCTTCGCCGAGGACGAGCACCCGCGCTCCCTGCAGCTCTACGGGAGTGATCCGTTGAAGGTCGGCCAAGCCGTCGCCCGCGTCTGCGACGAGGGCCGAGTCGACCACATCGACCTCAACTTCGGTTGCCCGGCGGCCAAGGTCACCCGGCGAGGTGGCGGGGCGGCTGTTCCCGCACGGCCCGCGCTGCTCCGCGCGATCGTCCGCGCCGCCGTGACAGCCGCGTCGCCCCATGGCGTCCCGGTGACAGCGAAGTTCCGCATGGGGCTCACCGACGAACTGCGAACTGACATCGATGCGGGCTTGATCTGCGCTGACGAGGGAGTGACGTGGATCGCGCTCCATGCCCGCACCGTCGAGCAGCACTACGCGGGTGACGCCCGCTGGGAGGCGATCGGCGCCCTCCGAGCGGCCGTTCGCGGTGCCGGACACGAGATTCCGGTGCTCGGCAACGGCGACGTCTGGGAGGCGCGCGATGCGGTCGAGATGATGGCGGCCACCGACTGCGACGGGGTGGTGATCGGTCGAGGATGCCTCGGACGCCCCTGGTTGTTCGCCCATCTCGTCGAGGTCCTCGCCGGTCGGCCCGCTCCGGAGCATCCGGCGCTCGCCGACGTGCTCACCACTATGCGTCGCCACGCCGCCCTGCTCATCGAGTCGCGCCGTGATGACGGTGGCGAGGTGCACGCGATGCGCGACTTCCGCAAGCACACCTCGTGGTACGTCACCGGCTACCCGGTCGGTCCGGATGCGCGACGGCGCCTGTCGCAGGTGTCGACCCTCGCCGAACTCGATGGCGCGGTCGCCGATCTCGACGGCGGATTGCGTCTGGTGACGGGGGGAGCGCGGATCCGTCGCGGTCATACGAACGGCCCGATCCGGGTGGCGCTGCCGGACGGCTTCCTTGAGGCACCCGATGCACGGACCGACCTCACGGTGCCCGATGATGCCGACGTCGCGGCGGTGTCCGGTGGCTGAGCCAGCGCTCGTCCTCGCCTCGGCCTCCCCGCGGCGTCGCGACCTGCTCTCGGTTCTCGGCCTCGAGTTCGACGTCGATCCGGCCGACATCGATGAGGGTGTGCGCCCTGGCGAGGCTCCATTGGCCTACGTGCGGCGGGTCGCCTCCTGCAAAGCGACCACCGTGGCTGCGCGGAACCCGGCGGCGGTGGTGCTCGCGGCCGACACGACGATCGATCTCGATGGTGTGATCTTGGCCAAACCTGTGGACGCCGCCGATGCCGTGCGGATGCTCGAAGCGCTCTCCGGCCGCGAGCATCTCGCTCACACGGCGGTGGCGGTCGCTACGGGAGGGTTGCTGAATGTGGTTGAGGTGACCACCACGGTTCGGATGCGGCCGCTGGTTCGCTCGGAGATCGACTGGTACGTCGAGACTGGTGAACCCCTCGACAAGGCGGGCGCTTACGCCATCCAGGGTGGCGCGGCGTGCTTCGTTGAGTCGGTCGCTGGAAGCGTCTCCAACGTGGTGGGCCTGCCCATGGCCGAGACGGTGGCTGCCCTCCGAGCAGCGGGTGTCGTGGTCTGCTCTCGTTAGCACTCTCGGGGTCCGGTTGCTAACGGCGGGCCCCGGGGCATAGCATTGGCACTCGGGTCAAGCGAGTGCTAACGACCCGGCGGGCCGGTAAACCGGTCCGACCCACCCACAGTCAACGTTCACGCCAACGGAGGCATGCACCAATGAACCTGAAGCCGCTCGACGACCGCATCGTGGTCAAGCCGAACGAGGCCGAGACGCAGACCGCGTCGGGTCTCGTGATTCCCGATACCGCCAAGGAGAAGCCGCAGCAGGGATCCGTCCTCGCCGTCGGTTCCGGCAAGCGCGCCGAGGCCACCGGCGAGCTCATCCCCCTCGAGATCAAGGTGGGCGACACCGTCCTCTACTCGAAGTACGGCGGCACCGAGGTGACCGTCGACGGCGACGAGCTCCTCGTCCTGTCCAGCCGCGACGTGCTCGCGATCGTGGAGAAGTGAGGTAACCCATGTCGAAGATCCTGAAGTTCAACGATGAGGCCCGCCGCGGCCTCGAGGCTGGCGTCAACAAGCTGGCCGACGCCGTCAAGGTGACCCTCGGCCCGAAGGGCCGCAACGTCGTGCTCGACAAGAAGTTCGGCGCGCCCACCATCACCAACGACGGTGTGTCGATCGCCAAGGAGATCGAGCTCGAGGACCCCTACGAGAACATGGGTGCTCAGCTGGTCAAGGAGGTCGCCACCAAGACCAATGACGTCGCCGGTGACGGCACGACCACCGCGACCGTGCTCGCGCAGGCCATGGTGCAGGTCGGCATGAAGAACGTCGCCGCCGGGGCCAACCCGATGGGCGTCAAGAAGGGCATCGAGCGCGCCGTCGCCGCTGCCGTCGACTCGATCCTCGCCCAGGCGAAGGACGTTGATGACAAGACCGATATCGCGAACGTCGCCACCATCTCGGCCGCCGATCCCTCGATCGGTTCGGTCATCGCTGACGCGATCGACAAGGTCGGCAAGGACGGCGTGGTGACCGTCGAGGAGTCGAACACCTTCGGCACCGAGCTTGAGTTCACCGAGGGCATGCAGTTCGACAAGGGCTACCTGTCCCCGTACTTCGTGACCGACACCGACCGCCAAGAGGCGGTGCTCGACGACGCGTACATCCTGCTCAACCAGGGCAAGATCTCGACGGTTCAGGCCCTGCTCCCGGTGCTCGAGGCCGTCATGAAGACCGGCAAGCCGCTGGTGATCATCGCTGAGGACATCGAGGGTGAGGCCCTCGCCACCCTCGTGGTGAACAAGATCCGCGGCACCTTCGCTTCGACGTCGGTGAAGGCTCCTGGCTTCGGCGACCGCCGCAAGGCGATGCTGCAAGACATGGCCGTCCTCACTGGCGGCCAGGTCATCAGCGAGGATGTTGGTCTCAAGCTCGAGAACGCCACCCTCGACCTGCTCGGCACCGCCAAGCGCGTGATCATCACCAAGGACGCGACCACGATCGTCGACGGCGGCGGTTCCGCCGACGACGTCGCCGGTCGCATCAACCAGATCAAGGCCGAGATCGACAACACCGACTCCGATTGGGATCGCGAGAAGCTCCAGGAGCGCCTCGCGAAGCTCGCCGGCGGTGTGGCGGTCATCAAGGTCGGCGCCGCCACCGAGGTGGAGCTCAAGGAGAAGAAGCACCGCATCGAGGACGCCGTCTCGGCGACCCGCGCGGCGATCGAGGAGGGTGTGGTCGCCGGTGGCGGCACCGCTCTCGTCCGCGCCCGCTCCTCGGTGGCCACGGTCGTCGAGTCGCTCGAGGGCGATGAGCAGACCGGAGCGAAGCTGGTGTGGGAGGCGCTCGTCGCGCCGGCCCGCAACATCGCGCTCAACGCGGGCCTCGAGGGCTCGGTCATGGTCAAGGCGATCGAGTCCGAGTCCGGTGCGATCGGTCTCAACGCCGCGACCGGCGAGATGACCGACATGATCAAGGCCGGAATCATCGACCCCGCCAAGGTGACTCGCGCAGCGCTGCAGAACGCGGCGTCGATTGCGGCCCTCGTGCTCACCACCGAGTGCGTGGTGGCCGACAAGCCTGAGCCGCCGGCCCCGATGGGCGGCGGTGGCATGGACCCGATGGGGGGCATGGGCGGCATGATGTGACCGCCCGGTCCTCGTGACCGGTCCCGACGCCTGACGTCGACAGCGATGCCCGGGGTTCGCCCCGGGCATCGTCGCGTTCGGTGTCAGGCGCCACCTAGGTTGACCGTGTGGCGTTCAAGCGACCGTTCTGGGCGCATCAGGCACTCGAGTATGTGCTGGCGCTGGCGCTGCTCTCCCATGTGCTCCGGGTGGATGACGGCATCTGGCCCCGGGTGCTGGCCGCTGCGCTGTTGATCAATGTCGCGGTGGTTGACGGCCCACTCGGCGCTTTCCGTCTGACGACGCGCAAACAGCACCGGGTGGTCGATGTCGCGCTCGCGGCTGGGGCTGTGGTGCTCGGGGTCCAGTGGTGGATCGAGTTGTCGACGCTCACCCGTGTTGTGGTGCTGGGCATCGGTCTCCTGCTCGGTGCGTTGATCCCGATCACCCAGTGGGAGTCGCGCGCCTCGCGTCGGTCACGGCGCACCGGGTGACGCGAGTGGGCACGGTCCGTAGGCTGAGGGAATGAGCTTCGAGCGCCCCGCCCCCGATATCAACAAGCTGATGACCGCCTGGGACGAGTGGGAGCGAGGGGAGCAACTCCCCGGGAAGGTGCTCGCCAACCTGAAGACCGCCGGACTTGCCGAGGTGCTCCGCGACCTCGCCGAGAACGGCTGGTCGGCCCGCGCCGAGTGACCGACGCCCCTCGCGGGGGTCGACAGGTCGTCCCGCGACCGGACCAGTGGAGCCCCGGCCCTCCAGCCAGTTGGGTTCACACCGACGTCACTGTCGATGTTGATTTCGACCGCCTTCGATCGGTCGTTCCCTCTGAGGACGGACCTCTACAACCGGCGTTCACCGGAGCTCGCCATTCGGCGGTGCTCGTGACGCTCTCGTTCGAGCGTGGCCCCGAGGTGTTGTTGACGCGACGGTCGATGCATCTGCGCAACCATCGTGGGGAGATGAGCTTCCCCGGTGGTCGGATGGATCCCGGTGAGTCGCCCACGGAGACGGCGCTCCGAGAGGCCGAGGAGGAGGTCGGACTTGATCCCCGCTCGGTGCGGATCGTCGGCGAACTCGATCACCTCAACACCGTGGTCAGTCGGAGTTACATCGTGCCGAAGGTCGCGGTGGTCGAGGGTCGTCCGGATCTGCGACCGGCCAGCGGTGAGGTGGAGCGGGTGATGTGGGTCGGACTCCACGAGTTGGTGTCGCCGCTCACCCACCATTCGGAGGTGTGGGGGCGTCCTCCGACGGATCGTCTGCTCCACTTCTTCGAGCTGGCTGATGAGACGGTGTGGGGGGCGACGGCGCACGTGCTGGTCGACTTGCTCGACCGGCTGCACGGGCACCCGCGATGACCCGCCAGGCGATGAAGCCGAGACCACCGAGCACCGCCAAGAAGACCGCCGTCTGACGCCAGCCACCGCGAGCCTCGCTCCCGCAACCGGGCTTGGGTAGCGCGCTCACACACTCGGTGAGATCCCGATCCGGAGGCAGGAAATCGTTCTCCCCACCGTCGCTCTGAGCAGGTGCGGACATCGCCGGGGTGCCCGCGGGCGCGTCGGCGGCCGCAGGAGCGCTCATCGCGAGGAGCGCCACGATGGCCGCGAGGAGCAACGTGGCCAGCCGATGTGGCGGGGCGGAGAGGTGGGGACGAGTCACGTCCTGTGTCTACCATCGGGTGCTTGACCGGAGACAGCGCAGCACCCACCTCAACCGAGGCTCGTCAGAAGGTGCTGGTCGTCGACTTCGGTGCTCAGTACGCCCAGTTGATTGCCCGCCGAGTCCGTGAGCAGTCGGTGTACTCCGAGATCGTGCCGCATCGGCTGACAGCGGCGGAGTTCGCGGAGCGGGAACCTTCAGCGATCATCCTGTCGGGTGGTCCGAAGAGCGTCCATGTCGATGGTGCCCCGCTGCTCGACCCGGAGGTCTATGACCTCGGTGTGCCGATCCTCGGCATCTGTTATGGGGCGCAGCTGATCGCCTCGCAATTGGGCGGCACGGTCGGCCGGCGCGAGCGCGGGGAGTACGGCCGCGCCCTCATGACCATCGACTCGACCTCCTCGCTCCTCGATGGTCTTCCCGAAACTCACGATGTCTGGATGAGCCACTTCGACGCGATCACCGAGGTGCCCGGTGGTTTCCGTGGCGTCGCCGCGACCCCGGATGCTCCCGTTGCCGTGCTCGAGAACGACGAGCGACGGATCTGGGGGGTCCAGTTCCATCCCGAAGTGGTGCACTCTCCCCACGGGTCGGCGGTGCTGAAGCGATTCCTGCACGATCTTGCCGGCTGCGAGCCGTCCTGGGCGATGTCGTCGGTGATCGTCGAGCAGATCGAGTCGATCAGAGCGCAGGTGGGCTCGTCGAGGGTGATCTGCGGGCTTTCCGGAGGGGTTGATTCGTCGGTCGCTGCGGCGCTCGTCCATCGGGCGGTCGGCTCGCAGTTGACCTGTGTGTACGTCGACACCGGCCTCATGCGCCGAGGCGAGACCGAGCAGGTGCTCGAGACCTTCCGGCGCAATATGGGGATCGACCTCATTCACGTCGACGCGGGATCTCGTTTCTTTGAGCGTCTCGCTGGCATCACCGAGCCGGAGGCGAAACGCAAGGCGATCGGCGAGTTGTTTGTCCGCATTTTCGAGGAGAACACGGGTGGGTTGACCGAGGCTGAGTTCCTCGTGCAGGGGACCCTGTACCCGGACCTCATCGAGAGCGGGGGTGCCGACGGCACAGCCGAGGTGATCAAGAGTCACCACAACGTTGGCGGGCTTCCCGACGACATGACGTTGGAGCTGGTCGAGCCCCTTCGCGAGCTCTTCAAGGACGAGGTGCGCGCCCTTGGCACGGAGCTCGGTCTTCCCGATGAGATGGTGTGGCGTCAGCCGTTCCCCGGTCCCGGTCTCGGGGTGCGGATCATCGGCGAGGTGACGCCGGAGCGTGTTCAGACCCTGCAGGCGGCAGACGCGATCGTCCGCGAGGAGATCGCACTTGCCGGGCTCGAGCGCGAGATCTGGCAGGCCTTCGCGGTGTTGCCCGACATCCGCTCGGTCGGTGTGATGGGGGATGAGCGCACGTACGGGCACCCGATCATTATTCGCGCGGTGACCAGTGATGACGCGATGACCGCCGATTGGGCGCGTCTGCCATATGACCTGCTGGAGCGGATGTCGCAGCGAATCATCAATGAGGTGCCAGGGATCAACCGGGTGGCCTATGACGTGACGTCGAAGCCGCCGGGCACTATCGAGTGGGAGTGACGTCACGGCTGGGATCAGCAAGCCTCTGATCGCAACACATTCGTAATATTGGCTAGCCTTCGGTGGTCATGTTCGATGGCCCTCATCCGTTGCGCCGCCGCGCGGTGGCTGCGTCTGCGGTCATTCTCGTCTCGACGGTGCTGATGCCCTCGGTCGTTGGCGCCCAGTCGATCGATGACCAGCGCCGGGAGGTGGAGCGCATCGTCGACGAGCTCGACCGGCTCCACATCAAGGCGGACACGCTCGCTGAGGACTACGCCGTCGCCATGGACGATCAGCGACGGCTGTCGGAGGACATCGCGCTCGCCGAGTCACGCGTGGCGGAGCGCGAGTCGGAGTTGTCTGCGCTCCAGGGGGATCTGGCGACGGTCGCGGTCCGAGCGTTCACGCGCTCGGGCACCGATGTGCTCGGCCCCCTCCTCTCCGACGCGGCGACCTACAGCGACAACCTCCAGCGCGATCAGTACTCGCGGATCGCGCTGTCCGTCGGAGCGGGAACCACGGACGATCTGGGTGAGACCATTCGCGAGCTCGGCCTCGAGCGAGCGGAGCTCGATCGCCTCCGCTCGGAGTCGGCTGCGCTCTCGACCGATATCTCGGACAAATTGGCCCTCGTCGAGGAATGGACCTCGGCCTACGAGGACGCGAAGTCCGAAGCTGAGGCACGACTCGGGGATCTGATTGAGGCAGAAGAGCAGCGACGCTCCCAAGAGGCCTTCGAACGCCTACAACGGGAGCTCGAGGCCCAACGGGCGGCCGCTGCCGCGGGGGCCTCGGCCGGTGGGTCCTCAACGGGCTCGGGAGGCGGATCAGGTGCCTCGGCCCCGATCATCACGAACTATCCGGCGCCGAGCGGACTCGCTGGCGTTGCCATCCAAGCCGCCCTCGGCCAGTTGGGTGTTCCGTATCGCTACGCGCAGGCCTCGCCCGGTGTCGCCTTCGACTGTTCCGGACTCACTTATTACGCCTGGGCTCAGGCCGGCATCAACCTGCCGCGTAACTCGCGGATGCAGGCGGCCGCGATCCCGCGCGTGCCGATCGCCGCGGCGCAGCCCGGGGACCTGCTCTTCTACTACTCGCCGATCAGCCACGTCGGCATCTACCTCGGCAACGGTCAATTGGTCCACGCCCCGAATACCGGAACCCACGTGAAGGTCGCCAATGTCCGATGGGGGAAGGTCGTGGCGGTCGGTCGTCCGGGCTGACCGACCGCGCTCGGGCCAACTACCGTCTAATCGTGCTCGGGATCAATGTCGCCCCGGTCTCTGACTGGCTGACGCGCAACGTCGACGGGCTCACTGAACCGTTCACCTTCGAGACGATCGAGGGAGGACGCTCCAACCTCACGTATCGCGTGACCGACGCGTCCGGAACCCGGTTTGTGCTGCGCCGCCCCCCACTCGGCCATGTGCTCGCCACCGCTCACGACATGGCTCGGGAGCACCGGATCATCTCGGCGGTCGGTACCACCTCGGTCCCGGTGCCAACCACGCTCGGACTCTGCGAAGACGAGTCGGTCAACGGGGCCCCGTTCTATGTCATGTCCTTCGTGGACGGTGAGGTGCTGGATTCGCCTGAGCGCGCCGCGCATATGACGCCCGATGTTCGACGGGCCGCGGCACTGCACCTCATCGACGTTCTCGCTGACCTTCACGCCGCCGATGTCGATGCGATCGGCCTCGGTGATCTGGCGAAGCGCGACGGTTATGTGGAGCGACAGGTGCGCCGGTGGTCGAGCCAATGGGAGCAGTCGAAGACCCGTGACCTCCCCGCCGTCGATGAGGTCGCGCGGCGTCTCGCGGCTGCGGTTCCGTCGCAGCAGGCTGTGGCGGTCGCTCATGGTGACTTCCGTTTCGGGAATTGCTTGACCGACACCGCCACCGGCCGCATCGCGGCGGTACTCGACTGGGAGTTATGCACCCTCGGAGACCCGCTCGCTGACCTCGGCTATCTCGGCGTCTACTGGGCTGGTGGCGACCCGGCCCGCGCGCGCCACAACGACCCGACCGGGCTCGAGGGTTTCCCCTCATATGAGGAAATCGTCGGCCGCTACGCCGATCGATCGGGCCTCGATGTCGACGGCATCGATTACTACGTCGCCTTCTCGTGCTTCCGGCTCGCCGCGATCTCCGAGGGCGTCTACGCCCGCTACATCCACGGCGCCATGGGCGATGAGGCCTCACCCGAGCTACTCGCCACGTTCCGAACCGCGGTCGAGGAGCTCGCCGACCGAGCATTGGAGTCCCTCGGATCATGACCACCGACAACACCCTGGACGGCTGGGAGCACTCGGAATTCACCGCCGCGGGGATCACCCACGGGGTGTTCCGTCGCGGCTCGGGCCCGCTCGTCATCGTCATCCATGAGATCCCCGGTATCACCCCGAAGGTGAAGCGCTTCGCCGAGGAGGTCGTGGACCGAGGCTTCACGGTCGCCATGCCGGTTCTCGTCGGGACCCCCGATCGGCCGCCGAGCCGCGGCTACCTCGCCTCGACCTTCGCGAGGGTCTGCGTCTCATCGGAGTTCACCACCTGGGCGGTTGGGCGCACGTCGCCAGTCATCGGTTGGCTCCGGGCCCTCGGCCGCTCCCTCCACGCCGAGGTGGGTGGATCGGGGATCGGTGCCGTCGGGATGTGCTTCTCCGGGGGCTTCGCCCTCGGGATGATGGTCGACGAGTTGATGCAGGCCCCGGTGCTGTCGCAGCCGTCCCTTCCGATCGCCGTGGGCGCTGACCGGGCCGGCGATCTGAGCCTGTCTCCGGACGATCTCGAGGCGGTGGTGCAGCGCGCCTCGAATGGATGCGAGGTACTCGGACTCCGCTTCACCGGAGACCGAATGGTCGGCACACGGTTCGAGACGCTCAGACGTCTCCTCGGCGACGCCTTCATCGCTGTTGAACTGCCGAGTTCGGCGTCGTCTGATCACTCGGTGCTCACCGAACAGCGCGATGACGTCTCGGTTGGGGAAGTGCTCGCGTTCCTCGAGCGAAGACTCAGGCCCACCGCCTAGGCTGACCTCGTGGACTCGCACTCGATGGTGCTTAGCGTTCCCGGGATGACCTGCGGTCACTGCGAGGCGGCGGTCACCACCGAGGTCTCGACGCTCGACGGCGTGTCGGCCGTGCTCGTTGACCTCGATGCGAAGACGGTGACGGTCACCGGAACCTCCCTCGATCGCGAGCGCATCGTCGCGGCGATCGATGAGGCCGGCTTCGATGTCGGCTGAACCAGCCACCCTCGACGGCGCGGCGGTCGACCTCTCGGTCACCGGGATGACCTGCGCGGCATGTGCCACGCGCATCGAGCGGCACCTCAATCGTTCCGTGGGCATCACCGCGAGCGTGAACTACGCGACCGAGCGCGCTCGAATCACCATCGACCCGACCCTGCTTCGCGAGCACGGCCTCGACTCGGTCATCGACGACTGTGTGGCCACGGTCATCGGCGTTGGCTATGGAGCCTCCCGAAGTGATCACGACGACACCACACACTCCGATCGTCGACTCACCGACCTGCGAGGTCGACTCGTCGTCGCTGCGGTCCTCGGGACCCCGGTCCTCGCACTGTCGATGATCTCCCCTCTCCAGTTCGACGGCTGGCAGTGGGTGACGCTCGCACTCGCGCTCCCGGTCTCGACCTGGTCGGCGTGGCCCTTCCACAACGCCATGTGGCGCAACCTGCGCCACGGTCAGGCGACGATGGACACCTTGGTCTCGGTCGGGGTGTCGGCTGCGACCCTCTGGTCGCTCTGGGCGCTCCTCGCGACCGATGCCGGCGATATCGGGATGACCATG
>JAURCL010000015.1 GCA_030828465.1 Acidimicrobiales bacterium | reverse complement strand
CGAAGAAACAAACCTGTGGCCCATGCTCGAGACGCCGCCCGACGGCCTCGAGGTGACGGTGGTCGAGATCGCCGACCTCGGCGCCGTTGTCGAACAGCACGCGATAACGCTGCCAGTTGAATCCGTTCGCAAGCAGCACCTTGCCCTCGGTGCCGACGGGCACCCCGTGGACATCGGCAGTGGTCTTCACGCGATCACCGATGCGCAGATCGATCTGACCGTCATGGGGCTTGGAGAGGGCGTGGGGCTTCCAGATCGGCACATCGACAGTCTGCCCGATGACGACGCATCGGGGCACCATCGTTCCGGCCGCTCCGGTGAGCGCGTGCCCCGGGGGAGCCACGGACACCACCGGTAGGCTCCGGCGTCTGTGAAGACTTCCGTGGAGACCCTCGAGGGCAACAAGATCAAGCTGTACGTCGAGATCGACGAGTCGGAGTTCGCCGGCGACATCGATCGTGCCTTCGAGGCGATCGCCAAGGAGGTGAAGCTGCCGGGTTTCCGCAACGGGAAGGCTCCCCGCAAGCTCCTTGAGTCGCGTATTGGCCTCGCGCCCGCGCGCGCCCAGGCCCTTCGCGACGCGATTCCCTCATACCTCATGCGAGGTGTTCGCGAGCACGACATCGATCTGGTGGCCACCCCCTCGGTGGAGGTGACCGGTGGCGAGGAGGACGGCCCGGTCGAGTTCGAGGCCGAGTGTGAGGTCCGTCCGGTCGTCACCGTTCCCGGCTACGCCGGGCTCCGCATCGAGGTCGACAATCCCTCGGTCTCCGATGAGGACCTCGATGAGGCGGTTCGCGCTCAGATGAAGGGACACGGCACCCTCGTTGACACCGGCGCTCCAGTCGCCGACGGTGATTTCGTGACGATCGACCTGTCGGCGATGCGCGACGGCGAGGAGTTGCCAGGCCTCAACATCGAGGAGTGGTCCTACGAGGTCGGCCAGGGGTGGGTCACCGATGACTTCGACGAGCAACTCCGGGGCTCGGAACCCGGGGCGGAGCTCACCTTCTCGTCCGTGCCAAAGGGCACCGAGGACCCAGCCGACTTCACCGTGAAGTTGGCGGCCGTCAAGCGCCTTGAATTACCCGAGCTCACCGACGACTGGGTGGCCGACAACATCGGCGAGTTCGAAGCGGTCGCTGAGTGGCGCGAGAGCATCCGCGATCAGCAGCAGGAATCGCGCCTCAACGCGATCCGCCAGGGTCTGGTCGGGCACCTGACCGACGCTCTTGTCGAACTGGTCGAGATCGAACCGCCCGAGTCGATGGTGTCGGCCGAGGTCCAAGGTCGGCTCCGCAACATGGTGCAACAGTTCCAAGCGCAGGGCATCGACTTCTCGGCGTGGCTGTCCGCCACCGGGCAGAGCCCCGATGACCTCGTCGAGAACATGAAGGGTCAGGCCGAGACCGCTGTCAAAGCCGATCTCGCTCTGCGTGCCGTCGCGGTCGCCGAGGACATCGAGGTCGGCGGCGACGAACTCGACGCCGAGTACCACCGCATGGCGATGCAGTACCAACAGTCACCCGACGAGATTCGCAAGACCTACGAGCGAAATGACGCCGTCGACGAGTTGATCTCGACGATCAAGAAGTCGAAGGCCCTCGACTGGCTGCTCCACAATGTGGAGATGGTCGACGCCGACGGCACCGTCCTCGATCGCGACCTCATTCTTGGTCATGACCACGACCACGACCACGATGAGGCATCGGGCGTCGCGGACGGCGAGGATGACAGCGTGAACGAAGGAGATGAGTGATGGACCTCCAAGCGACCAACTACCTCGTCCCGAACGTCGTTGAGCAGACCTCCCGCGGTGAGCGCGCCTACGACCTCTACAGCCGCCTGCTCAAGGACAACATCATCTTTCTGCAGACGCCGGTCGATGACCAGATCGCCTCGTTGATCTGTGCGCAGTTGATCCACCTCGAGTCGGAGAACCCCGACAAGGACATCAACATCTACATCAACTCGCCCGGCGGCGACATCACGTCGCTCTTCGCGATCTACGACACGATGCAGTTCATTCGCAACGACATCGCGACGATCTGCCTCGGTCAGGCCGCCTCAGCCGCTGCGGTGCTCCTCGCCGCCGGCACCAAGGGCAAGCGCCTCGCCCTTCCGCACTCGAGGGTGCTGCTTCACCAGCCCTACGGCCAAGTGGGTTACGGGCAGGTCACCGATCTCGAACTTGCCGCCAAGGAGATCCTCCGGATGCGCGACATCCTTGAGGAGATCCTGGCCCGCCACACCGGTCAGCCCCTCGATCGAATCCACTCCGACACCGACCGCGATTTCGTGATGGAGGCATCCGAGGCTGTCGAATATGGCATCATCGATCAGGTGATCGAGTCTCGGGCGGTCGTTGACCGTGCCGGGGCCATCCGTTGAGCCTCGGCTCGGCGGACTCCCGAATCGGATGAGGGGACGGCAGTCGTGGCGAAATTCGGCGAGAGTGGCGAACTGCTGAAGTGCTCGTTCTGCGGCAAGTCGCAGAAGCAGGTCAAGAAATTGATCGCCGGTCCCGGCGTCTACATCTGCGATGAGTGCATCGACCTGTGCAACGAGATCATCGAGGAGGAGCTCACCGAGACCTCCGAGGTGTCCTTCGAGCACCTTCCCGCTCCTCGGGAGATCAGCGAGTTCCTCGACGAGTACGTCGTCGGACAGGACCACGCCAAGAAGATCCTCTCCGTCGCTGTCTACAACCACTACCGGCGCATCCAATACCAGCAGTCCTCGGGCATCGGCCGACGCGACGACGTCGAACTCGCCAAGTCGAACATCCTGCTGCTCGGCCCGACCGGTTGCGGCAAGACCCACTTGGCGCAGACCCTCGCCCGCATGCTCAACGTCCCGTTCGCGGTGGCGGACGCCACCGCCCTCACCGAGGCTGGCTACGTCGGTGAGGACGTCGAGAACATCCTCCTCAAACTGATCCAGGCCGCCGACTTCGACACCAAGCGCGCCGAGACCGGCATCGTGTACATCGACGAGATCGACAAGGTGGCGCGCAAGAGCGAGAACCCGTCCATCACCCGAGACGTGTCGGGCGAGGGCGTGCAGCAGGCGCTCCTGAAGATCCTCGAGGGGACACAGGCTTCTGTGCCTCCCCAGGGCGGCCGAAAGCACCCCCACCAGGAGTTCATCCAGATCGACACGACCAACGTGCTGTTCATCCTGGGCGGCGCTTTCGCCGGTCTTGAGCAGATCATCGAACGGCGCGTCGGCGACCAGGGCGTCGGCTTCCACGGGAATGTGCGGTCGAAGAGCGAGCGAGATCCGGGTGAGTTGTTCACCAAGGTCCTCCCTGAGGATCTCGTCAAGTTCGGGATGATCCCGGAGTTCATCGGGCGCCTGCCGATGGTTGGAGTGGTAAGCAGCCTCGACCGCGACGCCCTCGTGAAGATCCTCACCGAGCCGAAGAACTCCCTGGTGAAGCAGTACCAGAAGGTCTTCGAGTTCGAGGATGTCGAACTCGAGTTCACCGAGGACGGACTCGCTGCGATCGCCGACCAGGCGATCCTGCGAGGCACCGGTGCTCGCGGGCTCCGCGCAATCTTGGAGGAGGTCCTCCTCCAGACGATGTTCGAGCTCCCGGGTCGTGACGACATCGGCCGAGTGGTCATCGATGGCGACACCGTGCGGGATCGTGTCAATCCGACGCTCGTGCCCCGAAAGACCGGAGCGTCAACGCGCCAACGCCGCGCCGCTAGCTGACCGGCACCAACTCCCATGGACCTTCAGTCCGCGCTTCGCTATCTCGACGAGCACGCCTCGTACGACGTCACCGGTCGTATCGACTCACCCTCGGTCGACAACATCCGTGCGCTCTGCGCCGCGATGGGTGATCCCCAGCACGCCGCCCCCGTCATCCACGTAACGGGCACGAACGGCAAGGGATCCACCGTGCAGATGATCACTCGGCTACTCATGGCGAGCGGACTGACCGTTGGCACCTACACCAGCCCGCATCTTGAGCACATCACCGAGCGCATCCGCCGCAACGCCGAGCCGATCACCGGGGACGACCTCGGCGAGCAGATCGCCGCGGTGGCCGCACTCGAGATCATGACGGGTGTGCGCCCCACCTACTTCGAGGCGATGACGGCGGCCGCCTTCCGGTATTTCGCGGACTCCGCTGTGGATGTTGTCGTCCTCGAGGTGGGGATGCTTGGCCGCTGGGACGCGACGAACGTCGCCCACGCCCAGGTCGCCGTCGTCACCAACATCGGGCTCGATCACACCGAGTTCGCCGGTCCGACCGTCGCTGATATCGCGCGTGAGAAAGCGGGGATCATCAAGCCCGGTTCTGCGGCGGTGATCGGGGACACCGATCCCGACTTGCGCGCGATCTTCGCGGGCGAGCCGCATGGCTCGATGCTGACCCGCGACGAGGACTTCGCGACGATCGACAACTCACTCGCGGTCGGTGGGCGCCTCCTCGACCTGCGAACCCCGACGACGATCCACACCGATGTCTTCCTTCCCCTTTACGGTTCGCACCAGGGGGAGAACGCCTCGGTCGCGCTTGCCGCGGTCGAGGCCTTTTTCGCCTCCCCGCTCAGCGAGGAGGTTGTCACCGAGGGATTCGCCTCGGTCGAGGTGCCCGGCCGGTTCGAGGTGGTCGGTGTGCAACCGCTGGTCGTGATCGATGGGGCGCACAACCCGGCGGGCGCCGACACCTGCGCGCAGGTCTTCTTCGGTGACTTTGCTCCAGATGGTCGACGGGTCTTGCTGTTTGGCACCCTCCGCGACCCCGATGAGATGCTCGCGGCTGTCCGCGCCGACGAGTTCGACCGGGTGATCACGTGCACGGCGCCGAGTCCTCGTGGCGTGCCGGCCGTCGAGGTTGCGCGCGCGGCCCGTGCGCTCGGGTGCGAGGAGGTGCTGGTGTGTGAATCGGTCGAGGAGGCATGCGCCCTCTCGATTCGTCATCTCGATGCCGATGACGCGGTGCTCGCGGCTGGTTCGATCTACGTCGCGGGAGCTGCTCGCGGCGAGTATCGCCGGCTGCTGGCCTGAGGTCAGGGCGCGGCGGCGCGCCGGTAGCCTGCCGCCCATGTCAGACCGCACTCTCGTCCTGCTCAAGCCCGATGCCGTGGAGCGCAAGCTCATTGGGGAGATCCTCTCCCGTTTCGAGTCGAAGAATCTCTCGATCGTGGCGATGGAGTTGAGAAGCCTCGATGCGGCCACCCTCGAGCGCCATTACGAGGAGCACGTCGGCAAGCCGTTCTACGCTGATCTGGTCGCGTTCATGAGTCGCGGCCCCGTGGTGGCGATGGTCGTCGAGGGTCCCGAGGACACTTGGGAGGTCGTGCGCTCGATGATGGGCGCCACCAACCCCCGTTCCGCTGCTCCTGGAACCATCCGCGGGGATCTCGGCATCTTGTTCACGGAGAACCTCGTGCATGGCAGCGACTCGCTCGCCAGCGCTGAGCGGGAGATCGGGATCTTCTTCCCCAATCTGTAACATTTGAGGACCTCCGGCGCTGCCGCCGGAGTGCCGCGGGGGCCGGGAAGGAGGAGCACGTGGTACGCAGTAATCCACTCGGACTCGGTCGCGACCTCGCCATCGACCTCGGCACCGCGAACACCCTGATCTACGCGCGGGGTATCGGCGTGGTGCTCGATGAGCCGTCCGTTGTCGCCATCAACGTCAACGACGGTCGCCCCGTCGCCGTCGGCCATCAGGCCAAGCAGATGATGGGGCGCACACCGAGCCACATCCGAACGGTCCGCCCCCTGAAAGACGGTGTCATCGCGGACTTCGAGGTCTGCGAGAAAATGCTGCGGTGGTTCATCCAGCAGGTCCACGGATCGAAGTGGTCGAAGCCCCGCATGATCATCTGCGTACCCTCGGGCATCACCGGAGTGGAGCAGCGGGCGGTGCAGGACGCCGCGGAGTACGCCGGCGCTCGCAAGCCCGTCCACATCATCGAGGAGCCGATGGCGGCCGCGATCGGAGCCGATCTCCCGGTGCACGCCCCGAACGGCTCGATGGTTGTCGACATCGGTGGTGGCACCACTGAGGTGGCTGTCATCTCTCTCGGTGGCATCGTCACCGCCCAGTCGGTCAGGGTCGCTGGTGACGAGCTCGACGACGCGATCATCCAGTACGTCAAAAAGGAGTTCTCCCTCGCCATCGGTGAGCGCACCTCCGAGGAGATCAAGATGCAGATGGGATCGGCTTGGCCCCTTCCCGAGGAGGTCACCGCCGATATCCGCGGGCGAGACCTCATCAGCGGCCTGCCGAGGACCATCCAGTTGACCACGGAGCATGTGCGCGAGGCCCTTGAGGAACCGGTGAGCGCGATCGTCGACGCGGTCAAGGCGGCGCTCGATCGCACCCCACCCGAACTCGCCGCCGACATCATGGAGGAGGGGATCACCCTCACCGGCGGCGGGGCACTGCTCCAGGGGCTGCCCGACCGGCTCGCCCACGAGACCGGAATGCCGATCAGGATTGCCGAGGAACCGCTGTTCAGCGTGGTGGTCGGATCGGGCAAGGCGCTCGAGAACATCGATGCCATGCGCAGTCTGATGTCGCTCGGCGGCGATCTCTGACGGGGGTCTCGTGCCGCTCTACTCGGCTGGACGTCGACGCGTCATCATCGCGCTCGCGCTGACTTCGGCGCTCCTGTTGACCCTCGACCTTCGGGGTAATCGACTGTTCGACGCGGCGCGGTCGGGCTTCACCGTCGCGCTGCAGCCGTTCCAGCAGGCGGCTGAGGTCGCTTCGACTCCGATCGAGCGGCTGTGGCGGGCCTACTCCGATTTCGACGCCCTCGAGGAGGAGAATCGGGTGCTCCGTGCCCAGGTCGACGCGCAGCGCTCAGCCGAGATCGCGGCCCAGAACGCGATCATCGAGAACCAGGACTTGCTGGCGCTCAACAGCCTCGAATCGCTGGCCTCCTACGACTCGGTGACCGCGCGTCTCGTCGGCCAGTCGCCGACGAACTTCGACCAGCAGGTCGAGATCGACCGCGGCTCGATCCACGGGATCCGCGTCGGAATGTCCGCGGTCAATGAGGCCGGGCTCGTCGGCAAGGTGACCAGGGTGGCGCCCACATCCAGCGTGATCATGCTGGTGACCGATCCGTCCTATGCGGTGCAGGTCAAAATCCTCTCGGTCAGCGCGGAGGACCCTGAACAGGTGGTTCCCGGCTTCACCACGACCACCGTGGCGGCCGAGGAGGAGTCGTTCCCGGGTGCCGACCAGGGTGCGGTGCGGGAGGAGTTCCCGATCGTCACGTCGACCACGACCACCGTCGCTCTCGCTGATGCCGTGATCTTGCCGGAGGTCGAGGTGATCCGCGAGACCGGCGTGCTCCGCGGCCAGGGTGATGAGCGGCTGCCGCGGGTGTCCTTCGTGGTGGGGAACTCGGCCTTCGGACGGATCGAGATCGGTGACACCGTGTTCACGGCTGGGGGAAGCACCTCGTTGGCGCCCCCAAACATTCCCGTCGGCCGCGTCGCGAACGTGATCACGCGCGCCGGCACCGCGGGCCAGGAACTCGAGATCGCGCTTTCTCCCGATCTTGGGCGCCTCCAGTTTGTTCGTGTCGTGCTCTACCAGCCTCCGACGGAGCTTCAGCCGTGATCGGTTTCCTGATGAACTCCTGGGTGGCCAGGGTCATACCGATCGGCATGGTTCTCCTGGCCGTGCAGACGACGCTGCTCGTGGAGCTCCGCCCCTTCGGCGTGTCGGTGCAAATCGTGCTCGCTTACGTCGCCGCGACCGGCGCCGTCGGTGGGGTGGAGCGGGGCGCGATCGTCGGATTCACCGTCGGCGTCATGTATGACCTCGCGGTCGGGACACCGCTCGGTGCCACGGCGGTGACCATGGCTCTGGCGGGTTATGTCGCCGGCATCGGACGCCTGTTCCGGATCGAGAGCCACTGGTGGATCCTCGCCCTGCAGTCGGCTGTGGGTGCGGCGGTGGGGGAGGCGATGGTTCCGGTGGTGCGCCTCGTGATTGGCGAGGCGAGTGTCTCGCCGACCGGACTGCTCACCGTTGTCGGGGTGGTGGCAGTCGCAGCGCTGATGGCGAGCCCCGTGCTCGCTCCGCTCGGCAGATGGTCGCTCAGTCTTCAGCGCTCGGAGATGAAGTTGCCTCCCGAGATCCGCGCCGAAGTCTGAGGCCGCCTCAGGGCCCGACACTCGCGTGACGGCCACCGGGCCGTTCGACACGGCACACTGTGGGGATGGCCGGGGATCGTCGCGCGGTGCGGCTCGGAGTGCTCGCGACGGTCGGTGTGGTCCTCGTGTCCCTGCTCGGTGTGCGTCTCTGGTACCTCCAGACCGTCCGAGCGGAGGAGTTGCAGCAGCGGGTCGATCGATCCAAGACGCGCGTGGTGCAGTTGGCGCCTGAGCGTGGGCGCATCTTCGATGTGGAGGGTCGGATCCTCGCTGACAATGAGCGGATCCTCACCGTCGCCGTTGATTGGCGCGCGATGCAGACCCGCTCGGCGCGTTCGGAGTTGTTCGTCAGACTCGAGGGCTGGGTCGGGGTGCCGATGGAGGAGATGGAGGACCGCTACCAATCCGGGTATTACTCCACGTTCCTCCCCATGCCGGTCAAGGAGGATGTCGACGAGCAAACGGCCATCGCCATCCTCGAGCGGGTTGAGGACCTCCCCGGGGTCGAGATCATCAACGAATGGCGAAGGGTGTATCCCTACGCGCCGCATGCCGCCCATGTCGTGGGCTACATGGGGGCGATCACGGCCGAGCAGCTCGAGACGTACCTGACGCTCGGCTACTTGCGCAATGAGCGCGTCGGGCAGTTCGGTGTGGAGCGGTCGATGGAGGGGCTCCTCCACGGCACCTGGGGGTATCGGGTTCTCGAGGTCGACGCCGCGAATCGTCCGATCAGGGTGTTAGAGGAGGTCGCGCCGGTCAACGGCCACGACATCCAGTTGACCATCGACCTCGACGTGCAGCAGTACGCGGAACAGGCCCTCGAGACCGCGCTCCGAGCGCGCCGGAACCAGGGGGTGAGGAATCCGACCATCCGACTCCCGGACGGGACCACCGAGCTCCTCGACCCGACGCAACCCGAGTTCGTGCCCTATAAGGCGCCGGCCGGGTCGGTCGTGGTCATGCGTCACGACACGGGCGAGGTCAGGGCGATCGCCAGCTATCCGACCTTCGACAACCGCTGGTTCGAAGCCGACATCTCCGGAGCGAAGTTCCGAGAGATCTTCCCCTCACAGAAACCCGACGGTTCTCCGATCGACCCCGACGAGTCGATCCTCGTGAATCGAGGGGTGCAGGGGAGATACAACCTTGGCTCGACCTTCAAACCGTTCGTCGCCCACGCCGCGCTCGCCACGGGGTTGATTACGGCTGACGAGATCTACACCGACACCGGCAGCTACGACCTCTACAGCGTCAACCCTGAACGCTGCGATGCCGGCCTGATTCGCTGCAACTTCAAGAACGCGCTCTGCGGGACCGGCGCCCCCTGCGTCTACGACGATGTCGACGTCGAGGACGCCCTCGCGGTGTCGTCCGACGCGTTCTTCTACCGAATCGGAGAGGACATCCACGTTCTTAACGACGGTGAGCCGGTCTTCCAGGAGCAGATCAGGCTCTTCGGCTTTGGCGCCGACAGCGGCATCGAGTTGCCGTTCGAGTTCGACGGCACCGTCCCCGACGACGACCTGAAGAAGCGTTACGCCGAGCGCGGCGTCATCAGCGAGGACGAGGGATACGGCTTCTATGTCGGCGACAGCGTGCAGATGGCCATCGGGCAGGGATTGCTCTCGGCCACCCCACTGCAACTCGCCAACGGCTACGCGGCCATCGCCAACGGGGGATACGTCAATCAGCCCACCATCCTTCGGGCGGTGTGGACGCCGGGCACCCCCGATGGGGAGATCGGCTTCGCGAACCTCGATGTCGGAACGGTCGACGAGGTCAATCGCGTTCCCATCCGCGTCCGGGACATGGAGATGACCGCGGAGAACCGCGATCCGATCATCACCGGACTGACCAGGGTCGTCACCGTGGGAGCCGGCACGCCGGGAACCGACATTCCATACCACTCGACGACCGGTGAAAAACTCTTCTACGACTATCCCGAGGAGGCGATCCCGGTCGCCGGCAAGACCGGCACGGCCCAGGGAGCGGGCAACTTCCCGTGGAACGACTCGTCGGGATTCGTCGCGTTCTCACTCGACGACACGCAGCCGTACACCGTCTCGGCCTACCTCGAGAAGGCGGGCTACGGATCGCAGGCGGCCGCTCCGGTGGTGAAGTGCTCCTTCCTCATGCTGTCGGGCCTCATCGAGACCGATCCGGTTGTCATCTCCGAACCGCTCGACCTCGGCGCCACCACCCCAGCGCCCGATCAGTACCTCGCCGATGTGGGGTGTTTCGCCCGCCGGGGTGGCGGGGGAGTGGTGGTGACCGAATGAGGCCGGAGGTGTCGACATGGCGCTGACCTTCATGTCGCGACGGCCCGACAGCGGATTAGGGAACATCCGGTCGAGTCCGGGTGATCCAAGCCGCAACATCGACTGGGTGCTCCTCACCCTTCAGGGCGTCCTGATGGTCGCCGGGTGCTTCGTCGTGTACTCGGCCTCGCGAACCAGGATCCCGGGAGATCCGCTCGCCTTCGCCGACCGCCAGGTCGTCTTCGCGATTATCGGCGCGGTCATCACCGTGGCCGTGATGTCGATTGACTACGCGACCCTTCGCGACCGCGCGACCTCGATCTACGCAGGAACGATCGCCCTGCTTGCGCTCCTGCTCCTCATCGGCCTCGCCCAGGGCGCCGATCGCATTTCCTTCGACTTCGGGCCCTTCAACCTGCAGCCGGCGGAGGTCGCGAAGTTCTCCACGATGGCCATGCTCGCGACCTATCTCGCGGAGACCCGAAGCGAGGAGGTCACCTACTCGCGCTTCATCGGCGGACTGGTCATCGTCGGGATTCCGACGGTGCTCGTCGTGCTGCAGCCCGACCTCGGGTCGGCGTCGGTGCTCGTGTCGTTGGCGATGGGGGTGCTCCTCATCGCCGGAGCCCGTGCGAAGTACATCGCGACCATCAGCGTGCTGTCGGTGCTCACGTTGGTCGCCGCCTTCGTCGGACGCCTCGTCAACCGCTACCAGATCGAGCGGATCAGGGTGTTTCTTGATCAGGACACGACCGATCCGATGCTCCAGGACGCCGTGTACCAGGTGCGCAACGCGATCCGCGCCGTCGGAACCGGAGGGGTGTGGGGTAAGGGATGGCTGCAGGGGCCGCTCACCAACGGCCGGGACATCCCGGTCATGTGGGCCGATTTCCCGTTCGCGGCGGTGGCTGAGCAGTTCGGAATGGTCGGCTCGATCGTGCTGATCGCGCTGTTCTGCCTGGTGCTCGTGCGGATCTGGCGGATCGCGACCCTCGCGAAGGACATGCTCGGCACCTACATCGCGTCAGGGGTATTCACCATGGTGCTCTGGCAGTTCTTCCAGAACGTCGGGATGACCCTCGGGATCACCCCCGTCACCGGCCTCCCCATGCCGTTCATCTCGTACGGCGGCTCGAGCCTGTTGGTGTACTGCGCCATGTTCGGCGCGGTACAGAGTGTGTACATGCGCCGGATGCGCTGAGCCTCCCGGTCGATCGGGCGGCCGGCCGGTAGCATGAGGGGGTCATGACCGGTTCCACGGCCCCCCTCCACCGAGCAGCCGACCCGGTTATCTCTCACGTTTCAGCGTCCCGGAACGCGACGGCTCAGCCGTCCTGCGGTCCGGAGGCGCCGCGCGGGTGGTGTTTCGCCGCTCGCCACAGAAGGGATCTCACACATGGACGACAGCACCAGCACGGCGGGGCATCAGCCCGCCAGCGACTCCGGCACGGCCCACCCGGGCGGCGAATCGGCGGCTGAGGACCGGCGTCCTCGAATCGGCGACACCCGTCCGGCTCCCGTTCCCGCGGTTCCTCCCCCCGGCCCCGCCCGCGCCGAGTCCGGCTCGAACTCCGAATCAAACTCCGGCTCAAACTCCAACGGATCCAGCTCCCGGTCCGGTCAGCGCCGGCGTCGCCGTGGCGGTCAGGGAGGCAAGGGTGGCCAGAAGCCGGTCCAGGCAAATGGCACCGACTCGCAGCCCGAGCAGGCTGGGGGCGAGCAGCGCTCAGGTCAAGGTTCTCGCCGGCGTCGGCGTGGCGGGCGAGGAGGGCGGGGACGCTCGTCCGAGCTTGCACCAGAGGTGTTGGAGCAGCGTCGGGGTCGTGAGCGCAACGGTAAGCCGGTCGGTCGCTACTTCATGTGTGTCCAGGTGCGCGAGGGCGTCACCCAGGTCGGGGTCCTCGAGGGACGCAGCCTGATCGAGCATTACGTGTCCCGCCCTGCCGATGACGTCAGCCAGATCCACGGGAACATCTACCTCGGTCGCGTTCAGAACGTCCTCCCGGGAATGGAGGCGGCCTTCGTCGATATCGCCACCCCGAAGAACGCGGTGCTGTACCGGGGCGATGTCCAGTTCGACCCCGACGATGTCGAGCAGCGCGGTGATTCGGCGCGCATCGAGGACATCTTGAAGAACCGTCAGATGATCCTGTGCCAGGTCACGAAGAACCCGATCGGTGCGAAGGGTGCCCGACTCACCCAGGAGGTCTCCCTTCCGGGCCGATTCGTGGTGCTCATCCCGAACTCGAGCACCTATGGGATCTCAAAGCGTCTGCCTGACGATGTCCGCAAGCGCCTCCGCAACATCCTCGACCGGGTCAAGCCCGAGCATCACGGTCTCATCGTGCGAACCGCGGCGGAGCACGCCACCGAGGCCGAGTTGACCGCCGATATGGAGCTCCTGCTCGCCCAATGGGCCGAGATCGAGCGCCTTGCCGCTGAGGCGAAGAAGCCCGCGCTCCTGCACCGCGAGCCCGAACTCGCCGTCCGCGTGATCCGCGAGGAGTTCAACGCCGATTACCGAGGGGTCGTGATCGATGACGAGCGGCTCCACCGCGAGGTCCGCGACTACGTCGCCGCGTTCAATCCCGAGCTGGCCGACCGCATCGAGTACTACGACACCGCCTCCGAGGGCATCTCGCTCTTCGAGCGTCACCACGTGCACGAGCAGGTCCACAAGGCCCTCGATCGGAAGGTCTGGCTTCCCTCGGGTGGTTCACTCATCATCGAGCACACCGAGGCGCTCACCGTGATCGACGTGAACACCGGCAAGAACGTCGGGAAGAGCAACCTCGAGGACACCGTGTTTGCCAACAACATGGAGGCCGCGGAGGAGATCGCCAAACAACTGCGCCTCCGCGACATCGGCGGGATCATCGTGATCGACTTCATCGATATGGAGGTGAAGGGCAACCGCGCGAAGGTCGTCGACTCCTTCCGTTCCGCGCTGAGTCGCGACAAGACGCGGACGCAGGTGTTCGATATCTCCGAGCTTGGTCTGGTCGAGATGACCCGTAAGCGCATCGGTGAAGGGCTCCTCACGGAGTTCTCGGAGCGCTGCCCCGACTGTGAGGGCCGCGGGGTCACCGTCGATCACACTCTGCTCGACTGATCCCGGTCACCCGCCGTGAGCGGTTGGGGAGGACCCGAGCGGTCGATAGCATCCGCCGGGCTATGTACGCAGTGATCGCCTCGGGCGGTAAGCAGGAAAAAGTGGCCGAAGGCCAGCAGGTGACGCTCGAGTTGCTCAAGGGCGACGAGGGCTCCGAGGTGTCGTTGACGCCGGTGCTGCTCGTCGACGGCGACACGGTGATCGCGGGTGCCTCGGCACTCGCCGGAGCGAAGGTGACCGGCCGGATCGTCGGCACCACCGCGGGCGACAAAGTGAATGGCTTCACCTACAAGCGCCGCACCAACCAGCGCCGCCACTACGGCCATCGCCAGCACTACAGCGTCGTCGAGATCACCAAGATCTCAAAGCCCTGATCTGAGGAGAACGACATGTCGAAGACCAAGGGCGGCGGTTCAACCAGGAACGGCCGCGACTCCAATGCTCAGCGCCTCGGCGTGAAGGTGTTCGACGGCACCAAGATCTCCGCCGGCACGATCATCGTTCGCCAGCGTGGCACTCGGGTTCATCCCGGTCGCAACGTCGGTATTGGTGGCGACGACACGCTGTTCTCGCTGATCGACGGTTCGGTCAAGTTCGGCGAGCGCAAGGGTCGCAAAATCGTCGACGTCGTCGAGGTCTGAGGCACGGCCCCGACAGGCGGCCGGTCAGACGTCGATTCCCCGGGGGAGACGCTCCTCGGGCCAACCGAGCAACTCCATTGCTCGATCGCAGGCGAACCGGTCGGTCATTCCGCTGACCCAGGCGACCGCCGCTCTCACCGGATCGTCTCGACCCTCCCGCTCGGCGACAAACGCTGACGGCAGCGCGTCTGGATGCCCCGCGTAGTGCTCGACGAGGGCTCGCAGCAGCGAGATCACCGCATCAGCCTGGGCGCGTGACTCGGGGCGGAGATACACGTTCTCGTAGTTGAAGCGGCGGAACTCCGCGAGCGCCTCGGCGGTGGGGCTCGTCATGCCTATCCGCCCGGTCTCGGCCGTCGCGTCGACCATGCCGCGGACGAATGCCCCGAGCTGGGATGACCGGCTCAAACCGCAGCGGTCGGCGACGACCGCCGGGAGCATCTCTGGGGACACCACGCCAGAGGCCGCCGCGTCCTCGAAGTCGTGGCACACATAGGCGATGCGATCAGCCCATGACACGACCTCCCCTTCGGGGGAGCCGGGAGCAGGGCGACTCCATGAGTGGTTCCTGATGCCGTCGAGGGTCTCGGAGCACAGGTTGAGCGGCACGAGAGTCTCGTCGGCCCCCCACACGGCGTGGTCGTAGCCGTCGTTGAGATAGATGCTGAACGCGTCCTCGCTGGCATGGCCGCCCGGACCGTGTCCACAGTCGTGGCCGAGGGCGATGGCCTCAGCTAGGGCGACGTTGAGCCCGAGCGCGGAGGCCACCGAGCGGGCGATCTGCGCGACCTCGAGGGCGTGGGTGAGGCGGGTTCGCTGATGATCGGCGGGAAAGACGAACACCTGGGTCTTGCCCGCGAGCCTTCGGAATGCCGAGGCGTGCAGGATCCGGTCGCGGTCTCGCTCGAAGCAAGTGCGGAACGGATCGGGCTCCTCCGCGCGGACTCGGTCGCCCGCTCCGATCGCTCGCGTGGCGTGCGGGGCGAGATGCTCAGCTTCCGCGTCCTCGCGGGCCACGCGGTCGACGACGGTACGGGTGCCGGTGGCCGCCCACGAATCGGCGTGCGCCAGAGCGACGCCGTCGACCCGGTGCCCAGCCATGGTGGAAGCCCAGCGGGCGGCCCGCTCGGCGGACTGCTCGTCGACCGGCCGGTCGACGGAGGGTGAGGGGGGTGTGGTCGAATCCACAGCTCCACCCTAGGGCTCGGGTGCAACGCTCCTGAGAGCACCCTCGGTAGCGTGCTGCCGTGTCGGATTTCGTCGACGAGGCCCAGTTGAACGTCCGCGCCGGCGACGGCGGGGCGGGCTGTGTGTCGTTCCGTCGCGAGGGGCCAGTGGTCAACGGCGGCCCCAACGGCGGCGACGGAGGGAACGGCGGTGACGTCTGGCTGGTGGCTGATCACAACGTCGCCTCGCTCCTCGCGTTCCGCGACCACCCCCACCGGCGCGCGAGCAACGGCGTGCACGGCAAAGGCAAGGATCTTCACGGTCGCCGTGGGGAGAGCCTCCAGATCACGGTTCCCGAAGGCACCGTGGTGACCGACATGTACTCCGGAGAGATCCTCGCCGAGCTCTACTCCCATGGCGACCGTTGGATGGCCGTCGCCGGCGGTCGCGGCGGCCGAGGAAACGCCAGGTTCCTGTCGAATCGACGCCGCGCCCCGACCTTCGCCGAGCAGGGCGAGCACGGCGAGGAGCGATGGATCAAACTCGAGATCCGACTCATGGCCGATGTCGCCCTCGTCGGCTTTCCCAACGCCGGGAAGAGCACGCTCATCAGCGTCATCTCGGCGGCGAAACCGAAGATCGCCGACTATCCGTTCACGACGCTCAGCCCGAACCTCGGTGTGGTCTCGATCGACGAGGGCACCGAGTTCGTCGTCGCCGACATCCCCGGACTCATCGAGGGCGCGAGCGAGGGTCGTGGACTCGGCCACCGCTTCCTGCGTCACATCGAACGAGCTCGAGTGCTCTGCCTCATGCTCGACCTCGCGTCCGTCGAGGGTGTGAGCCCCGCCGAGCAGGAGGCGACGTTGCTCACCGAACTCGGCGCCTATCGGCCCGAACTGCTCGAGCGTCCCCGTCTGATCGTCGGCACGAAAGCCGACGCCGTGCAACCAGAGGAACTCGAGTGCCTCGGTTGGGACGGCCCGATCGTCTCGGCGGTCACCGGTGCGGGCGTCCGCGAACTCGTCGGCCAGATGGCCTCGCTGGTCCACGAGGCGCGATCCGAGTTCCCCGAGCGTGAGGGTGTCGTCGTCCTCCGGCCGGAGGCAACCGGTGCCGCGGTTGAGCGGATCGATGACGGCGAGTTCCGGCTCGTCGGTCGCGATGTCGAGCGGGTGGTGGCCCTGAACGATGTCACCACTGCGGAGGCGCTCGCCTACATCGATGAGCGCCTCGAGCGTCTCGGCGTCAACCGGATGCTGACGCGAGCCGGGGTCGCCGATGGTGACGTCATCTGGATTGGGGAGTTCAGCTTCGAGTATCGAAGCGATATCGGAGGCTCGCGATGAGGGTCGTCGCCAAGATCGGCACCTCCTCGATCACCACCGACTCCGGCAGTGTCGACCGGGATGCCATCGTCGCGCTCTGCGCTGATGTCGCCCGGCTGCGACGCGATGGGCACGATGTGGTCGTCGTGTCCTCAGGCGCTGTCGCCGCCGGTGTTCCCGCCGTTGGCCTCCCTTCCCGCCCCAGTGACATGGAGACGCTGCAGGCCGTCTCCGCGGTCGGGCAGGCTCGGCTGATGCAGGTCTACAACGAGGTGCTCGAGGGTCATGGCCTCATCGGGGCGCAGGTGCTTCTCGACCCTCATGACTTCGTCGACCGCACCCAGTATCTGCACGCTCGCCAGACCCTCGGTCGCCTCCTCGAACTCGGATGTGTGCCGGTGGTCAACGAGAACGATGCGATCGCGTCCTCCGAGCTCCGTTACGGCGACAACGATCGCCTCGCTGCGCTGCTCGCCCACAACCTGTCGGCTGACGTGCTGGTGCTCCTCACCGATCTCGACGGGCTTCACACCGCCGATCCTCGCGCCGATGCCTCGGCGAGTCTGGTGACGCGAGTCGCCGCCGATGATCCGCTACTGGCGATCGCGACCTCATCAGGCGGGAGTGGACGCGGCTCTGGCGGTATGGCGTCGAAGCTGTCCGCTGCCCGAATCGCTTCCTGGTCGGGTGTTCGCACGGTGATCGCCCGCGCCTCGCGAGATGGGGTGCTCGTCGACGCGGTCGCCGGTGCCGAGGTCGGCACCACATTCGACGCCCACGATCGCCGCCTGCCGGCCCGCAAGCTCTGGATCGCCTTTGCCGCCGAAGTGGGGGGTCGTATCACCGTCGACGACGGCGCTCGCACAGCGATCTCCACCCGCTCCACCAGTCTCCTGCCCGCGGGGGTCGTGAGCGTCACGGGGGAGTTCGAGAACGGCAGCACTGTTGAGGTGGCCGATCAGGGTGGCGTTGTGTTCGCCCGAGGCATGGTGGCCGCCTCAGCCGCCGACCTTCGGGGAGTCGTCGGTCGGAGAACAGCCGACCTGCCCGCTGGGATGACCCACGAGGTCATCCATCGGGACGACCTCGTCGTACTGCCCGGTTGAGGCTCTCCCGCGCGCCCGAGAAGCGAAGCAAGATGAGACCGAGGAGGTAGGCAAGGAGGCCGCCGATTCCGGCGGTCGCTGTGGCGAGCAGGCTCGCTGTCGGCGACGAGGTGTCGAGGACCCGGCTCAGAACCCAGGCCACCTCGGCGGCGAGCAGGGCGGCGAGCCCGACCCGCCACAGCGTTCCCACGAGTTCACCGACGAGGGGGCGGCCGACGCGGGTGCCGAGCACGAGGAGCGCGGCGATCGCCGCCAATGCGTACGCGACCGAGTGGGCGAGCCCAAGGCCGAGGACGCCGAGTGGCCCGACGAGCAGGAGTGCGAACACGATGTTGGCGAGGTTCTCGCCGACGTTGAGCACGAACGGGGTGCGGGTGTCGTGATGCGCGTAGTAGCCGCGCAGAGAGAAGAGGTACACGCTGAATCCGACCAAACCGAGTGAGAGCCCAGCGAGCGCCTCGGTGGTGTTGGTGACGGCGACCTCGTCGAAGCGGCCCCGCTCCATCAGGCCGCTGATCAGCGGTTGGCGGAGCACGAAGATGAGCGCCGCGGCCGGAGCGGTCAACGCGATGATCGCCCGCAGGCCGGTCGTGAACCGCTCCGCGAAGGCGTCTCGGTCGCGTTTGGCGACCGCCGAAGCCAACTCGGGTTGGAACGTCGTTGCGACGGAGACGGCGAGGAGACCGTGGGGGAGGACGAAGAAGGTGAAGGCGTCGAAGTAGGCCGAGGCGAGGGAGGAACCGGGTTCAGCGAGGTTCCGAACGACCACGAGGGCCACCTGGTTGGCGAGGACGAACCCGAGCGTCCACCCGCTCATGGCGGCGAGTCGTCGAACGGCGGGATCCCCGAGGTCGAGTCGGGGGCGCAGGCGTACCCCGGACCTCCGTACCGCGGGAACCACGATCACCGCCATCGTGGCGATCCCCACGGTCGCGCCGAGACCGAGTGTCAGTCGGAGGCGACCGTCGGTGGCCACCTCGGAGAGTTGCCAGGCCCGCGAACCGGCTCCGGGCAGGGTGAGCAGGCTGATGATGATGATCAGGTTCGAGGCGACCGGCGACCACGAGGCAGCGAGGAACCTCCGGCGACTGTTCAAGAGCGCGTTGGCGATCCCGGTCAGGCCATAGAAGAGGATCTGGATCAGGAAGAAGCGCGCCAGGGTGGTGCCGGTAGAGCGGAACACCTCGGGGTCGACTCCATCGCCGATGGAGAGGCTGTACAGCCGGAAGATCCACGGTGCCAGCGCGACGGCCAACACGGTCACAATCACGACTCCCGCGACCGCGGCGGTCACCACGGCTTCGGTGGAGCGACGTCGTGCCGCGGGGTCCTCGCAGTCATCGGATCCCCAGCCGAGGGAGGTGAAGATCGGCACCAGAGTTGCCGAAAGGACACCTCCGAGCAGGAGGTCGTAGACGATGTTCGGCGTCTCGTTCGCCAACTTGTACGCATCGGCGAGCGAGGTCTGGCCGATCACGTAGGCGAAGGCGAGCACTCGGGCGAGCCCGGTCAACCTCGACAGGGCCGTTCCCGAGGCGACGACGAGGTTCGCCCGGAGCATGGTCCCCACGCCGGCGACACTACCGATCGGCCATACTCGGCCCTGTGCAGCTCAGAGACCGCGTGACGACGGCGCTCGTCAGAGCACCCGGCCCACGCCTCGCCGAGGGAATCGTGACCCATCTCGAGCGCACCGAGATCGACCTCGAGCGGGCCCGTGCCCAGTGGGCTGCCTACGTGGCGACCCTCGAAGGGTTCGGTTGGCGGATCATGAGCGTCGATCCGGCTGATGACTGCCCCGACGCGGTGTTCGTCGAGGACACCGCGGTGATGTTCGACCGCCTCGCCGTTCTCACCCGGCCGGGAGCGCCGAGCCGCGAGCCGGAGGTTACGGGCACGGCCACGGCGCTCGGGCGGCTCGCCGGTATCGAGACGGTTGACCTCGCGTCCGGTCGCCTCGACGGTGGCGACGTGCTGAAGATCGGGAAACGCGCCTACGTCGGAATCGGGGGTCGAACCGACGCTGAGGGAGTGGACGAACTCGCTCGACTGCTCGCTCCGAGGGGATGGGAGGTGGTGGGGGTGCCGGTCAGTCGCGTCCTCCACCTCAAGTCGGCCGTGACGGCTCTGCCCGATGGAACGGTCATCGGCTTCGAGCCGTTCGTCGATGACGCGGATGCCTTCGAGCGGTTCATCGCGGTGCCCGAGGAGGACGGCGCCCATGTCGTGGTGATCGATGACCGCACGGTGCTGATGGCCCACTCCGCGCCCGAGACCGCTCGGATGCTCCGCGATCGCGGACTCGAGGTGATCGAGGTGGACATCTCCGAGTTCATCCGGCTCGAGGGATGTGTTACGTGCTTGAGCATCCGCATCCGGTGAGCCGGACCTCGACCGTTAGTCTCCGCAGGTGACCCTCGCAGCCCCTGCCCCGGTGATGACCCGGGCCCGGGTGCTCACCTTCGGTCTTCTCACGGCGATTATGGCTTCGGGCTACGGGGTGATGTTCACCGTGCTCGACGACTTCCGGTTCGAGTACGGGATCAGCGAGAGCCGTCTCGGGCTCATCGTCGGGATCGGGTTCGGCTCGTCGTTCCTCAGCCAGATACTCCTCGCGCCGATCGCCGATCGAGGACACGCGAGACGGCTCGTGTTCCTCGGTCTTGTCGTCAACGTCGTCGGACTGCTCCTGCTCGGATTCGGGTCGACGCTGTCGGTGCTGCTCGCCGGGCGATTCATCTCGGGAATCGGTCTCGGCATGACCATGCCGGCGATACGGCGAATCGTCATTCTTGGCGACCCGCACCGACTCGGGGACAATCTTGGGCTATTGCTGGCCGCTGACGTCGCCGGTTTCGCCGCGGGACCGGCGGTCTCGGCCCTGCTCGTCGGCCCGCTCGGGATCGAGGCGCCGTTCATCGTGATCTCGGTCGCGAGTTTGGCCTGTCTGCCCCTGGTTGCTCGAGTGCGGGTCGATGAGTCAGTGCCGAGCGGTCGTGAGTCGCGTCTCGCGCTCGATCTGCTTTCGATTCGACCGCTGGTGGGAGCCATGTGCATGGGCGGCGCGCTGTTCATGATGATCGGGACCTTCGACGCGCTGTGGGCGGTGGTGCTCGACGACCTCGGTGCGAGCGAGTGGCTGGCGAACCTCGGTATCACCTTGTTTGCTCTGCCGCTGATCTTCCTCGGGGAGTTCGGCGGCCGACTCGCTCAGCGGGTTGGCCCGTTCCGGCTCGGTCCGCTTGGCCTTCTGCTCGGCGCGGTGTTCATGGCGCTCTACGGAGTCATGCCGACAGCCGTGTTGATCTTCGTGGTCTGCATGTTCCACGCCGTGAGCGACGGTCTCACCGTCTCGAGCACCGGGGTCGCCGTGGGCATGGTGACGCCCGATTCGCGGCACGCAAGCGCGCAGGGTCTTCTCGGTGGCTTCCAGACGCTCACCGCGGGAGTTGTGGCGGTGCTTGCCGGTTGGCTCTACGAGTTCCATGGTCGCCTCGTCGCCTATCTCGTCTGCGCCGTGCTCATGACGATCCTGGTCGTGGCTGCCCTGGTGCTCGCTGGACCTGAGTGGCGGGCTCGTCGCGGCCCCTCGGTGGCGGCGGAGCCTCCGGATCCGGTTTCAGCGGTCACCGGTCACGCCTGAGTCCGCGCGTGTCGAGGTTCGCCACTACCGTCGGCGGTGTCGAGGGGGTCGCGGGTGCGGCTGGGTCGCTGAGGAGTGGGTATGGATGCCGCCGGTTGGAATGAGAGATACGCCGGAACCGATCTCGTGTGGTCGGCGGGACCGAACGTGTTCGTCGAGGCGATCTGCTCTCCGCTCGCGCCGGGGAGGGCGCTCGATCTCGCCGCCGGCGAGGGTCGCAATGCGCTCTGGCTCGCTGAGCGCGGCTGGGAGGTCACCGCGGTCGACTTCTCATCGGTTGGCCTCGACAAGGCGCTTCGGGCCGCCGAGGCACGGGACGTTCGACTGGAGACCGAGGTGGCGGACCTCACGAGTTATGTCCCGACGTCGGAGGGTTATGACCTGGTGTTGATCGTGTATCTGCACCTTGGGGCGGCTGAACTGCCGCTGATCATCGAGGGCGCCGCTCGCGCGGTGGCGCCGGGCGGCCGGCTCGTCGTGGTGGGTCATGACGTCGAGAACCTGGAGCGCGGCACCGGTGGACCCCAGATGGCGGAGGTGTTGACCACGGTCCCCGGTGTTCTCGCGGCACTGGAACCGATGGGATTGGCCATCGATAGGGCGGAGGTGGCTGAGCGGCCGGTCATCGCGGCGGATGGCTCCGCGGCGGTCGCGCTCGACACGGTGGTTGTCGGCAGGCGCGCATGAGCGCTCTTCGGGTCGGTGTGATTGGCACCGGAATGATGGGCGAGGTGCACGCCCGTTTGCTGAGCGAGCGGATCGGGTCGGCGAGGGTGGTCGCGGTGAGTGATCCTGATGCTGGTCGCCGCCGCGCGGTGGCCGAGGCGGTGGGAGCCGACGAGTTCGATGACCCGATGGGACTCATCGCCACTCCCGGCGTCGACGCTGTCGTCATTGCATCCCCGGATGATTCACACGCGGGATTCGCGGTCGCGGCGGTCCAAGCGGGCAAGCCGTGCCTGTGCGAGAAGCCGCTCGCCACCACGGTCACCGATGCTCGATCGGTAGTCGATGCCGAGGTCGCGAGCGGAGGCCGGCTGGTCCAGGTGGGGTTCATGCGCGAGTTCGACGAGGGGCACGCCTCGCTGGCAGCCCTCCGGCTCTCTGGGGCGCTTGGAGAGGTGGTCGCTGTGCGCTCCACGCACGTCAATCCGGCTCCGTGGGCTCCGGGGGTGTCGGCGGAACGGGTGATCACCCAGTCGATGATCCATGACATCCATTCGGCCCGCCTTCTCTCGGGGGCGGAGGTGGAGTCGGTGTCAGCGAGTGCGGTTCCCTTCGCGGCCGGATCGCCCGAGGTCGATGCGGGTGCGGTGAGGTTTGTGTCCGCGCGCCTCGACCTTGCAGGAGGAGCGGTGGCGCTCCTCGACGTGAACGTGTCGTCGGCTTATGGGTATCGGGTGGTCGCCGAGGTGATCGGTTCGGAGGGCACGGCGCGAACAAGCGAAGGTTCGGCGGTCGATATGTGGTCGTCGGGCGCCCGAGTGGCGAAGGTCTCGGCGAACTGGCCCGAGCATTTCTCCGCGGCTTATCTCACCGAGTTGACGGCCTGGGTCGCTGCAGCTTCGGCGGGAGGGGCCACCGGCCCGTCGGCCTGGGACGGGTTGATGGCCAATGTGGTGGCTGGGGCCCTCGTCGAAGCCGTATCGCGTGGTGAGCGGGTCGAGATCCCCCGCGCGGAGCGACCGGCGCTCTACGAGCGCTGAGCGCGGCCTAGGAGCCGAGCGGTGTGGTCCGCAGATCTCGGTGCTCTCCGTCACCGATCGACGGCGTTGTGGCTCCTGCCGCTACCTGGCGATCCCGCAGCCAAAGTCCGATGAACAGCCCGACCACGGCGACCGCGCCGTAGGTGGCGCCCGATGAGAGCATGGCGAGTGCCGGTGCCGGGCAGGTTCCCGCTATCGACCAGCCCGCTCCGAAGAGGGCGCCACCGACGATGTGGTGGCGCTCGATGCGCGAGCGAGAGAGGGTCAGGCGGCCGCCGTAGACGGTCTCAACCTGTCGACGCTCGAGGATCCACAGGAGCGGCAACGAGATGCCGATGGCGAAACCCATCAGGCCGAACACGTACGGGCTCTCGAACTTGAGGGTCTCGTGGATGGTGTCGTACTCATGGAGCCGGGCTGCGGCAAGCACGAAGCCGAATCCGGCCCCGAAGAGGCCGCCGACGAGGTTCATTCGGTTTCCCATCAGAGGTCACCCCCCGTGAGAAGGGTGAGAATTCCGGTCACGACGACGGCTGTCGCCATGAAGGTCGCGGTGGACGCCCACGACGCGGGTGAGCGTTGGGCGGTTCCGCAGATGCCGTGTCCAGAGGTGCAGCCGCCGGCCATGCGGGCTCCGTAGCCCATGACGATCGCTCCGGCGAGGACGACGATCGCGATGAAGATCGGTGACCAACCAGCGTTCGACATCGCGTCGTACCCGCGGCGGATCTCGATACCGGGACCGAGGATGGTGGCTAAGGCGCCCCCGACGAAGATGCCGCCGAAGTACCAGACCCGCCAACTCACGGTGTCGGTGTCGCCTTTCGCTGCCTTCATCGTCTGCAGATAGGCGCCGGATGCTCCAAGGGGCTGGTTGGCGACCACGAAGAGGCCGACCACCAGGAGCCCGAGGAGGGGACCGGCGATCCAGAAGGGGAGTTGATCCGGTAGGACGTTCATGTACGGACATATTTGTCGGCCCCAGCGCGCAGCGCAAGGACCTCGTGCGAACGTGAAGGTTCTGGTCGCCCGTCGCCGATGTGGCCCCCTCCCAATAGCGTGTCGTCATGACGGGCGACGAGGCCATGGGGGAGATCCCCGCCTACGGCGGCGCGACGGGCTCCGAGGACGGGCAAAAACGAGTCCGGGTCAGGCACTTCGCTCGGGCCAAGGAGCAGGGAATCCGGATTACCGGGCTGACCAGCTACGACTTCCTCACGGCCGGGATCTTCGACCGGGCCGGTATCGACTTCCTTCTCGTCGGGGACTCCGCGGGCAACATCGTGTTCGGCTACGACACGACGCTTCCGGTCACCGTCGATGAGCTCATCCCGCTGACCCGAGCGGTCGCGCGAGCGGCTCGCCGTGCCTTGGTGGTTGCCGATCTGCCCTTCGGTTCCTACGAGAACGGACCGGAGGAGGCGCTACGAACCGCGATGAGGTTCATGAAGGAGACCTCCGCTCACGCGGTGAAGCTCGAGGGAGGCCGGCGCAGCGCCGAGCAAATCCGTCGGATCGTCACCTCGGGCATCCCGGTCATGGGTCACGTCGGGTTCACCCCGCAGAGCGAGCACGGCCTCGGTGGTCATCTCATCCAGGGTCGCGGTGAGGCCGCGTCTGACCTGCTCGCTGATGCGCGTGCTGTCGAGGAGGCGGGAGCGTTCGCCCTGGTTCTCGAGATGGTGCCCTCCTCCGTGGCGGCCGAGGTGACAGCAGAGCTCTCGATTCCGACCATCAGCGTCGGCGCCGGACCGGGCTGCGACGGTCAGTTGATGGTGTGGAGCGATTGGGCCGGACTGACGACGGGACGCATCCCTCGGTTCGTGAAGCGCTACGCCGATCTCGCCGGCACCCTGCACGAGGCGGCGGTCGCCTTCCGTGAGGACGTCGAGGCGGGTCGCTATCCGAGCGCTGAGCACGAGTACGAGGCCTGAGCGGCCCTACTCGGGTTCGTAGGCGAGCACCGGGGCGAGGATCCGCTCGGTGTCGATGAGCGTCAGGCCCTTGCGCACGCTGTAGTCCTCGACCTGCTCCCGGGTGACGCGACCGACGCCGAAGTAGACGGCATCGGGATGAGCGAGGAAGAGCCCCGAGACGGTCGACCCCGGCCACATCGCCCACGACTCGGTGAGGCTCACACCGACCGTTCGCTCAGCGTCGAGGAGCCGCATGATCATCTCCTTCTCGGAGTGATCGGGCTGCGCGGGATAGCCCGGGGCCGGCCGGATGCCTCGGTAGGCCTCCGAGATCAATTCATCGGTGGTGAGGCACTCGTCGGGTGCGTATCCCCAGAGGTCGCGGCGCACGAGGAGGTGCAGGTACTCCGCCCAGGCCTCGGCGAGCCGGTCGGCGAGCGCCTTCACCATGATCGAGGAGTAGTCATCGCCTTCGGCGGCGAAGCGGTCGGCGATGTCGTTCTCCTCCGGTCCGACCGTCACGACGAACGCGCCGATGTGGTCGATGACTCCCTCTTCCGCGGGCGCGATGAAGTCTGAGATGCACAGGTTCGGCCGGTGAGAGGTCGGCGACTTCTCGAGTTGCTGACGGAGACCGTGCAGGACCTCGAGCACGGCACCGTCGTCGGCGAGTACCTCGATGTCGTCCCCCGTTGAGCGGGCGGGCCAGAAGCCGACCTCCGCCACGGGGGAGAACCACGACTCGCTGATGATTCGGTCGAGCATCGCCTCGGCGTCGGCCATGAGCGACCGAGCGGTTTCGCCGAGCTCTGGGTCGTCCATCACGTCCGGGTACCTGCCGCGAACACCCCAGGTGGTGAGGAAGGGAGACCAGTCGATGTAGGCGCGCAGCGTGGCGACATCGGCTCGGACCGTTCGATGACCGGTGAACGTGGGGGCAGTGACCGTCTCGGCGTCAAAGTGGAGTCGGGCGGCATTGGCTCTCGCCGAGTCGAGGTCGAGGCGGCGCCGCTCGGTTTCGGCTTGGGCGTAACGATCGGTCACCCGCTGGTAGTCGGCTTCGAGTTCGGCGAGGAAGGCGACTCGTCGTTCGGGGTTCGCGAGCGCGCTGATCACCCCGGATGCGCGACTGGCGTCGGCGACGTGCACGACGGGGCCTCCGGTGTACGCCGGCGCGATGCGTAGCGCGGTGTGCAGACGGCTTGTGGTGGCTCCGCCGATGAGGAGGGGAGTGTCCATCCCTCGGCGCTCCATCTCCCGGGCGACGCCCACCATCTGATCGAGCGACGGGGTGATGAGCCCGGAGAGGCCAATGATGTCGACCTGGCGCTCCGAGGCGGTGTCGAGGATCGTCTGGGTGTCGACCATGACGCCGAGGTCGATGATCTCGTGGTCGGCGCAGCCGAGCACCACCCCGACGATGTTCTTCCCGATGTCGTGGACGTCTCCGGCGACCGTGGCAAGCAGGACGCGGGCGCCGCTGCCAACCGAGCGGTCCTCCTCGTTGGCATCGACCCGGGCTGCCTCGATGTACGGGGTGAGGTGCGCTACGGCCTGCTTCATGACGCGGGCGGATTTCACGACCTGGGGGAGGAACATCCGTCCGGCACCGAACAGATCGCCCACTTCGTTCATGCCGTCCATCAGTGGGCCCTCGATGACGTCGACGGGATGGGAGGCGGCGAGGCGAGCCTCCTCGACATCGACCTCGATGTGCTCGCCGATCCCGTGGCGGAGCGCGTGGGCGAGACGGGCGGCGACCGGGAGCCCGCGCCACTCGGCGGCCGTCGACTCAGCCTCTCCGACCGCGGCGTCCCGGAACGAGATCGCCTCCTCGAGAAGACGCTCAGCAGCGTCGGGTCGTCGGGCGAGGACGACGTCTTCGCAGAGTTCGCGAAGGTGCGGGTCGAGGTCGTCGTAGAGGGCGAGCTGACCGGCGTTGACGATCGCGAGTCGCATCCCGGCGCGGATCGCGTGAACCAGGAAGACCGAGTGCATCGCCTCGCGGACCACATTGTTGCCCTGAAAGGAGAACGACAGGTTCGATACTCCGCCGGACACATTCGACCGCGGGGCGAAGCGGAGGATCTCCGCGGTTGCCTCGATGAAGTCGAGCCCGTAGCGGTCGTGCTCGGCGATGCCGGTCGCGACGGCGAAGATGTTCGGATCGAAGATGATGTCTTCTTCGGCGAACCCGACCTCCTCGGTGAGCAGGCGGTGGGCCCGGCGGCAGATCTCCACGCGCCGCTCGACCGTGTCGGCTTGGCCGTCCTCGTCGAAGGCCATCACGATCACGGCGGCGCCATGATCGCGGCAGATTCGAGCCTGGTAGAGGAACTCCTCCTCGCCGGCCTTCAGGGAGATCGAGTTCACCACCGATTTGCCCTGGAGACAGGCGAGCCCGGCCTCGATCACCTCGAAGCGCGATGAGTCGACGACGACGGGGACGCGCGCGATGTCGGGCTCGGCGGCGATGAGTCGGAGGAACGTGGTGATCTCGGCGACCGAGTCGATGAGGCCCTCGTCCATGTTGACGTCGATTGCTTGGGCGCCCGCCTCCACCTGCTGTCGCGCGATCTCGACCGCGGCGGAGTGGTCGCCGTCCTTGATCAGTCGACGGAACTTCGCGGATCCGAACACATTGGTCCGCTCGCCGATATTCACGAAGGGGATCTCGTCGGTCAACTCAAGCGGTTCGAGCCCCGAGAGAGTGAGGTGTTTCGTACGCTCAGGTATCTCGCGAGGAGCCTGGTCGGCCACCGCAGCCGCGATCGCGGCGATGTGGGCCGGCGTCGTGCCGCAGCATCCACCCACGATGTTGACCAGCCCGCTTCCGGCGAACTCACCGAGGATGCCGGCGGTCTCTGCCGGGCCCTCGTCGTATCCGCCGAGGGCGTTCGGCAGACCTGCGTTCGGATAGGCGCAGATCAGGGTGTCGGCGACGGCAGCGAGATCGGCGATGTGCGGCCGCATCTCGGCGCCGCCGAGGGCGCAGTTCAATCCGATGCTCACCGGGTCGCCGTGGCGCACCGACTGCCAGAAGGCCCGTGCGGTCTGTCCAGAGAGGGTGCGTCCGGACCGGTCGGTGATGGTCCCCGAGATCATGAGCCCGGGTGCGATCGTCGCGGCTCGCCGCGCGCGGCGAGCCGCGACGATCGCTGCCTTGGCGTTGAGGGTGTCGAAGACCGTCTCGATGAGCAGGAGATCGACCCCACCATCGATGAGGGCGACGATCTGTTCGCTATACGCCGCCGTGAGCTCTGCGAAGTCGAGGGCGCGATAGCCGGGATCCTCCACCCGAGGGGACATGGACAGCGTCACATTGGTCGGGCCGATCGCCCCGGCGACGAAGCGCGGACGATCGGCGGTGGTGATCTCGTCGGCCACGCGACGCGCGATGCGCGCCGACTCAAGGTTGAGGTCTCGTACGAGGTGGGCGAGGCCGTACTCCGCCTGCGCGACCGAGGTGGAGCTGAAGGTGTTGGTGCAGATGATGTCGGCACCGGCGTTGAGATAGGAGCGGTGGATGTCGGCGACGACGTCCGGTCGCGTGAGCGAGAGCAGGTCGTTGTTGCCGGCGAGTTGGCCCTCATGCGCTACGAGGTCGCCGGTTCGGAAGTCCGCCTCAACGAGTCCGCGGCTCTGGACCTCGGTGCCCATCGCTCCATCGATCACGAGGATGCGCTCGGCCGCAGCCTCGCGAAGTGATGGTGCGCTCATGTGAGTAGCTCCGCCGGTTCACAGACCTGCGACGCGATGGCGACGGACGGATCGCGACGGTTGAGGGTGTACAGATGGAACCGGTTGAGCCCTTCCCGCCTGAGACGCTCGATGAAGTCAACTGCGATCTCAGTGGCTGTGGCCTCGGGGGCCTCGGTGCTCACCGTGGTTTGTTCGAGGAGGTGATCGGGGATACGAGTCCCGCATCTTCTCGCCATCAGCGCAATTCGGTCGGCGGGAATGAGCGGCATCACGCCGACTGACATCTCGAGGGAGATTCCCCGACGCTCAACGGCGTCCCGATAACGCAGAACGGTGTCGGCATCGAAACACATCTGCGTCGTGAATGAGTCCGCGCCCGCCGCCTCCTTCGCTGCCAACAGATCGAGATCGTGGGCGAGCGACGGCGAGGAAGGGTGCACCTCGGGGTAGCCGCTCACCACGATTTTTACGGGTTCGTGGCGCTGGTCGGCCCGATCTCGGATCGCTCCAACAAACTCGGAGGTGCTCGCGAAACCATTCCGATGTGCCCGATACGGCGCACTCATACCCTCCGGAGGATCGCCGCGTAATAGAACGAGGCCGGATGCGCCGGCATCCAGCAGTCGTTCGGCCGTGGCGAGCACTTCGGCTCGGCTTCGGCCGACACAGGTGAGGTGGGCGGCAACCCGGCAGCGAGCGATCTCCGCGGCACGGCGGACCGTGTCGAGGGATCGTGCGCTGGAAGTTCCTCCTGCGCCGAAGGTGACCGAAACGAGTTCGGCCTGATGGTCTGCCATGGAGGTCATGACGTGGTCGAGGGCGGCGGTGGACGGCTCGCGGGCGGGAAAGACCTCGTAGGAGAGGTGCACCGAGGAGGGGTTCATCGCCGGCTCTCGGAGGTCTCGGTGAGGCGCTCCGCGGTCCAGATCATCACGGTGAGCCGGCCGGTGGAGGCTCCGTCGGGGCGCAGGATGTCGACTGACGGTTCGGAGCAGCCGGCTTCGGCGAGCCAGCCGTCGATCTGCTCGGTGCTGAAGCCGAGACGGCGATGGGCGTGGCGCGTTCGCATCGTCTCGTCGTTGTGGGGTGCGAGGTCGACGATCACGAGGCGTCCTCCGGGCCGGATCAGGCGCGAGATGTGGGAGAGCGATCGGTCGGGGTCATCGAGGTGGTGGAGCACCTGGTGCACGATGACGAGGTCACCGCCGTCGATCCCGACCGGGGGGTTGTGCAGGTCACCGTGGTGCAGCTCGGCGTGGTGGATGCCGGCCCGGTCGAGGTTGGCGCGCGCGACCGACAGCATCGAGTGGTTCGCGTCGAGTCCGATGAGCCGTTCGGCTCGGTCGGCGAGGAGTTCCAGCATCCGTCCGGTGCCCGTGCCGACATCGACGACCGTGTCGAAGGGTCCGTCGCCGATCGATTCCAACAGGCGCGCCTCGATGATGTCGTCCTCGACAAGGAGCGACCGTTCGGTGTCCCAGAGCGGAGCGACCGCCGCGAAGTGGTCGTGCGCGGCGGCTGCTCGCCGGACCCGGACCTCGCCGAGGCGTTCGAGATCGACTCGCAGGGTCTGGTCATCGTGATCGGGGGTAGCGGCGGCGATCAGCGGGGCGAGGGTGGGGGAGTTGGCGAGCCGATGGAAGGCCCAGGTGCCTTCTCGATGGCGGGTGATCACCCCGGCTTCGTGGAGGAGTCGGAGGTGACGGGAGATTCGGGGTTGGGATTGTCCGAGGATCTCGCACAGGTCGGTCACCGAGCATTCCCCGTGTCTGAGCAACGCAACGATGCGAAGTCGGGTCGGTTCGGCGATCGCGCGGAGCGCGGTGATGCTCGCGTCGAAGTCCGGTCGATGCTCATGATCGATGATCATGCGGAAAGAATATAAAGACTTCTTTATCTACGCAAGCAGCAATTCGCATTCGCTGTGTCAAAGAGCGGGGAAGACGGGAGAATGGTCGGGTGAACACGTCCTCCGCGTCGATCGGCGTTCCCGCGGGCGCCGCGCCCGAGCGGTGGCTCGCTGAGGCGTCGACGAGCGATGGTGCACCGAGCGCGCGGAACCTGATCGTCACCCTGTTCGGCGATCTTCTCGGCACCACCGGCCGCGTGTCGGTTCGGTCCGTCGGGGCTCTGCTCGAGTCCTTCGGCGTGAACGACCGGCTTGCCCGAACCTCCTTGAGTCGCCTTGTCGGGGACGGCCTGCTGGCCGTGGAACGACGCTCGGGCCGGGCCTACTACGGCGTCTCGCGCGAGTCGGTCGGGGTGTTCCGACAGGCCGACCGGAGGATCTATCAAGCTGCCTCGCCGGATTGGGATGGCGAATGGACAGTGGTGGTGATCGACCCGAACGAGGGGACCCAGGCCGAGCGGGCCCAACTTCGGAGCGAGCTCGGGTGGGCGGGTTTCGGAAGTGTCGCGCCCGGCGTGTTGGTCTCGGCGACGGTCGATCTCGCCGCTACCGCGGAGGTCATCGCCCGGGTTCGGGATCGCTCCGGCGGACCGGGTGGGGTGCTCCTCACCCGTGGCGAACTCGGGGACCTCCCCGGAGTGCTCGACGATGGTGCGCTCGCTCGGCGCAGCAGCTCGCTTGAGATGTTCGAGGAGCGCTACGCGGGCTTCGTCGCCGGTTTCTCGCCGCTGCTCGACATGCCGCCGATCGATGACCGGCTCGCACTCAAGTTGCGCTTGCTCGTCGTCGCTGAGTTCCGGCGGATCGTTCTCGCCGACCCCGGCCTGCCCGCCGGTTTACTGCCGCCCGACTGGTCGGGATTTGAGGCGCGGCGCGTGGCGTCGTCACTGCACTCCGCGGTTGCGGTGCGCGGAGAGGCGGAGCGAGATCGCGTGGTGGAGTGGGCCCCGGAGGCTGATTCCGCGGCGGTTCAGCCTCGACGGTTCGCGGAGCCCGACTGACTCTCCCTGTCGATTGGCGCGACGGCCCAGCCCGTTCAGACGTCGAAATCGACGACGATGTCGTCGGCGCCGGTGGCGTGCGACTGGCAGGTCAGAACGAGTCCGCGGGCGATCTCGGACTCGGTGAGTCCATAGTTGACCTGCATCTCGATCTCGCCGCACAACAACCGCGCTTGACAGGTCGAGCACACCCCTGCCTGACAGGAGAACGGGGTGTCGGGTCGCACCCGTCGGACAGCGTCAAGGATCGATTCGCCCTCGTGAACCTCGAAACCGGACTCGCGTCCGTGCAGCGTCGCCCGGCCGCTGGCGACGACGGTCGCCGACCGAGCCTCCGAGGTCACCGAGCGCTTGGCTCGGCCGTCGGTGCCGAAGAGCTCAAAATGAACGCGCTCGGAGGGCATGCCGTGGTGGATCAGCGCGGCTCGCGCATCCTCGACGAGAGCGAGCGGGCCGCAGAGCCAGGCGTGGTCGACATCGGCGCGGATGAGACCAGCGGTGATGAGTTCCTCGAGCCGGTTCCGGTCGGGCCGCCCCGAGAGCAGAGCGGCGTCTCCGCTTTCGCGCGTGAAGGCGTAGGTGATCCTGACGCGGCCGAGATGGGCGTCGCGGAGGTCCTCAAGGTCGTCGATCAGCATGGTCGAGTTGGATGCTCGGTTGATGTAGAGGAGGTCGACCTCGGCGTCGTGTCGCTCGGCGAGAACTGTCGCCATCACCGAGAAGATCGGCGTGATCCCGCTCCCCGCCGCGATCATCATGTGGCGCTCCACGGAGTCCGTGGCGGGTTCATGGGTGAAGTTGCCCGATGGAGCGAGCGCCTCGATCTGGTCGCCCGGTCGCACCTCGCGGGTCAGCCAGGTCGACATGAGACCCTCGGGCACCCGCTTCACACCGATCCTGAGTGCCCCATTGGGCGCTCGGGAGCAGAGCGAGTAGCTGCGGCGAACCTCCTCGCCCTCGATCTCTCGTCGAAGCACGAGGTGCTGGCCATGCCGGAATGGGAGATGCTCGGCGAAGGTGATGAGCGCGCTCTCGTCGGTGTCGTACTCGACATCGGCCACGGTGAGTGTGGTGAAGCCCTCCATCGGCGCCCCTTCTCAGATCGCCTTGAACCGCTCGAACGGCTCGAGGCAGGTGGTGCAGACATGGCTCGACTTGCACGCCGTGCCGCCGAACTCCGATACCAGCCTCGACTCGTGGCTTCCGCAACGGGGGCAGGTCGGGTCGGTCTGGCGAAGGGTCACGCTGACCGTCGACGGCCCGAGATGGCCGGGAGGCGTAATGCCGGCTTCTCTCAGTTTGCGACGGCCGGTCTCGGTGATCCAGTCGGTCGTCCACGGCGGGCTCATGGCGAAGCGAACGGTGGCGGAATGTCCATTCTCGGCGAGGGCCGCGACGACATCGTCTCGAATCTGCTCGGTGGCGGGGCAGCCGGTGTAGGTGGGTGTGAGCACCACCTCGATGCCGTTCGCCTCGTCGATCGTCACGGAGCGCACCATCCCGAGTTCGCCGATGGTGACGTGGGGGAGTTCGGGGTCCTCCACGGCGAGGACGATCGCCTCGACCGCGGCCGGTGACGGCGCGGTATCCGCGCTCACCACTCGACTCCGGGGTGGGCGCGCGCGAGTTCCTGCATCTCGCCGATGAGGCGGTCGAAGTCGTCTTCGTGCAGTCCACTCAAGCCTCCGGTGACCGCAGGGGTTGGCGGCACCGGCCGCGTGAGGGTGGCGGCAGCGAGCACCTCGTCGACGGTCCGGTCCCACTCGCCTCGCAGCGCGGTCGGGTCGGGGGAGACGCCGGCGGTGAAGAGCTCGGCGTCGATCTCGTCGATCTCGAACAACTCCTCGGTGCACGGCCAGAGGGCATTGAGCGCGTCGCACGCCCGCTCGTGGCTCTCGTCGGTTCCATCGCCGAGGCGGATCACCCAGGCTGATGAATGACGGAGGTGGTAGGCGGCCTCCTTCGAGGCCTTGGCTCCGAGCCCGGCAAGGGTCGTGTCGCTGCTCACGGCGAGCCGTGCCCACAAAGGAACCGCAAAGGCGTCATGGAGGAACTGGCGGACGATGACGTGAGCGAAGTCGGTGTTGGGGCGCTCCACGAGGATGGGGCTGAGGAACTGGTCGGGGTCTCGCTGGAAGGCGAAATGGTCCTCGTCGTGGCCGAGGCCCTCGAATTCCCCGGCGTAGGTGTAGAGGATCCTCGCCTGTCCGATGAGGTCGAGGGCGATATTGGAGAGGGCCATGTCCTCCTCGATCTCGGGTGACCGCGTGATGTACTCGAGGAGGCGCTGGGCGAGCACCAGCGACCGATCGCCCTGGCGGAGGATGAAGGTGAGCAGGGGAGTCTGCATGCTGGCTAACCGCCGGTCACATGTGGGAGACGGCGTCGGGAAGTTCGAAGTCGCTCGGATGCCGGAACGTTTTGTCCTCGGCGGGTTCGAACAGCGATGCGCGGTCGTCTCCGCTGGAGGCGGTGATATCGCTCGAGCGGACCACCCAGAGACTGACGCCCTCAGACCGTCGCGTGAACAGGTCGCGCGCGTTCTGGAGAGCGATCTCAGCGTCGGGAGCGTGAACGGTGCCGGCGTGGACATGACTGACACCCCGTCGAGCCCGCACGAACACCTCCCAGAGTGGCCAGGCGCTCACGCCGCCACCTCTTCGCGGCGGGCGCGCTCTTTCTCGGCGTGGGCGAGGGCGGCTTCGCGCACCCAAGAGCCGTCCTCGTGGGCGGTGACGCGGCGCTCGATGCGCTCGGCGTTGCAGGGGCCGTCACCGGCGATGACGCGGTTGAACTCGTCCCAATCGATCTCGCCGTAGTCGTAGGAGCCTCGCTCGGCGTTCCAGGTGAGGTCGGGGTCGGGAATCGTGAGGCCGATGAGTTCGGCTTGAGGGACGGTCGAGTCGATGAAGCGTTGGCGGATCTCGTCGTTACTGAAGCGCTTGATACCCCAACGCGTGTTCTGCGAGGAGTGGATCGAGGCGGCGTCGGACGGGCCGAACATCATGATCGACGGCCACCACCAACGATCGAGGGCGTCTTGGGCCATGCGATGTTGATCAGCCGAGCCCTGAGCGAGCGTCATCATGATCTGGTAGCCCTGCCGTTGATGGAAGCTTTCCTCCTTGCAGATGCGAATCATCGCCCGCGCGTACGGGCCGTAGGAGCACCGACACAGGGGCACCTGGTTCATGATGGCGGCTCCGTCGACCAGCCAGCCGATGGCGCCGATATCGGCCCAGGTGGGTGTGGGGTAGTTGAAGATCGAGGAGTACTTCTGACGGCCGGTGTGGAGCCGGTCGAGGAGCTCTGACCGGTCGATGCCGAGTGTCTCGGCAGCCCCGTAGAGGTAGAGGCCGTGACCGGCTTCGTCCTGCACTTTTGCGGTGAGAATCGCCTTGCGGCGCAGCGACGGGGCCCGGGTCAGCCACGCCCCCTCGGGCTGCATGCCGATGATCTCGGAGTGGGCGTGTTGGGCGATCTGGCGGATGAGGGTGGAGCGGTAACGCTCAGGCATCCAGTCGGTCGGCTCGATGCGCTCATCGGCGTCGATGAGTTCGAGGAAGCGCGCCTCGAGTTCCGGATCCCCGGATCCGCTGTGGGCGGGGGATTCGGGTTCGCTTTGGGTGACGTACGCCATGCGCACATTTTATGACACAAAGTTTTCTTTGTCCATTCTTTTCTTGTGTCAATTCCTGCGGCCTTTTGGGTGTCGGGGGGGTGGTGCTTCGCTCGCTGCTCCGGTCGGCGATGCTGTTCGTGTGGACTTGCTGACCGGACTCCTCGACCACGCCGCCACGGGGAGCGCGCTCGACATCGTCATCGCTGCGGAGGCTTCGTCAGCGTCGGAGCTGCTGGAACGAGCAGACCGGCTCGCTGAGCGGCTGACCCAAGGCGTGCCCGTCGCGGTCCGAGCCTCGGCGACCCTCGACACGGTCATCGCGGTCGTCGCGGCTCTGCGAGCCGGTGCGCCACTGGTTCCGATCGCTGATGACTCGGGCGTCGGAGAGCGAGGCCACATCATCCGCGACTCGGGTGCCCGGGCAGTGTTAGGAGAGCACGGCTGGCCCGATGTCGACCTCCCAGTCATCGCCGAGCGATCGGGGGCGGTCACCCCCGTTGATGGGATCGCTCCGCTCGACGCGAGCCTCATCGTTTACACCTCGGGAACCACCGGGCCGCCGAAGGGGGTGCTCCTTCCCGAGTCGTCGATCGCCGCCTGTCTCGACGGACTCCGCGATGCCTGGGGCTGGACCCCGGATGACCGACTCGTTCACGGTTTGCCGCTGTTCCACGTTCACGGTCTGGTGCTCGGCGTCATCGGCGCCCTTCGCGTTGGTTGCTCCCTCGTCCACACCGGTCGACCGACCCCCGAGGCGTACGCGGCTGCGCAGGGCTCGCTCTATTTCGGTGTACCGACCGTGTGGTTGCGGCTGGTGGCCGACACCGCGAGCGCGGAAGCCCTCCGCTCGGCCCGTCTGCTCGTGTCGGGTTCGGCCCCGCTGCCCGTCGCGGTCTTCGAGCGACTAGGAGAGCTCACGGGAACAGCGCCCGTCGAGCGCTACGGAATGACCGAGACGCTCATCACCGTGAGTACCCGCGCGGATGGTGAGCGACGTCCCGGTCACGTCGGCCTCGCGCTCCCCGGAGTCGAGACCCGTCTACGGGGCGACGATGGAGAGATCATCGCCCCCGATGGCGAGACGATCGGCTCGCTGGAGGTGAGGGGTCCGACGCTCGGGGATGGCTACCTCGGTCGGCCCGAGGTGACAGCGGCGTGCATGACGGCGGACGGGTGGTTCCTAACCGGCGACTCGGCCGTGATCGGGGTCGATGGATTCCATCGCATCGTGGGGCGCACCTCTCTCGATGTCATCAAGACAGGTGGTTTCAAAGTGGGAGCCGGTGAGATCGAGGCGGCGATCGCAGGTCATCCCGGTGTGGTGGAGGCCGCGGTCGTCGGACTGCCGGATGACGATCTCGGGGAGCGGATCGTCGCCTTCGTGGTCGGCGATGTCGTCGAGGATGACCTGATCGCACTCGTCGGCGCGACGCTCTCATCCCACAAGCGCCCGAGAGAGATCCGTCGGGTGGAGGCCCTTCCCCGAAATGCCCTCGGCAAGGTGCAAAAGGCGCAACTGCGGGACTCGTAAGGCACACGTTTGCCGCGTAACTGAACTTTGTTTAGAATTACCACCGTCGCATGCCCCTCAACCCAAGGAAAAGGTCGATGAAGAAGATGCTCGCTATGGCCGCGGTGGGGGCGTTGACCCTGTCCGCTTGCGGCTCCGACGATTCCGCAACGGACGATT
>JAURCL010000014.1 GCA_030828465.1 Acidimicrobiales bacterium | reverse complement strand
TTCGCGACGGGTGGTACCACACCGGCGATGTCGGCTGGATCGATGACGAGGGCTTCCTGTTCCTGGTCGACCGGGCGAAGGACATGATCGTGACCGGTGGTGAGAACGTGTACTCCACCGAGGTCGAGCAGGCGCTCATGACCCACCCCGCGGTGCTCGAGTGCGCCGTCTACGGCATTCCCGACCCGAAATGGGGTGAAGCGGTGGCCGCGACCGTGGTTCCCCGAGAGGGAGACTCGCCGACGGCTGATGATCTGATGGCGCACTGTCGTGAGTTGATCGCCGGGTTCAAAGTGCCCCGGCGGATCGAGGTCAGCGCCGAGCCGCTTCCCAAGTCAGCGGCCGGCAAGATCTTGAAGCGCGAGATCCGTGAGCCCTTCTGGATAGGCCACGACAACCGTGTGTCCGGCGCCTGACCCGCGTCGTAGTCTCGGCCCATGAACCGAACCCGTCGCACCGTCGCCGACCTCCGGGCGCTGAAGGGCGTCCGCCAGTTGTCCATGGTGTACGTCGAGAACACTGACGAGGCCGCCGCCTGCGCGGAGGCTGGGATCGATGTGCTCTCCATTGAGCGTCACCTCTGGGACCCCACGATGCGAGAGGCCGCCGGAGATTGCTTCGTTCAGGTCGGCCTCCCCTACGGCGTGCTCGCCACGACCGACGACTACCTCCGCGCCGGGCATGACGCCGTGCGACTCGGCGCTGACGCCTGCTACTGCGCCGCGAGCATCGAGGTGATCTCGCGGCTCGCCGCTGAGGGAATCCCCGTCGTCGGCCATGTCGGCCTCATCCCCTCGCGGCGCACCTGGACCGGAGGATTCCGCGCGGTCGGCAAAACCCTCGACTCAGCGCTCGAGGTGTGGCGCGGGGTGCGAGCCCTCGAGGAGGCGGGCGCCTTCGCCGCCGAGATCGAGGTCGTTCCACCGGAGATCGCCACCGAGATCTCCAAGAGGACATCCCTCGTCATGTTCTCGATGGGAGCGGGCGCCGGCTGCGATGCGCAGTACCTCTTCTCCTGCGACCTTCTCGGTTACACCCGCGGGCATCTGCCACGGCACGCCAAGGTGTACCGCGACTTCGCCGCGGAGTTCGCCCGACTGCAGGACGAACGGATCGCGGCCTTCACCGAGTTCAACGCCGATGTCGCCTCCGGCGCCTACCCCGAGGAGCAGCACCTCGTCCCGGCCGACCCTGCTGTGGTCGAGGCGTTCCTCGACGCACTCGGCCCCGAGGAGGCCTGATCCGACCGAGCTCGGCCATCGCCGTCGTCACCTGCGCGCTCGTCGCCTGCGCGCCGACTGGCGATGAGGGCGCCGACGATCGTCGCGCGCCCGTCGCCCCCGATGCTCTGCTCGAGTGTCTCCTCGCCGCCGACGGCTACATCGAGTCGATCGGCGATCTGACCGGGGCGGACACGCTCTCCGGGGCGCTCTCATCGGTGGGAGATGCCTTCGACGCCTGCTCCGCGGCGAGGACTTCCCTCGAGGCGGACCCGGACCTACTGGCGCTCGCCAACGACCGCCGCGCCCCCCTCCTCGAACCGCTGATCGACCTGCTCGACACGATGTCGCTCCACACGATCGTGCTCGCCATCGGTGTGGCCGACCCCACCGTATTCGATGCCGGGCCAGCCGGAGCGGACGGCTTCAGCCGCCCGGTCGCACATCTCAGCGACACGCTGCGGGAGCGTTGGGGGGCAGCGACAAGCGAGGGTTAGAGCGCTATCGGCCCGTCGGTCGGCGCCGCGGGCTCGACGATCCGCTCGGACGGTGGCACCGGGAGATCACAGGCCACATAGGCGTCGCGGAGCCACCAGCCCGCCTCCTGTCCGAGAGCGCTCGTGACGATGTCGATGTGAGCGCGCCGGAAGCTTGGACCGTGACCGGCATGGAGCCCCGCGAGCACATGGGCGAGTTCGTGAGTGAGCGTCGCCGGAGTCCACTGCGGTCGGGCGAGGCGGATCTCGACCCCCTCGGGGCCGGATCGGGCGCACGATGAACCGGCGCCGGAGCGAGCAGCGACCACCGGCACGACCGGACCGCTCCACCACGCGAGTGCCATCGTGCGCGTCGCCAACCGTTCGAGATGCTCGAACGGGGTGACTTCCTCGAGGAGCGTGCCCCCGAAGGCCGCCTCCTCGGCCGCGTAGACCTGGCTGCGGTCGGCGTCGACGGTCATGACCCCGTCCCGATCGCGGTGCGTCCACGCAGACGAACCCGACCGACGTCGGATTCAGCGGCAGCTTGCCGGCCGGCCCGAAGCCCGTCGCGCACGGCAGGGGCTGCGGGTCGCGCCGTGACGATACGGCCGAGCCGCTGACCGGCGTAATCGCGCACCACCGCATCCTGCGCGCGAAGGGCCGGCAGGATCGAATTGGGATCGTCGGTTTCGGCGATTGCCTCGTCCCGCGCGCTCTGGAGCATCGAGGCGACCTGATCGGCGAAGCCGAACATGAACGATCTCCGCCACCGCTGGGTGGCCGCGGCGGTCGCACGTCGCTCGGTTCCGGCGCGGTGGGTCATCTGGGAGAGCAACGAGGTGAAGAGCACTCGAACCGTCAACGTGTCGCGACGGTGCCCGGTGACGTGGGCGACGGTGCCCCGCGCTTCGGTCATGAAGGTGGCGAGACATCCGTGGGCCTCGGCGATGCCAGCCAGCAGGTGGAATCGCGCTCGGACATAGGCGCCACGCCCGAGGTCGAGTTCGGCGATCTCAAGTTCGTCGGGGTTGACCTCGCGCAGGGCGGACTCGCTGACCCGATGTCGCGCGATGAGATCGGCTGCCTTGCGGGCGAAGGCATCAGCCTCCTCGGGATGGTCGGTGCCCTCGGCCATGGCAAGGAGCTTGCGGACCTTGTCGATCATCGACCGATCGGCGTGCTCGGGAGGCCGAAAGGGGGCGTTCATCTCAACCAGCATCCTGCCCGAGGGGTGTGACCGGGGGGAGGATGACGAGCGCCGGATAACCTCGCGGGCACCCGCGGGTGTAGTTCAACGGCTAGAACCTCAGCCTTCCAAGCTGATGATACGGGTTCGATTCCCGTCACCCGCTCCACGCGAAGGAGCCCGGGCCGAGGCCCGGGCTCCCTGCATGTTCAGGCTCTGATCGCTGACGCGATCGGAGGATCAGGACTCGTTCGCGGAACGTGCCTTGGCGATCCCGAGGATCATCAGACCGTAGAGCGCCTTCGCGGTGATGTCAGCGAAGGTGTAGCCCACCTGACGCAGCACCTCGAGACCCTCGGAGTTCGCGTCGAACACCGGGAAGAGGTAGGCGATCGGGTAGACGCACCAGGTCACCAAGAGCACCACCGTGGCGTTCTTGATGGCGCCGGCGACTGCGCCCGACTCACGGCTCGAGGCCTCCTGAAGCTGTCCGTAGAGCACCCACAGGATGTAGACGAACGGGATCATCGCGAGGACCCACCAGAGCCACTTCGTGCCGTTGTCGCTCGAGACCTCACCCGGGTAGCCGAGGGCGATCATAAGGACGGTGGCGGGCACCAGTTTGCGCATGAGGCCCTTGCGGACCTCGTTGGCGACACCGAGGACGATGAGCAGCTCGATCACGAGCAGAGGAACAGTGATGAGCCAGTCCGCGTAGCGGTAGCCCTCGTTCATCTCACCTTCGGAGAAGCCTTGCCAGATCCGGTAGTAGTGATAGCCCGCGATACCGACGACGACCGCCGAGACGGCGACACCGGAGCGGTAGGCCTTCGCCACGCTGTTGATCTGCGTGAGGAAGTAGACGAAGGCACCGAGCATGACCGCGGTGCCGAAGGACAGGGCGTTGTAGACGAGCGTGTAGTTGTCACCCGTCAGCATGACTTCATTCATATGAACCTCCTAGGAGCCCACAATCGGGCGCCCATACCTTTACACATCTGCGACCCCCCTGAGTGACTCTTGTCACCCGCAGCCCCGCGGCACCTCACGGGCCGAGAATCCGAGCGAGCGCCGGACCGGGCTTCGGTCGCGCTCCGGGATGCTCGATGACCCACTCGGCCACTCGAACCGCGAAATCGGCGGCCTCGACCGGATCGGCTCCCCGAAGCAGCCTGGACAGGAACGCTCCGGCGAACGAATCCCCTGCCCCGGTCGCGTCGACCAGCTTGTTCGAGTGGGGAGCGACATGGTGGACGCCGCCGCTTCCACCGACGAGCGCACCATCGGCATCGAGTTTCACCACGATCATGGCGCCGGGATACATCTCCGCGAGCACCGAGCAGGCTGATTCTGGGTCGTCGGCGCCGGTGAGCACCGCGGCCTCCTCCTTGTTCGGCAGGAACACGTCGACGCCGAGATCAGTCGTGACCGAGAGGAACTGATCGACTCCCATCTCGCCGATCATCTGGAAGGAGCCCGGGTCGAGGCTGATACCAGCGCCGGCGGCCTTGGCGAGCACGGCAGCCCGGCGCGCCGCGGCTCGCGGAGGATCGGTGAAGAGCGACCAGGCCGTCAAGTGGAGATGATCGGCGCGCGTAATCGGGGCCGCGGGCAGCTCGGAAGGCAGCAGGTAGAAGTCGGCGCCATGCCCCGACACCATCGAGCGCTCGCCCGTGTGGTCTACGAAGACGGCGACCGAGCCGGTGGCGTGCGCCCCTGACTCGACGAGGTGGTGGGCGACACCCTCCCGGTCGAGGTCCTCGCGGGCCAGGAGTCCCATCTGATCCCGCCCGACCTTGCCAATAAAGGTGGTCGGCAGACCGCAACGTGTAGCCCACACCGCGACGTTGGCGCCACTCCCCCCGGGAAGGAGAACGACCTCGCCGAACGTGTCGCCACCGCGAAGCAGTTCGCTGTTGGTCCGGATCAGCACGTCCCAGGCGAAGTCGCCGAGCACACACAGTCTCGGGGAGTCGTCCATGCGCGCGACGGTAGTGGGGACCCCCGCCTGCTCCACCGGGCCGAATCCGGCGCCAGCCCAGCATCCACCACTTGTGCGCTCGTGATGTTTGCTTTGTGCGCTTGTGATCACACCCTGTGATCACAAGGAGGTACTCCATGTACACGGTTGCACTGTTCATCACCATGGCGATCTTGCTGGAGGCGGTCATGACCGTCCTCCACAGCGTCCTGGGGACCATCGGACTCTCCGACACCATCGGCAAGCTGCCGATCGTCGGAGCCAACCTCACACTCCTCATCGCCCTCCTCATGGTGTGGCTCATGGGCGACGCCGGCTACGTGCTCGGTGGCTGGGGATGGGTACACGGCGACGACTGGATCAACGTCATCGCCAACGGAGCGATCATCGCGGGCATGATCCCGCTGAAGGACGCCGTCTTCGGCGCCATCGCCAAGGGCGTACGCGCCTGAGTTGAGGGCTCGTGCTCGGCGCGGTCACCCCGCGCCGAGCACGACACCCGCGATCTGCGGCCACGCCGCCGCGAAACCCGCGTGGAGGTCCAGGGCAGCGACCTCATCCAACGGCACCCACGCGACATCGTCGGTCTCGAAGTTGATCGAGGCCCCGAAGCGCTCCCCCACCTCCACCACCGAGGTCGTGTACGACCAGTCCCGCGCGGGAGCAAACACCACCTCACCGAGGAGCCGCCAGCCGGCCGGGACCGTTCCCACCTCCTCACTCGCCTCGCGGAGACCACCCTCGAGCGGGGTCTCCCCCTCGTCGAGAGCGCCACCGGCGCACGACCAGGTACCCCCCTCGTGGGCGAAGGCCGATCGACGCTGCAGCATCACCGCCGGCCCCTCGGCGCTGCGATGGACGAAGACCACGCCGGCCGCGCCGAAAACTCCCCATCGCACCGCTCCATCGGAGCAGCGCATGAACCCGTCGCCACTGCGGCCGCTCACGCGAGCGCTGCCTCTCGCTCAGCGAGCACCCGATCGACCACCTCAACCCCGACCCGATCATCAGAACGTCGCTCAAGACCGGGGACGTCTGCATCCACCAGCTCTGCCAGAGTCGCCAGCACCGAGCGACCAAGCGCGCCAAGGTGGTAACCGCCCTCCAAGACGAACGCCGTGCGGCGCCGTGCGACGAGGCCCGTAAGCCGAGCGGCGAGCGCGGCGAAGTCCCCCTCAACCAATGCGAGGGAGGCGAGTGGGTCGTCCCGATGGGCGTCAAACCCCGCCGACACGAGCAGCCAGTCGGGCTGGAACTCCTCGACGGCGGGCACGACCACGCGATCGAAGGCGGCCCGGAGCACCTCGCCGCCCGAACCCGCGGGCAACGGGACGTTGACCGTCGCTTGGAAGCCATCACCCGAGCCAACCTCGCTGGCCCGCCCCGTGCCCGGATAGTGCGGCGCCTGGTGCGTCGACACGTAGAGCACATCGCCGTGATCGAAAAACAGGTCTTGAGTGCCGTTGCCGTGGTGGACGTCCCAATCGACGATCGCCACCCGATTGCCCCGAGCCGCGAGCGCTGCTGCCGCAACGGCGACCGTGTTCACGAGGCAGAACCCCATCGCGGTCGAGGCGAGCGCGTGATGACCCGGGGGACGCACGGCGGCCAAGCCGTGATCCACATCGCCTCGCTCGAGGGCACCGATCACCTCGAGAAGAGCTCCCGCGGCGCGAACCGCCGTGTCATAGGAACCGGTTGAGACACCGGTGTCGGGATCGAGGCGCCCCCCGCCCGCCGCGCAGAACGCCTCCAGTCGGTCCAGATGTTCCGCCGGATGAACGGCCTCGAGCGCGGAGCGAGGTGCCGGAGGGGCCTCGATCACCCGCACCGCTCCCGCGATCTCGGGCGCCCTTAACGCCTCGAGCACCGCCTCGAGCCGCCGCGGGTCTTCGGGGTGCCCCGCAGGGGTCAGATGACGGTCGTCGGAGGCTGTTGTCGCCACCAGGATCTCAGCCATCGCAACAGTCTCCCAGACACTCGCCACCTCCGGCAGACGGCTACGGTCATGTCGTGCCGAGCACCTTCTTGCACCCGTTCGCCCGTCCCTCCCGGGACGACTTCATCAGACTGGTCTCGGGCGCCGGCTCGACGGTCACCGACGGCGACGGCAACGACTACCTCGACTCCATGGCCAGCCTCTGGTACTGCAACGTCGGACACGGACGTCGCGAGATCGCCGACGCGACCGCGGCCCAGATGGCAACCCTCGAGGCCTACTCCTGCTTCGACCCGTTCACCAACGAGCGGGCCGAGGAACTGACCGCGCGCGTGGCCGACCTCGCCCCGATCGATGACCCTCGGGTGTTCCTCTGCGGGTCGGGCTCCGAAGCGGTCGACACCGCCATGAAGATCGCCCGGATCACCCAGGTGCTCGCGGGCGACCCCGACCGGAACGTGATTATCTCCCGGATGCGCGGCTACCACGGCACGAACTACGGAGGCACGAGCGCCCAAGGGCTGCCTCCCAACAAGGAGGGCTGGGGAGAGTTGCTCTCCGGGGTCATCCAGGTGCCCGGAGACGATGTCGAGGCGCTCGCCACCACCATGGCCGAGCACGCCGGGCGCGTCGCCGCGGTCATCACCGAACCGGTCCAGGGAGCCGGCGGGGTGTGGCCGCCTGCGGAGGGCTACCTCGAGTCGGTGCGCCGTCTCTGCGACCAGCACGGCGCGCTCCTCATCTTCGACGAGGTGATCACCGGGTTCGGTCGGCTCGGCGACTGGTTCGGCGCCGCGCACTTCGATGTCACGCCCGACCTCATCTGCTTCGCGAAGGCGGTCACCTCCGGCTACCAGCCACTCGGCGGTGTGATCGTGGGACCCCGAGTGCGCGACGCCCTCGAATCCGACTCCTCGTTCGTGCTGAAGACCGGATACACCTACTCCGGCCATCCGACGGTCTGCGCCGCAGCGCTCGCCAATATCGACATCATCGAGCGCGAGGGTCTGCTCGAGCGCGCCACAGCCATCGGGCACCGCCTCTCCGCTGGGCTCGCCGCAATCGCCGCCGACGGGCAGGTCGCCGAGGTCCGTGGCCGCGGGGCCGTGTGGGCGGTCGGGCTCCACCCCCATCAGAGCGCGGTAACCGTCCGCGACCGAATGCTCTCCCTCGGCGTCATCACCCGCGCCATCGCCGAGCACTCCAACACCTTCTGCCCTCCCCTTGTCATGACCGACGATGAGATCGACCGGGTGGTCGACGCCCTCGCCACCGCCACACGAGACGATGGGTGATCGACCCACCAAGCGTCTCGCCGACATCGACCTGTCGGCCCGCCTGAGCAACGCCGAGTACGAGGAGCGCCTCTACCGAGCGCAACGGCGACTCCTTGAGTTGCGGCTCCACACGGGGGGCCACCTCGACAATCCAGAACTCGGTCCCGGGGTGCTCATCGTCATGGAGGGATCGGACGCCGGCGGCAAGGGTGGAGCGATCAAGCGAGTCGTCGAGCCGCTCGACCCGCGCCACTACCGAGTGGCCGCGTTCGCAAAACCCACGTTCGAGGAGAAGCGTCGCCACTTCCTCTGGCGCTTCTGGACCGAGGTTCCCGGCCTCGGCGGCTTCACCCTGTTCGATCGCTCATGGTACGGACGCGTGCTCGTTGAGCGAGTCGAGGGTTATGCCAGCGAGCCGCAGTGGCGCCGCGCCTACGACGAGATCGTCCAGTTCGAGCGCAACTTGGCTCTTGAGGGGCTCATCATCATCAAGTTCTGGCTTCACATCAGCCCAGATGAGCAGCTTCGGCGATTCGAGAAGCGGCGAGATGACCCGCTCCGACGGTGGAAACTCACCGATGAGGACTGGCGGAACCGCGACAAGATCGATCTCTACGACGCCGCGGTCGACGAGATGTTCAACCAGACCGATCACGATTTGGCCCCGTGGACGCTGGTCTCAGGGGAGCAGAAACGCTGGGCGCGCATCCGCGTGCTCGAAACCGTGGTGGAGCGCCTCGAGCGTGGAGTCAACGAGTTCGAGCACCCGGACTGGGGAGAGGATGGATATGCCTGACAGCACTCAACCGGTCGCCTGGACCTCGCGCCGCGCGATCGTCACCGGCGCGGGAAGCGGTATCGGGGCCGCCACCACCGCAGCCCTGAGAGCGCTCGGAGCGGCGGTCGTCGCCGCCGATATCGATGCGGACTCGGCGTCGGCGACGGCCGAGCGCACTGGAGCCACTGCCGTGCGCCTCGACGTCGGCGACTCGGCGGCGTGGACACGGGTCGTCGACGAGCACGGCCCCTTCGACATCGCCGTTCTGAACGCCGGTATCGCGACCAACCAGCTCCGCCCCGACGACACGCTCCCAGTGCTCGGCCTCGACGATGAGCGCTATCGGCGAATCATGTCGGTCAACGTCGACGGTGTCGTGCTCGGCTCGCGCGCCGTGCTCGACCACATGGTGGGGACCGGCTTCGGTGACATCGTCGTCACGGCCTCGATCGCCGGGCTCGTCCCGATCGCACCCGATCCGGTGTACGGGCTCACCAAGCACGCCGTCGTCGGCTTCGTTCGCTCCCTCGCGGCGGCCGTCGACACCCACACCGAGCCCCTCGACGTGACGATCAGCGCGGTGTGCCCCGGATTCGCCGACACCGCGATCATCGATGCTGATACGAAAGACCGGATCACCGGCAACGGCATCGAGCTCCTCACTCCCGAGGCGGTGGCCGATGTGATGATCCGAGCGCTCACCGAACGTCGCAACGGCGCCCAATGGGTCCTCTGGCCGGGACTCGACGCAGCCGAATACAGCTGGAACGACCCAATCGCCGGTCTGCTCCCCCCGGGTCTCGGTGGCGATGGCTGAGGAACGCGCGGCCCGACGGGGATCCACCGAGCTCTGGCGCCCTGCGGATCCTGAGTTCCGCGCCGACCCCTACCCGTTCTACGAGCGTCTCCGCTCGACCGACCCGGCGCATCGTCTCGATGAGTACACCGTCGTCGTGACCCGTCACGCCGACGTCTCGAGCACCCTCCGCGGCCCGAACTTCGCCCGCGACATCGAACGTCACTCGGCGGCGCCCGCCCTCGATCCGGTCAGCATGCGCCGCAAGGAGCGCGCCTCGAGCGGTGGCCGATCCATTCTCAACCTCGACCCGCCCGACCACACTCGGCTCCGACGGCTCGTGACCCAGGCGTTCACCCCTCGCGCCGTGGAGCGCCTCCGCGCGATCACGGAGCACATGGTCGACGAAGTGCTCGATCGGGCCGCTGATGCCGGAGGGTTCGAACTCATCGACGAGCTCGCCTTCCCAATCCCGTTCCGCGTCATCTCTGAGATGCTCGACATGCCGACCGACCGGAGTGACGAGTTGAGGGAGTGGAGCCAGATCCTCACGGCCACACTCGAGCCGACAGCCACCCTCGCCGATCTCGACGCCGCGGAGGGCGCCATCGGTGAGCTCATCCCCTTCCTCGATGCCGTGATCTCCGACCGGCGTCGAAATCCGGGAGAGGACGTCGTCTCCGCCCTCCTCGCCGCCGAGGCCGAAGGCGATCGTCTCGACATGGCCGAGTTGATGGCCTTCGTCGTGCTGCTCTACGTCGCCGGTCACGAGACGACCGTCAACCTCATCGGCAACGGCATGCTCGCCCTGTTGAATCACCCCGACCAGCTCACAGCCTGGCGCGACGACCCCGCGCTCGACTCAGTGGCGGTCGACGAGCTCCTCCGCTACGACGGACCGGTCCAGCAGACCGTGCGTGCTCCACTCCACACCGTTTCCTACCGTGACGCCGAGGGGAAGCCTGTGGAGGTCCACCACGGAGAGGTCGTGATCACCTGTCTCGGGGCCGCCAACCGCGATCCCGAGATGTTTCCTGAGCCGGATCGCCTGATCCTCGGCCGACCGAACGCCAACCGACACCTCGCATTTTCCTCGGGAGCGCATTACTGCCTCGGGGCCTCACTCGCTCGGATGGAGGCTGAGATCGCCATCACGAGACTCATCAGACGATTCCCCGACCTCCGGCTTGCGGGTGAGCCGAGCTGGAGGGATCGCCTGACCATCCGGGGAGTCGACCGACTCGAGCTCACCTTCTGATCCGCTAGATCAGGGAGCGCGCAGGAGCTCGATCAGCGAGGAAGTGTCCCATCGGGAACCGCCCCGCTGCTCGATCTGACGGTACAGCTGGTCAACAAGGGCGGTCACCGGGAGGCGGGCGCCATTGCGGTTCGACTCAGCGAGACAGATGCCGAGGTCTTTGCGCATCCACTCCACGGCGAACCCGAACTCGTACTCGCCGCGGGCCATGGTGCCCGAGCGGTTCTCCATTTGCCAGCTCTGGGCGGCCCCCTGGGAGATCACGTCGACCACCTGATCGACGTCGAGTCCGGCCCGCCGGGCGAAGTCGAGCCCTTCGGAGAGCGCCTGAACGAGTCCCGCGATGCAGATCTGGTTGACCATCTTCGTGAGCTGCCCCGAACCGGCCGGTCCGAGCCGCCGGCAGCGACGGGCGTAGGCGTCAATCACCGGTTCGGCCCGCTGGAACGCGGCCTCATCATCGGCCCCGCACATGACGGTGAGCTGTCCGGATTCCGCTCCCCCTTGACCACCCGACACCGGAGCGTCGATGAAGGCCACTCCCCGCTCGGCGCAGGCCACCGAGAGCTCGCGGGCCAGGTCGGCTGACGCGGTCGTGTGGTCGATCAGCACCGACCCCTCGGCCATCGCCTCCAAGCAACCGGCCGGCCCGGTGACCACTTCGCGCACATCGTCGTCGTTGCCGACGCAGAGCATCACGAAGTCGGCGCCCTCGGCTGCCTCGGCCGGTGTCGGCGCGGCGCGGTGGCCGTGAATCGCTACCCAGGCGAGCGCTTTGGACGCGGTCCGATTGAACACGGTCACGTCGTGACCGGCGGAGGCGAGGTGACCGGCCATGGGGGCTCCCATGACACCGAGACCGATGAAGGCGACGTTGGACATCACCCGAGTCTGGCACGGCCCGCGGGCCGGCGAGTCACTTCTTGGCGGCGGCCTTGGCCTTCTTCGGCGCCTTCAACACGCCCTTGGCGAGCGCCTCGTCAAGGTAGATCTCGGCGTCCTCCGCCGAGACCTTGAGCGCCGGGGAGATCTCGCTGATCAGGTTGACCCTCGCCCGCTCGTACATGGTGCGCTCGGCGGCTGAGAGGGCCGCGTCGCGATTGCGCGCGGCGAGATTACGAACCACTTCAGCAACCTGATACACGTCGCCCGACTTCAACTTCTCCTGATGGTTCTTGAAGCGGCGGCTCCAGTTGGAGGGGACGCGGGGATCGGGCTTGGCGAGCACCGAGACCAGATCCTCGAGCTCATCGGGAGACACCGGCGGACGCACACCGACCTCATCAGCCTTGTCGACGGGCACCTTCAAGGTCATCTCATTGATGACGGTCTCAAGGATGAGATAGTCGCGCTTTTCACCGAAGGCCTCCATCTTCTTCGTGCCCTTCACAACGCACGCCCCATGCTGGGGATAGATGACGGTGTCGCCCTTCTTGAACTTCACGCGGGACCTCTTCGGGGTTGAGTCGTCGGGGGCGCGCGACCCCTCGCGCGACCCTTCGCAGGGTACAGCGCCCCTGGCAGGATTCGAACCTGCGCGCTACGGATTAGAAGGCCGTTGCTCTATCCGGACTGAGCTACAGGGGCTGGCAAGAAGATCGTACCGCTGGGTCATCCGTCGGCGGAGAGCAACGCCCTTCGGAGCAGGTCCAGCGAGGAGATCACCGACATCTGACGCATCGGCTCACGCTGACCTGGCAGCCTCAGGGTTCTGCTGAGTGACCCCTCGGGCCAGAGCACCGCCACGCAGAGCGTCCCGGCCGGACGACCCTCCTGCGTGTCGGGACCCGCGACACCGGTGACCGCGATGGCGACATCCACCCCGAGCACTGACCGAGCGCCTTGCGCCATCTCGATCGCGGCCTCCTCACTGACGACGAGGTCGTGATCGACGCCGAGCAACGAGCGCTTCACCTCCGTGGCGTAGGAGACGATCGAGCCCGCGAACACCCTCGACGCGCCAGGAACACCGGTCAACCGCGCCCCGATGAGCCCGCCGGTGACCGACTCGGCGCAGCCGAGGCTCCAACCGCGCCGCTCGAGCATTTCGAGCACGACGGATTCCATGGTGTCGTCATCGAAGCCGAAGACGGTCGCGCCGAGTTCGGCCTGGATCCGCTCCTCGAACGGCGCGAGCTCCGCTCGAGCGGCCCCCTCATCGACCCCGCGCGCGGTGAGACGGACCTTGAGACCCTCCCAGCCGCTGGCGAGGAACGCGAGAGTCGGATTACCTCGCTCGTCGAGTTCCTCGATCACGGGACGCAGACGCTCATCGAGACCGCTCTCGCTCTCACCCCAGGTACGGAGCACCCGCGAGACGATCACCGCCTGCTCCCCCGCGCGTGCGTGGAGGTCGGGCGCGATCGCGCGGTCGAACATGTCGCGCATCTCGTGGGGCACACCGGGAACGGCGTACACCACGCGCTCGACAGGGCGGCCGTCGATCGAGACCGTCACCGGGCAGATGAGACCCGGCGCGGTACCCCTCGTCTGGGCGATGATCGTCGCCCCCACCGGCACCATGGCTTGACGGAGGTTGTTCTCCGGCATCGATCGGCCGCGACTCTCGAACATCTCGCGGATCCGCGCGCCGATTTCCTCGTCGAGCTCCAGTTCCACCCCCATCACCGCGGCGATTGCCTCCCGGGTGAGGTCGTCGTGCGTCGGGCCGAGTCCACCGCACATGATCACGGCATCGGCGTGTTCGAGCATCGAGCGCAGGTGGGTGATGATCCGACCCACGTTGTCGCCCACCTTGGTCTGAGCGAGGGAGTCGATGCCGTGGGCCGCGAGTTGCTCGCCGAGCCAAGCGGAGTTGGTGTCGACGATCTGCCCGAGCAGCAGCTCGGTGCCAACCGCCAGGACGTCACACCGCATCGGGGACCCGCTGCCGTCGACTGGCCGACAGATAGTTCCAGCCGCTCACGAGAGCGAGGCCGACCGCGATCCAGAGGAGACCGTTCCAGAGCCAACGATGATCGACAGCGAACCAGGGCCAGAGGGCGACACCGACCGCCAACTGCTGGCAGACCGTCTTGTACTTGGCGACCTTCGATGCCGGAACGCTGACCCCCTTCGATCCGACGAGGATCCGGTAGACGCTGATCACCAGCTCGCGACCGGTGATGATCGCGACCGGAAGCAACCAGAACACGTCGCGAGCCACGAGGGTGAACATGGCTCCGAGCACGAGCACCTTGTCGGCGAGTGGATCCAAGAAGGCTCCCGACGAGGTGGTTCCGTGACGACGCGCGATCCACCCGTCGATGCCATCGGAAAGGCTGAGCACGAACCAGAGTCCATAGGCGAGCCACGAGCCTCGATTGTGATCAGGGATCACGAGGAACATCACCGGCGAGAACACCAGCCGTCCCGCGGTGATCGCGTTGGCCCACGTGGCGAGAGCGTTCGGATCGACGGGCATCAGATTGCCCCCTCCGCCACCAGGTCCGGCCCCTCGGCGTCGACGATCTCGACGGTGGCGAAGCTCCCGACTTCCAACGAGTCGGGCAGGCGGACGACGCCGTCGATCTCGGGAGCCTCACGGAAGCTGCGACCCTCGCCGGGCGAGTCGACGAGCACCTCTAACCGTTCACCGATCAGAAGGTCGCGTCGTTCGGCGGTGATCCCGTCCTGCATCTCGCGCAGCTCCGCCAGCCGCTCGGCCATCAGTCCCGAGTCGACCGCGCCGTCGAGACCGGCAGCGTGCGTGCCCTCCTCCCGGCTGTAGGCGAAGAACCCGCACCAGTCGAGTTGCGCCTCCTCGACGAATCGAAGCAGGAGGTCATGGTCATCCTCGGTCTCGCCCGGGTATCCGACGATGAAGTTCGACCGGAAGGCGGCGGCCGGCTCTCGCTCGCGGATGTCCGCGATTCGCCGAAGAAAGCGCTCCCCGTCCCCCCAACGCCGCATGGCCCTGAGTAGTGGCTTACTGACGTGCTGGAGCGAGAGATCGAAATATGGAACTCCAGTCGCGCAGATCGCTCCGATCAGGGCATCGCTGAGATCGCTCGGATACAGGTAGAGCAGACGGACCCGATCGACGAGTCGATCCACCTGCTCCACGAGCGGAACGATCGAGCCGGCGCCGAGTTCCTCTGGCCGGTCGGTTCCGAACGACGCGAGATCCTGAGCCACCAGCACGATCTCGCGCGCTCCAGTCTCAGCCACCTCGGACAGGATCGAGTCGATGTCTCGACTGCGTTGCGGGCCGCGGAACGACGGGATGGCGCAGAACCCGCATGATCGGTTGCAGCCCTCCGCGATCTTCACGTACGCCCAGGGAGCGGCCGAAGCCGGCCGAGGCAGGTTGAGCAGATCCAGCGTCGGAAGGGGTGCTGCGGCCACTGGGATGCGCGGGCGCTCAGGGGCGATCGGCACCCCGAACCCCACAACGGCGTCCACCTCAGGAAGCTCCTCAGCGAGTTCAGCGCCGTAACGCTCCGCCATACATCCCGTGACCACGAGCCTCGCGCCCGGGCGGCGCTCCTCGGCGAGCGACAGGATCGTGTCGATCGACTCCTTGCGCGCCTCCTCGACGAAGGCGCAGGTGTTCACCACCACCAGATCGGCATCACCGGCATCGTCAACCGGAGACATGCCGTCGGCGAGGAGGGTGCCGATGAGCTTGTCGGAGTCGACCTGGTTCTTCGGACAGCCGAGCGTCTCGACGTAAAAACGCCCCGATTCGACCGACCCCACAGACGGCGAGGCTACTCCCGGGCCGGGCCGCGCGTCAGGAGCCGTGAAGGGCTTCGAACTCCTCGACGGTCATGAGCACCTCACGGGCCTTCGATCCCTCGCTCGGACCGACGACACCACGCTGCTCGAGCAGGTCCATGATTCGGCCCGCCCGAGCGAAGCCCACCTTGAGTTTACGCTGCAGCATCGAGGTGGATCCGAGCTGGCTTCGCACCACCAGTTCCATCGCCTGACGCATGACCACCGCGTCCTCGTCGTCGTCGCCGGCGGAGAAAGCATTCGCATCGGAGGTGACATCGAGGTCCGCCGAGGCTGATTTCGGTCCCGCTGAATCGGTCGGCCCCTGGACGTCGCCCGAGTACACCGGCTCCGGCGCTTGAGCGCGCCAGTGCTCGACCACAGCGCGCACCTCGTCCTCGCTGACGAACGACCCCTGGATGCGATTCGCGACCGATGAGTTGCCAGGGAGTAGAAGCATGTCGCCCTTGCCGACCAACTTCTCCGCACCCGGCTGATCGAGGATCACCCGCGAGTCGGTGAGGCTCGACACGGCGAAGGCCATCCGGGCCGGCACGTTGGCCTTGATCACACCGGTGATGACGTTGACCGATGGTCGCTGGGTCGCGACGATCAGGTGGATGCCGACCGCACGCGCCTTCTGGGCGATGCGGGTGATGGATTCCTCCACGTCGCGCGCGGCCACCATCATGAGGTCGTTGAGTTCGTCGACCACCACGACGATGTAGGGAAGATGCTCGAACTCGTCGGCGTTCCGACCCGCCGGAACCTGGAACTTCCCGGTCGCCAGCGCGTTGTTGAACCCGGTCACATCGCGGTAGCCGACCTCGGAGAGCACGTCGTAGCGACGCTCCATCTCCTTGACCGCCCAGCCGAGGGCGTTCGCCGCCTTCTTCGGGTTGGTGACGGGCTGGGTCAGCAGGTGCGGGAGCCGCTGGTATTGGCCCATCTCGACCTGCTTCGGGTCGATGAGGATCAGTCGCACGTGATCGGGGGTCGTGCGCATCAGCAGTGACGTGATGATGCAGTTGATTCCCGACGACTTGCCGGCACCGGTGGCACCCGCGATCAACAGGTGCGGGGTGGTTGCCAGATTGAGGAACACCGGGCGCCCGGCGATGTCCTTGCCGATAGCCACCTCGAGGGGATGCTCCGCGGCGGTCGCCTCCGGGGAGTTCAAGAGGTCGCCGAGGGCCACGAGTTGGCGGCGAGAGTTCGGCACCTCGACGCCGATCGCGGAGCGTCCGGGGATCGGGGCGAGGATTCGGACGTCCGTGGCGGCCATCGCGTAGGCGATGTCCTTCTGGAGGCTCGTGACCTTGGCGACTTTGACGCCGGGTCCGAGTTCGAGCTCATACCTCGTGACGGTCGGTCCCACGGTCGAGCCGACAAGTTGGGTCTCCACGCCGTGCTGGGCCAGCGATTCCTGAAGAGTGAGGCCCCGATCCTCGACGGCTGCCCGATCGATACTCTGAGCGCCCGTGCGCACCAGTAGGTCCGCTGTGGGCAGACGCCACTCTCCTGGCTGCACCACCGGTCGCTCAGCAGCCGGTTCGGGGGCCCGGGTGGCAGGTCGCCGCGGCTTGCGCTTCGGTTTCGGTGCTTCCTCGGGCTCCGCGAAGTCGTCATCGGCTCCGAGGTCGTACGGCGCAGGAGCGGAGGCCTCACCGTAGGGGTCGCCGTCGAGCTCGGGCGCCTGTTCATCTGGCCAGTCGTCCACCTCGGCGGCTCGCTCACTCCGCAGCGTGGACAGGTCCGACATGGTGCGCTTCACGACGGCGGCCACCGGTCGGGAGGCCGAGCGGAACAGTTTCGCCGCCTGAGGCACGGCCGTCCGAAGAGAGGATCCAGTCACGAGGATGAGTCCCGCGACGGCCACCAGTAGGAGCAGAGCGAACGCCCCGACCGAATCGAGGAGCCGCTGGAGCGGTTCGCCAATGAGCGCTCCTGCCGCCCCGGCTGAATCGGCGAGATCGGCTGCGTCGGTCAACGATGCCGGTGGGTTGACGACGTGGACCAGGCCGGTGAGCGCGCACCAGAGCGTCACCCAACCGCCGATCAGACGGGGAGGTGAGGCGAGGCGACCTCCGCGGATGACGGTGACGCCGACAGCGACGAGCGCGACCGGCAGCAGCAACCGCGGCCCACCGAACAGCCAGCCGAGGAAGGTGTCGACCGCGTCACCGAGCGGGCCTGCGAGACCCACCCAGATCGCGAGGGCGATCACGACTCCGAACGCGACCAGTGCTATCCCGATCACATCGTGCTCATCGTCGGCCTCAGCAGCCGGTGCCGCCGACTTCCCACGACGACCGGACGAGGCTGGCTCAGCCGCCTTGGAGCCCTTCGCGGGCTTCTTCGGAGCGCTTCGACCAGCCATGGAGAGACAACGGTACCAACCCCTCCCTCGGGGGTCGGAGCATCCCTACTCAGCTTGGACGCCGAGTATCCGACCGTCGGCCGCGAGGAGGACGAGGAGAATCCCACCGCGTGCGCCCCGGACCCGGGCGTCGTAGACGGGCTGACCATCGGGAGAGCCCTGGATGGCGAGATCGAGCACCGTCGCCGCGTCGAGTTCGGCAAGCACGCGATCGAAGACCGCTGAGGGGTCGAGATCGATATCAGCGCCGGAGAAGAAGGCCCCATCCGCCTCGACTGGCTCCGAGATGCGCGCGAGTGTCCCATCCTCAAATCGATAGACCTCAGCCAGCACTTCGTCGGTTTCCCCGTCGTCGGATGAGACCTCAGCCAGCCGAACCACGAGGGTCACCCCGCGGTCATCAGCCGCGACCTCGAAGTACTCAAGATCGTCGCCGAGCCTCGACACGGCTTCGTCGATGAGATCGACCCGCGGCAGTTCGGCCTCCTGCGGCGTCGTTCCGCAAGCCGACGTGAACGCCGCCCCGAGGACGAGCGACACGACGAGCCGGTTCACGTCTCCATGACGACCGGGACGATCATCGGCCGCCGTCGGGTCCGCTCGTTCACGAACTTGCCCGCCGCGCGCCGCACATCGCGCTCGAGTGCTTCGACATCGCGAACTCCCCCAGCGAGCGCCCGTTGGACCGCCTCGGTGACCGTGTCACAGGCCTCATCAAGGAGATCCTCGGCCTCCGGGGCATACACCCATCCACGAGTGATGATCTCGGGGCCGGTGACGATCTCCGCGGTTTGGACATCGACGGTCACCACGACCACGACCACGCCCTCCTCGGCGAGCACCCTCCGGTCGCGGATGACGCCCGTCCCGACGTCGCCGATGATCCCGTCGACGTAGACGTAACCAGCTGGGACCCGCTCGCCGAGGCTGAGACCTTCGTCGTCGATGACGATGACGTCGCCGTCCTCGCAGAGCATGACCTGATCAGGCGCGACCCCCATCCGACGTCCGAGGGCCGCGTTGGCCACGAGGTGGCGGTACTCGCCGTGGATCGGTACGTACCACTCGGGTTCCACGATCGAGAGATAGGTCTTGATGTCGTCGGCTTGAGCGTGGCCGGTGGCGTGGACGTCCGCGACGCCGGAGTGCACGACGCGGGCGCCTCGCCGGAGCAGACCGTCGATGACCCGGTTGACGTTGCTCTCGTTCCCGGGGATCGCGTGAGACGAGAGGATGACGGTGTCGTGCTCGTCCACTGTGACGAATCGATTCTCACCGCGAGCGAGGAGTGCGAGCGCGGACATCGGCTCCCCTTGACTACCGGTGGAGATAACGCAGATCTCCTCGGGCCGGTGCCGGTCGATCTCCTCGATGTCGATGAGCGACGACTCGGGGATGTCGAGAACACCGAGGTCGCGGCCGAGCCGCACGTTCTTGCGCATCGACAACCCGAGCGTTGCCACCTTTCGACCAGAGGCCACTGCGGCGTCCGCGATCTGCTGAATGCGATGAAGGTGGCTCGCGAAGCTCGCGGTGATGATGCGTCGATCGCGATGTTCGGAGAACAGGTTGTGCAGCACTTGACCGACGCTGGTCTCGCTCGGGGCGAAGCCGGGCTCCTCAGCGTTGGTCGAGTCGGCGAGGAGGACCCGAACCCCATCGGTCGAGGCGATCTGCCCGAGCCGAGCGAGGTCGCAACGGCGGTCGTCGACTGGAGTGAGGTCGAGTTTGTAGTCGCCGGAGTGGAGCACGACGCCCTGTGAGGTGTGCACGGCGATCGCGTGGGCGTGCGGAACCGAGTGGGTGACCGGGACGAACTCCACGCCGAACGGACCGATATCGATACGGTCGCCGTCGGCGACCGGCACGAACTCGCACCGCCCGAGAAGACCTGCCTCCTCGATCCGGTTCCTCGCGAGTCCGAGGGTCAAGCGCGAGCCGAAGATCGGCAACGGATCGGACCTGACGTCACCGATCCCGTGCACGTCGCGCAGGAGGAACTGGATGCCTCCGACGTGGTCCTCGTGACCGTGCGTGGCGACGAGTCCCGCGATCTCGTTGGCGTGCTCCCGCAGGTAGGTGAAATCGGGGAGCACGAGGTCGATCCCGTGCAGATCGGGCGAGGGGAACATGATTCCGCAGTCGATGATGATCGAGGAGCGCGATGATCCATTGCCCTGCTCGATGACCATGCAGTTCCGGCCGATCTCACCGAGACCGCCAAGGAGGACGACCCTGACCGGGTCAGCCACGGGCCGCCACCAGGCGCGCGTGCACTGCTCTGGCCTCGTCCTCAAGGCCCGCCGGGGCGTCGCCGAGGGGCAGACGGCACTGTCCCACGGGAACGCCGAGAGTCCGCAACATCGCCTTGGTCGGAATCGGGTTTGGAGCGAGGTCGCCCGTTTCAAAGGCGAAACTCTCGAGCATCCGAGCGTTGACGTCGCGGGCGCCCGCCACGTCGCCGGCCGTCCAGGCATCGAACATCTCAACGTGATCGGGTCCGGTCCAGTGGGTCGCAACGCCGATCGTGCCGACGGCTCCGATCGAGAGCAGCGGCAGGGTGAGCGAATCATCTCCGCTGTACACCTCGAACCCCGGAGGCGCAGCGGCGAGCAAGCGGGCGGTCTCCGCCGGGCTCCCGGCCGCGTCCTTCACACCAACGATGTTGGGAACCTCATGGGCGAGCCGGAGGAGCACCTCGGTCGACACCTTGCGGCCCGTTCGAACGGGGATGTCGTAGACGATCTGGGGAAGCTCGACCGCGGCCGCGATCGCGCGGAAGTGAGCCTCGATCCCGGCCTGGGAGGGCCGGCTGTAATACGGGCAGAGTGCGAGGATCCCCGACACTCCGACCTCAGCGGCGCGGAGCGACAGCTCGATGGAGTGCGCAGTGTCGGCGCCGACGGTGCCGGCGATCACCGGCACATCGACGGCACCGACCACCGCGCGGAACATCGTGAGTTTCTCCTCGTCGGACAGCGTCGGCGACTCACCCGTCGTCCCACACACGACGAAACCCTCATGCCCCTCGGCCACGAGCCGACGGGCGAGGTCGGCCGCAACGGCCGTGTCGACCGAACCGTCCTCGGCGAACGGGGTGACGAGAGCGGAGAGGATGCGTCCGAATCGAGGCGAGGCACTCATGCGATCACGACACTACCGATCGGCGCTGTCGCCGACCGGAACGGATCAGGCGTTCTCGAGTTCGAACTTGATGTACTCGCTCCCGGTGTCCTCCCAGTCCTCGAACTGGATGACGTTCATCTCCTCGAAGCGGCGTCGGAGCCACTTGTCGTTGCGGTCGAGGAGCCCGAGCTTTTTGCAGTTCGGAACGATCTTCGAGAACAGCATCTGCTGGAAGACGTCGCGGGTCGGGTCGCGCAGAACGAGGGGCACCACGTCCTTCGGGTTGACCCCGTGCTTCTCCCACACCTCCTGGGAGAGGAACCGGTCGCGCATGCGCACAGCCGCCTCGAAGGCGAACTCCTGTCGGTCGCGCATCTCCGCGTCGGTCATGCCGTCGTAGACCTCCTTGAGGGAGAGCACACCGAAGGCGACGTGACGGGCCTCATCGCTCATCACATAACGGAGTAGCTGCTTGAGCAGCGGCTCCTCGGTCATCTGATGCATGAAGCCGAAGGCGGCGAGCGCGAGCCCTTCCACCATGACCTGCATGCCGAGGTAGGTCATGTCCCAACGGGAGTCCTCGATGATGTCGTCGAGGAGCATCCGCAGGTGGGCGTTGACCTGGAAGCCGCCCCCGAGCTTTTCGTCGATGTAGCGGTTGAACACCTCGACGTGGCGGGCCTCGTCGACCACCTGCGTGGCCGCGTAGAGCTTGGCGTCGTACCACGGCACGGTCTCGGTGATCTTCGCGGTGCACAGCAGCGCGCCCTGCTCGCCGTGCAGGAACTGAGACAGGGTCCACCGCCGTTGGTCGATGCCGAACTCGAGCCATTCCTTGTCACCCCACTTCTCAACGACGGTGCCGTCGTAATGGTTGGGTGACAATCCCGCGGCGAAGGCGGCCTGGTCCTTGTTGACCACCTCATCGAGTTCGACCTCGGTGTCCCAAGGCAGGTCGGTGGTGGCGTTCCACTGGCCTGTCTTCGCCTTCTCGTAGAGCTTGCGCAGCTGCGGCCGCGCCAGGGAGTAGTCCCACGTGAAGATGGTGTCCGCGTTGTTCTTGACGACATGCTCGACCTCGTCGACGTCGACGTTCGAGACCGACAGGATCGCCTCGATGTCATCGACGTTGTCGCGCCCGATGATGTCGGAGTTCGCAGCGTGCTCGGTGGTGCTCATGGTGCTCCTCAGTTGGTAGCGGTGGATGGTGGTGAGAACTCGCGCAGCATGGGCGCGAGGAAGGGACGGGCGCTCGCCTCGTCGCCGAGATCGACGAGGGGGCTGGGCGCCAAGAAGTAGGAGATGGTGAGACGGGCGAGCACATCGATGAGGGCTCGCGACCGAGCGGGGCCGAGGTGGCTCGCGACGAGCGGGGTCAGAGACGCCGTTGCCATCCGGATGATCCGCGGTACACCGTCGACGGTGAGTTGACTGAGCATCTCGCCGGGCTCGGCGGCGAGCATCGCAGCGAGATGCTCGTCGTCGCGGAGCGCCCGGGTCGCCCCGACCACGGCCCGCACCACGATGTCGTCGAGGGTGTCAGCTGACTCGACCTCGGCTCGCAGTTCGGCGAAAAAGCGGTCGAGTTCGCGGACGCGGAGCGCTTCGAACAGCACCTCCCGACCTCCGGGGAACAGTCGATAGATCGTCGCCCGCGAGACGCCCGAGCGCTCAACGACGTCGTCGATGGTCATCCGCTCGTAGCCCCAGTGCTGGCTGCACTCAAGCACGGCGTCGAGCACGCGGTCCTCGACGCCCGTCAACGCGCGCCCGGATGAGACTTCGGTCACAACTGAGACACTAAGACGCCCGACGTCTCACCGTCAAGGGGTCGAGAACGCTACGGGCCGATCATTCGTCGACGAGCAAGTAACCCGAGAAGCGCTCGCGAAGGTCCTTCTTGGAGAACTTCCCGACGCTGGTCTTCGGCACCTCGTCGATGAACTCGACCGCGTCGGGCACCTGCCATTTGGCGACCCGGTCGGCGAGATGCGCGATGACCTCCTCGGCGGTGACCTCCGAGCCGGGTGCCCGGACAACGCAGGCCAGAGGGCGCTCCGACCACCTCGGATGCGGAACACCGATCACCGCGGCCTCGGCGATACCCGGATGGGCCATCAACTCGTTCTCCAGCTCGACCGAGGAGATCCACTCCCCTCCCGACTTGATGAGGTCCTTCGTGCGGTCGACCAGTCGGATCCGGCCCCGATCGTCGACGGTGGCGACATCGCCGGTGCGCAACCAGCCGTCCTCGGTGAAGCTCTCCCCCGAGCGTGGGTCGTCGTGGTAACTCGACGCGATCCAGTTGCCTCGACACTGCAACTCGCCGGTGGCCTCGCCATCCCAGGGCACCGGCTGCCCATCGCCCGGATCGACGACGCGCATCTCGACACCGAAGCTGATTCGCCCCACCATCGTGCGCAGATCGGCCTTCGTGTCGTCATCGAGGTCCTGCTCATCAGCATCGAGATGAGCCACAGCGCAGATGGGGCTGGTCTCGGTCATCCCCCAGGCCTGGAGCAGCGGAAGTCCGATCTGCGCGCGGTAGCCCTCCGACAGCGCCCGCGGCACGGCCGAACCACCACAGGGAATCGCGCGAAGGCTTGACGCGTCCCGGCCGGCGAGTTCAGGAAGCACCTGCATCCAGATGGTCGGCACCCCAGCCGCGACGGTGACCCGCTCATCGACGATCAGGTCCGCGAGCCCCCGACCCGACAGATCGGCGCCCGGCATCACCAGGCCGGCCCCGGAGGCGACCCCGGCGTGGGCGAGACCCCAAGCGTTCACGTGGAACATCGGGACGACCGGCATGACCACATCGGATTCGCGCACACCGAGGGAATCGACGGTGAGCACCCCCATCGTGTGCAAGAAAGTGCTCCGGTGGGTGTAGACGACGCCCTTCGGGTTGCCGGTGGTGCCGCTCGTGTAACACATCGACGCGGCCCGGTACTCGTCGACCGGCGACCACTCGACCGGTTCGGCTCCGGTGAGGAGATCCTCGTAATCGAGCAATTCGAACCGGCCGGTGTCGACCGGCGTCACCTCGGCACCGTCCTCCATCACCACGAGATGACGCAACCGCGCGAAGGTGGGAAGCAGCGGCGCCAACAGCCCGAGGAGCGAGCGGTCGACGAAGATCACCTCGTCGTCAGCGTGATTCACGATGTAGGTCAACTGCTCGGGGAACAGACGGATGTTCAAGGTGTGCAGCACCCGCCCGGTGCACGGTGCCGCGAAGTACAACTCGAGGTGACGAGCCGAGTTCCAGGCGAAGGTGGCCACCCGCCCCTGTTCGGAGATCCCGAGTCGGTCGAGCACCCCTCCGAGTCGGCGAGTCCTCTCAGCCCATTGCGCGTAGGTGCGTCGCTCGCGTCCACCGGGGACTGCGGTCACGATCTCCTTACGCGCGTGATATTTCTCGGCGCGATCGAAGAGATGGCTGATCGACAACGGCACATCCTGCATGACTCCCAACATGGCGCCTGACCGTAGTGCGGCCGCATCGGCTGCGTCCGAGTGAGGCGGTAGCGTCGCGCCGGTGGAGTCAGCCGAACGTCCCATCTGGGGTCGGTTCGCGCTCGCCGGGTTCGCCGCCCTCGTCGTCGCCACCAACGTCGCCGGCATCCTCTGGGCGCGATTGGTCGAGGATTCACCCACCGCCCTCATCGCCTTGTCGAGCCGGAACCGCTACCTGGCCCTGTCCCTCGGCGCCGATCTGCCCCTGATCTCCTACTGGGTGATCGGACCCGCTCGGATCGCGGCCGCGTTCCTGATCTGCCACGCGATCGGGCGGGCCTACCGGACAACGGCCCTCGGATGGTTCACCAAGTACCTCGGGGTCGACCAAACGTCCCTCGACTCGTTCCAACGAGGCTTCGACCGCGCCGCGATCATCGTGGTTCCGTTCTTCGTCGGGTCCAATCTCGTCGCCGCGCTGAGCGGGGTCCGCCTCATGCCGATCGCGCGCCTCCTGCCGCTTCTCGCCATCGGCATCGTCGCTCGGCTCGCGCTTATCCAGTGGTTCGCCGCGATCTTCGACGAGGAGTTGACCTCGTTCCTCGAATGGCTGCAGCGTTACTCGTGGTGGGCCGTCGGAGCGTCGGTCGTGTTGGTGTTGCTCATCAACACCCGAAATATGCGGGGAGGACGCGCTCGCTGACCGACGCTCAGAGCAGCGGATCGAGACCGACCGTGAGCCCCTCGGTCGACATCACCCGCTGGCAGGCAAGCACGACACCAGGCATGAAGCTGGACCGGTCGTAGGAGTCCTGGCGGATAGTCAGCGTCTGGCCGGTAGCGCCGAGCACGACCTCCTGGTGCGCGACCATGCCGCGCATCCGCACCGAATGGATCCGAACGCCGTTCGGACCGAGTCCACCGCGGGATCCGTCGAGCGTCTCGTGGGTCGTTGGGTCGGCGGCCCATCCCCCGTCGCGAGGGACCATGGCCTCAGCAGTCGCGATCGCCGTTCCCGAGGGAGCGTCCAGCTTTCGGTCGTGATGCGCCTCGACGATCTCCGCTGTGTCGAAGTAGGGGGCGGCCATCGCGGAGAAGCGCGTCATCAACGCGGCCGAGATCGCGAAGTTCGCGGCAAGGACACCGTTCACACCACCCGCAGCCAACGACTCGCGAAACGCCTCATGGTCATCTCGAGTGAACCCGGACGTTCCGATCACCGCGTGGATGCCGTGCATCGCGAGGAACGGGACCAGCGCGCGCGTCGCGTCGGCGATCGTGAAGTCGACCACCACATCGCACCGCGCCTCCGCGAAGGCGCGGAGTTCGGAGGACACCTCGATCCCCTCGATTGGTCCGTGACCTGTGGAGTTCGCGACGAGTGCGACCAGTTCGAGTCCCTCAGCCGCCGCGACCGCCTCACAGACCGCTCGGCCCATGCGCCCGGTTGCCCCGTGCACACCAACCCGGATCGAGGTACCGCTCGTCATGAGCCAGACGCTAACCGCCGACTCCGCGCAGGCGCTGGCGGGGAGGCCTCACGAGGCCAGGGCCGGACCGACCGAGACCGCGACCCGTGGGCCACCGAACACGCGGTCCGCCACTCGCCCGACGTCGTCGAGTCCGACCGATGCCCAGCGTGAGAGTTGCTCATCGACCGGGATCAGTTCACCGAGGAGGGTCAGCGACCCACCGAGACGACTCATCCGTGCCCCCGAGTCCTCGAGGCCGAGTTCGAAGGCGCCTTGGAGGAACCCCTTGGCATCGGCGAGCTCCTCCTCGGTGATGCCCTCAGCAGCGAGGCGCACGCACTCGATCTCAATGAGTTCGCGCACCGCCGGGGCCGTGGTGGGTTGCGAGCCGGCGTAGATGGTCCACGCACCGCAGTCCTCGAACGTGCTCACCGAGGAGAAGACCGAGTAAGCGAGCCCGCGACGCTCCCTGATCTCGTCGAAGAGTCGACTCGACAGACCTCCCCCGAGCACATGGTTGGCGATGTCGAGGGCCTCCCGATCCGCGTCACCACGCGGGATCGCGCGGCCGCCGAGCACCAGATGAACCTGCTCGGTGTCATCCGGTAGATGCCCACCCGGGCCGAGTCCGTTCGGGGTCGTCCGGTCGGCCACCGCTCGACCGGGGCGAACCGACGAGAAGGACTCCTCGACCATCGCGATCACCGAGCCGGCGTCGACACCGCCGGCGACCGACACCACCATCGACTCCGCGAGGTAACGCTCGTCGTGGAAGGCGCGGATCTGCTCCGGGGTCATCGCGGCGACCGTGCCGCGCTCCCCCGCGGTGTCCCGGCCGAGCGGGTGCGCTGGGAACAACGCTGCGGTGAACTCGCGGAACGCGACATCCTCTGGGGAGTCATCGTCCATCGCGAGCTCCTCAGCGATCACTTGACGCTCGCTCTCCACATCCTCTTCTCGTAACGAGGGCGCGCAGATGACATCACCCAGAATCGAGATGGAATCGGCCACGTGCCGAGCGGGCACACGGCAGTGGAACACGGTGTGCTCCTTCGATGTGTACGCGTTGATATCCCCTCCAACGCGGTCGACGCGCCGGGAGATATCGCGAGCAGTCAGACGATCGGTGCCCTTGAAGAGCAGATGCTCGAGGAAGTGACTGACCCCAGAGGAGGCGTCGGGCTCATCGCGCGAGCCGACACCCACCCAGACCCCGATCGACGCCGATCTGGTGGACGCCATCTCATCGATGGCGACCGTCAGACCGGAGTCGAGTCGGACGACCCGTTCGGCCATCTGTGGCGATCAGCGGTGACGCCGGCGACCGCCGCCGCCACCACCGCGACGCTCAGACCCGGGCCCGAGGTCGCCGAGTTCACCAGCGAGTTCGGCGTCGAAGGAGTCGTCGAAGCTCACGCTTTCGACATCGCCACCGCCCTCGTTCGAGGTCTCGGAGCGCGACTCACGACGCGGAGGGCGGCTCTCGCGGTCTCCATCCGAGCCCGAGCCACCCGCGGGCGGGTCGCCGGCCGGCCGCAGGCTGACCTTGCCGCGATCGTCGATCTCCTCGACGACGACCTCGATCTCGTCACCGAGCGTGAGGACGTCCTCGACAGCGTTGATCCGCTTCCCACCACCGAGCTTGGAGATGTGCAACAGACCGTCGCGTCCGGGGAGGATGCTGACAAAGGCGCCGAACTTGGTGATGTTGACCACGCGCCCGTTGTAGGTCTTGCCGATCTCGGCCTTCGGCGGATCGACGATGGCGAGGATGGCAGCCTTGGCCTCCTCCATCCGCCAGGCTTCGACCGCCCCGATGGTGACGATCCCGACCGCACCATCGTCGTCGACGCTGATGTCGGCGCCGGTCTCGGCCTGAATCGTGTTGATGATCTTGCCCTTCGGACCGATGACCTCTCCAACCTTGTCGATCGGGATGGTCAGCGTGGCGATCTTCGGAGCGGTCTCGGCAACCTCGTCGCGGGGGGCGGCGATGGCTGCGTTCATGACTTCGAGGATCTGGAGGCGAGCCTCACGGGCCTGCTGGAGCGCGGCGGTGAGCACATCAGCGGGAATGCCGTCGATCTTCGTGTCGAGCTGCAGGGCGGTGATCGCGTCCTCGGTGCCGGCCACCTTGAAGTCCATGTCACCGAAGGCGTCCTCGGCGCCGAGGATGTCGGTGAGCGTGACGTAGTTGTCGCCCTCCTTCACGAGACCCATCGCGATACCGGAGACAGCTCCGCGGATCGGAACGCCCGCGTCCATCAGCGACAGGCTCGACGAGCAGACCGACCCCATTGAGGTCGAACCGTTCGATGACATGACCTCAGACACGAGGCGCAACGTGTAGGCGAAGTCCTCCTGGCTCGGCACCACGGGCAGAACCGCGCGGGCGGCCAGAGCACCGTGACCGATCTCGCGGCGCTTCGGCGAGCCGACTCGGCCGGTCTCACCGTTCGCCCACGGGGGCATGTTGTAGTGATGCAGGTAGCGCTTCTCGTTGACCGGGGACAGCGTGTCGAGCATCTGGTTCATGCGCGGCATGGCCAGGGTGCAAACGTTCATCACCTGGGTCTCGCCACGCTGGAACAGGCCTGATCCGTGCGCGGTCGGGAGCACACCGACCTCGGCTGACACCGGCCGAAGATCGCGCACACCGCGACCGTCGATTCGGACACCCTCCTCGACGATCCGCTTGCGTACCAACTTCTTGGTGAGCGAGCGGACAGCCTCCTTCACGGCTTTCTCCTGGCCAGCGAACTCGGCACCCTCGGCGCACAGCGTCGCCACAGCCTTCGCGGCCGCCGCGTCGGTGGCTGCATTGCGATCAGCCTTGCGGGCGATAGTCACGGCCACGGCGAGCTCGGCAGCGACCGCCGACTCGACGGCGGCGAGCACCTCAGGGGTGTAGTCGAGCACCGGGGTGTACTCGAGCGGCTCGATCGGGCCCGAGGTGGCGATCACGCTGGCCATCAACTGGCGCTGGAGGGCGATCGACTCTTTGATCCAGGTTTTGCATGCCTCGAGCCCTCCGGCGAGCACGCTCTCGTCAACCTTCGGTGCGCCGTCCTCGTAGAGGTAGAAGCTGCGCTCGGTGCCACCCGCCTCGACCATCATCACGGCAACGTCGCCGTTGTCGAGTTCGCGGCCAGCGACGACGAGCTCGAAGGTGGAGGCGTCGGACTCGGCGTAGGTCGGATGGGGCAGCCACTCGCCGGCGGTCGAGTACGCGATACGCACCGAGCCGAGAGGGCCCTCGAAGGGGATGCCGGAGATCATGAGCGCGGCTGACGCGGCGTTGATGGAGAGCACGTCGTGCGGGTTCTCCATGTCGACCCCGAGCACCGTCGTGACGATCTGCGTCTCATTGCGGAACCCCTCGGCGAAGGCCGGTCGGAGCGGACGGTCGGTCAGGCGGCAGGTGAGGATGGCATCCTCGGTCGGGCGACCCTCGCGACGAAAGAACGAGCCGGGGATCTTGCCGGCCGCGTAGGAACGCTCCTCGACATCGACGGTAAGCGGGAAGAAGTCGACGCCGGGGCGGACGTCGCGAGCGGCGTTCGCGGTGGTGAGGACTCGGGTGTCGCCGATAGTGGCAACAACCGCGCCCTGACTCTGGGGAGCGAAGCGCCCCGTCTCGAGGGTGAGGTGACGGTCCGTGCCGGAGATCGGCGCAGACACGCGGATGGGATCAGCCATGAGAGGCTCCTTTCGGACCCGGAGCGATTCCGGATCATGTGGAGCGACCAGCCGGTTCCCAGTTGGCGGACCCGCGATGACGGCCTGCTCAAGCGGAGCGGCACGATCCCATCTGCGGGGCGGGCAACCGGTAACCGACGACGGGATCGCTCGGTGTTTCGGTGAGGTCAACTGGACCTCGCCCGAGAGCGTAGCGGACGGTCGGCGCCGTCCCTCGGACAGGTCAGACCGAGGCGACCGCCACGGAGCGCTCCAAAATCGCGAGGCGGCCGAGCAATTCGTCGATCTCGACGTAGCAGGACTGCAGGTGGCGACCACCTCCGGAGGTCAATCCGGTGCGTCCGTGCATCACGCGACGGTTGTCCACCATGTACATCTCCCCGGCGCCCATGGGGATTTGGATCCGATAGGCGGGGTCCTCGCGCATCGCGCCAAAGGTTGTGTAGGCGTCGTAGAGAGCGTCCATGTCGTCGGGGTCGACCAAGAACGGCTGGCAGGAGTGGTTCGAATAGCGCACCGCCCGGACGTTGCCCCGCGGATCGAGCTCGATCGTCGCGCCCTCCGCCGTCAGTTCGATGTCGTCGTCGCGGAAGTGGAAGCGCATGGTCGTGCGGACGAGCAGGTCGAAAGCCGCCGGATCCGATGACCGAAGATCGGCAGCGACCTTGAAGCCATCGACCAACGTGGTCGCTCCGCCACCCGCGTCGTTCACAAGGAAGTGCTGAAGTTGAACCGTGGGCGGGGGGTCGCGGTAACCCTCATCGGTGTGCAGGACGAGCGGCAGGCCGGTGTACGCCACCGAGTTCGCGTTCTCGATCGACCGAACATCGAAAACCCGTCCCCAGCTCGTGGTCCTCACCCGTCCAAGATCCTCCCCGATCTCGGCGACGATGCCCTCTCGATGCTCGATACCGGTCAGGATCGCGACTCCGTTCGCCCGGAACGCGCGTAGCCAAGCGATTCGAGCGCCCACGTCGTTCAGAAGTTCGGCGTGGGAGATGCGCGCGACACGGTCGGCGAACGATCCATCCCAAAGTTCTGGCTGTGGCGGTTGCCACCTCGCTCCTGAGGAGTAGTCGTGCACATTCAGCCAAGCGGATCCAAAGGTGCTCTCATGTCCGTCGGGCCAGCGAACGTGCAGCGCCCCGTCGGCGGTCACGGTGACACCGTCGGGCTTCAGCCAGCGATCGAGCCGCGAGGTCTCCTCGACTCGATGCTGGGTCTGGGGGTGAAGTGCCCCCGGTGAGTTGTCCCTCAGCCAGCGGTTGTGAAAGCGACTCGTCGATCCGTCGGACCAGGTGACCAGAACCTCCCGATCGGCGGTCTCGGCCGCGCTGACGAATCGAACCGGCATCATCGGATCAAGCTCACCGCGCATAGTCGCTCCCCATCGCCTCGAGCGCACCCCGGATTGCGTCGAGGTGAAGTCGGCTCCCCTCTGGGTAATTGAGCCACTGCTCGCAGGCCAGCGCCGCCGTCGCGTCGTCGACGAGCGTGAGTTCTCGGCCGGTCGACAGAGCGATCACCTGGAGTTGCGCCGCCCGCTCGAGGTAGTACAGGTCGTCGAAGGCCGCCTCCACATTCCGGCCGATGACGATCACACCATGGTTTCCGAGGAAGAGAATGTCGTGGCGGTCTCCGAGCAGGCTGGCTACCCGCTCCCCCTCCGACGGGTCCAACGCCATCCCCGCGTAGTCACGGTCGTAGGCGATCCGCTCGTGGAACCGGCAGGCGTTCTGATCGAGCATCAGGAACTCGAAGTCGCGGAGGCAAGCGAGGGCGGTCGCGTAGGGCATGTGGGTGTGGAGCACGCATCTGGCTCGGGGCACCCGAGCATGGAGATAGCCGTGCAGAACCCATGCGGTGGGGTCGACCCCGTGGCCGATCGGGTCATCGTCGAGACGCTCGGAGTCGACCACCACGAGATCGCTGGCGCGGGCGCGGGAGAAATGCATGCCGCGCGGATTAATGAGGAACCTCGTGCCCGCAGGGTCGACGGCGACGCTGAAGTGATTGGCCACGCCCTCGTGCATGTCGAGATGGGCAGTCCATTGAAACGACGCCGCGAGGTCCTCGCGGAGATCGCGTTCCGTTGCAGGAGCTTTACCGAGCGTGTGCGTGTCGAGCGCCGTCATGTGATCTCCTCCGGGAAGCCCGGAGCCCGAAGGTCGGTGGACAGAGCGTCCTCTAGGAGGCGCACGACCTCCGGTGACCACGCCGATCCTCCGTAGGCCTCTCGGGCTCGGATGAATGTCTGGTATACGTGTCCCGCGACGTCGAGCGGCACACCGGACTCGCGTCCGAAGGCCATCGCGAAGCCGAGATCCTTCACCGCCAGATCCATGGTGAAGTTGATGTTGTATGAGCCGTTCAGAATGACCTGGCTCTCGGTCTCGTGGACGAAACTGTTGCCCGATGAGTGCTTGATCACCTCGAAGGCCGTGGCGAGATCGACTCCGCTTCGTTTTGCAAGCATGAGCGCCTCTCCGGCGGCGACCAAGTGAGTGAGGGCGAGCATGTTGGTGATCACCTTGATGGTCGCAGCCGAGCCGAGGGGGCCGACATGGATGACCGGACTACCGAGGCTGTCGAGCACATCGCGCTGTCTCTCGCGCAAGTCGGCGTCGCCGCCGACGAGCACAGTGATTTCCCCGCGGGCCGCCATGTGCACGCCGCCGGTCACTGGCGCCTCCAACACCGCCACCCCTCGCGCGGCCGCTAGCGCCGCGATCCGGAGGGTCTCTGAGCGATCGTTCGTGCTGCAGTCGATCCAGCAGGTGCCAACACGGGCGGACAAAGCGTCGAGGACGCCACCCTCGGCAGCCACCACCGCGTCGATGACAGCAGGCGACGGCAGGCAGGTGATCACCGTGTCCGCTGAGGCGCACACCTCGGCGATCGATGACGCACCGACGGCTCCGTCGGAGACGAGTCCGGCGACGGCATCCGGGTCGAGGTCATGGACGACGAGGTCGTGTCCGCCCCTCAGCACGGACCGCGCGAGGTGGCGACCCACATTTCCGAGACCGACGAATCCAATCGCCATCGGTACCTCCGAGTTGAACAGGGCGCCGACGGCGCCGGACCCCCAAAGAATGCCAGAAACTGATCGTCGGGTGGATCACCCGACGAGGGTGATCAGCGGCGCAGACCTTGGTCGGCGACGATCTTGCGATAGCGATCGACGTCGATGGAGCGCACGTAATCGAGCATGCGACGGCGCCGGCCGACCAGCATCAGCAGCCCGCGGCGGCTGTGGTGATCCTTCGGGTGCTCTTTGAGGTGATCGGTGAGGTGGGTGATCCTCGAGGTCAGCAGCGCGATCTGCACCTCGGGCGAACCCGTGTCGGAATCGCTGAGACGATGCTCCGCGATCACTTCTTCTTTCGGCGTAATGGCCATTTCTCCAGCCTCTCGTTGAGGACGCGCCGGCCCGGTCGGGAGCGGCGCACACACCGGAGTCGGAACCCCGAGGCGCGGTCGTGAGGTTATGGCTGGGCGTTGTCGGCCACAACCCCGAGCAGGTGGCGGGCGCGGCCACAGTCGGCGCCGATCTGGGCGACGAGCTCGTCGACCGACTCGAAGCGCTGCTCACCCCTGAGCGACTCCGAGAACCTCACCGAGACGTGTTGCCCATAGAGGTCGCCATCGAAGTCGAGTACGTGAGCCTCGACCAACGAGTGGTCAGCCCGCTCAATGAAGGTCGGCCGACGGCCAACGTTCACCACGCAGGGGCGCTCGATACCGATGCCGTCGGTAAACCACCCCGCGTACACCCCGTCAGCTGCTCGCAGCCGGTCGGGCGGCACTGCCACGTTGGCAGTCGGGAATCCGATGGTGCGACCGCGATGGTCGCCGTGTTCGACTACTCCGTCGACGGCGAAGTCGCGACCGAGGAGCTCGCGGACGAGCGCCGTCGCTCGGTCGGCGACCGCGGCACGAACCCGCGAGGACGACACGGGCGCACCGGTGCGATCTGCTGCCAGATCGACTTCGATCCCGGTCAGACCCGTCGCCACTCCTCGCTCGTTGATGGTGCTGATCGAGCCCTGGCGATCGCGCCCGAAGTGGAAGTCGCTTCCAACGATCACCTCACGACAGTTGAGACCGCGGATGATGACCCGGTCGGTGAAGTCGTCAGCACTCTCTCGGGAGGCCGCCTCGTCGAAGTCGATGATGACGACGCGATCGATTGCGGCGTCCTCCAGAAGCGCAAGTCGGGTTTCGAGATTCGTTATCAACCCTGGAGTACCCGCCGGGTTCAGGACCGCTGCCGGATGGGGGTCAAACGTGACCACACTTGACTCAACGCCGAGTTCGCGGGCGCGATCGGTGACAAGTCGGAGCAGGTGCCGGTGGCCGAGGTGCACACCGTCGTAGACGCCGATCGTGGCCACGCTTCCTCGGGAGGAGGACTCCGCGATGGGCCCGCGCATGACGATCACGGGCAAAACGCTACCGGTCGCCGGTGACGAGCACGACGGCCGGTTTGACTCCCCGATCCCGGAAGACCTCGTAGACAGCGAGCAGATCTCCGGCCTCGTCGACCACCGCCCACGGTCCGTCACCGTCGAAACGCTCGAGCACCTGACCGAGACGCACTCGGTCGGCGGTCACGTCGTCGACGGTGACCGACGCGAGGTGCTCGACCGCCGTGGCCACAGGCAAGAGCGGGCACGTATCGGGCGCAGCGGCACGCTCCTCGGTGAAGGAGCCAATAGCGGTTCGTCGGAGGTTCCTGAGGTGCGCGCCCCCGCCGAGGAGCCGACCGAGGTCGTCGGCGAGGGATCGGATGTAGGTGCCGGCCGAGCAGTTGACCTCGATCGACAGGACACCGGGCGCGACCTCGTCGAGCACCGCGAAATCATGAACGGTCACCGGTCGCGCCTCCCGTTCCACCTCCACGCCCTCCCGAGCGAGTTCGTGCAGACGCCGCCCATCGACCCGAAGAGCCGAGACCATGGGAGGCACCTGCATGATCGGACCGGTGAGCTGCTCGGCCACGACGCGGCGGACCTCCTCGAGGTCGACCGGACCCATCTCGTGACGCGCCGTGACGACACCTGCCGCATCGAGGGTGTCGGTCTCGACACCGAGCACGACCTCCGCGGTGTACCGCTTCTCGCGGCCGCCGACGAAGGTCAGCAATCGTGTCGCTGCCCCAACGGCAACCACAAGCACACCAGTCGCATCGGGGTCGAGCGTCCCGGCATGGCCAACACGGCGCTCGCCGAGTCGTCGGCGGAGGCTCTGCACGACGTCATGGCTCGTCACCCCCGCGGGCTTGTCGACGATGCACACGCCGTGCACCGTCGGCGGACGGCGACGGGCCATCAGTCGTTCTGTTCGCGCTCGCGGTCGGCGCGGAGGATCTCGTCGATCCGCTCGGCGGAGCGGATCACAACATCGGGCCGGAAGTCGAGGATCGGTGTCTTTTTCGCCCTGATCTGCCGAGCGATCGACGCCTGAAGTCTGATGCGGTGCTCATCGAGGGCCCCGACGATCGCGGCATCCCCCTCCGCCCCGGCGAGCGAATCGAACATGACGTGCGCGCGGTTCAACTCGTCGTCGACATCGATCTGCGTGATGGTTACGAACTCGAGCCGCTCGTCGCCAATGCGCACCAGCTCATCCGCGATGATCTCCTTCAGGGTCTGACCGACCCGGGCCGAACGCGGATAGCGGTGTCCACCGGAGGACCCACGTCGGCCGGAGCGGCCCGTTCGCGAGCGGCCGGCCATCGATCAGCTCAGCGTCCGCTGAATCTCGCGCTCGTCGTAGGTCTCGATCACGTCACCAGGCTTGAGGTCCTGGAAGTCACTGAGACCGATACCGCACTCGAAGCCCTCTCGAACCTCGCGCACGTCGTCCTTGAAGCGCCGGAGCGAGGAGATCTCGCCCTTCCAAATGATCGTTCCGTCGCGAAGAAAGCGCACCTTCGAACCTCGGGCGATCGTGCCGTTCTGGACATAGCAGCCGGCGATCGCTCCGATCTTCGGCACGCGGAAGATCTCGCGTACCTCCGCGTCGCCGGTGACGACCTCCTCGTACTCGGGGGCGAGCATGCCGATCATGGCCTGCTCGATGTCCTCCAGGAGCTTGTAGATGATCTCGTAGGTGCGGATCTCGACGTCCTGAGCGTCGGCGAGCTCCCGGCTCTTGCGGTCGGGGCGCACGTTGAAACCGATAATCGTCGCGTTGGTGGTGGCGGCGAGCGTGATGTCGTTCTCGCTGATGGCTCCGACCGCGCGGTGCACGAACGTGAGGTCGACCTCGTCGCGGCCGAGTTTGCGAAGGCTCTCGGTGACCGCCTCGAGCGAGCCCTGCACGTCGGCCTTGAGTACGAGGTTCAACGTCGCTGATTCACCGCTCTGGATCTGGCTGAAGATGTCCTCCAACTTGACGCCGGTCTTCACACGAGCGTCAGTGCGCTGGTCACGGATCTTGTGGTGGTGACCACGCGCCTCACCTACGGTGCGCGCGATCCGCTCGTCGGGCGCGGCGCGGAACTCGTCTCCGGCGGCGGGCACCGATGACAGGCCGAGCACCTCGACTGGCGTTGACGGGCCGGCCGACTTCACCTGCTGACCCTTGTCGTCGAACATCGCTCGGACGCGACCCCAGGCGGCGCCGGCCACGATCGGATCACCGACCTTGAGCTCGCCCTTGTCGACGAGCACGGTGGCGACCGGGCCGCGACCCTTGTCGAGGTTGGCCTCGAGAACAACACCTTTCGCTCGACCGGTCGGGTTCGCCCGCAGGTCCTCGAGTTCGGCGACAACCAGCAATTGATCGAGCAGGTCGTCGATTCCGAGGTCTTGGAGGGCCGCCATCTCAACGACGATCGTGTCGCCACCCCATGCCTCGGGAACGAGTTCGTGCTCAGCCAACTGCGTGAGAACACGCTGCGGGTCCGCGTTGTCCTTGTCGATCTTGTTGACCGCGACGATGATCGGAACCTCGGCGGCGCGGGCGTGGTTGATGGCCTCGATGGTCTGCGGCATGACGCCGTCATCCGCAGCGACGACGAGCACGACGATGTCGGTCACCTGAGCGCCACGGGCGCGCATCTGGGTAAAGGCCGCGTGCCCGGGGGTGTCGATGAAGGCGATCTCGTGACCGCCTCGCTCCACCTTGTAGGCGCCGATGTGCTGGGTGATACCTCCGGCCTCACCTGCGACGACGTTGGCCGAGCGGATCTTGTCGAGCACGGTCGTCTTACCGTGGTCGACGTGACCCATGACGGTCACCACCGGGGGTCGAAGCGCAAGCTGATCCTCGTCGTCGTCGTCACTGTCGTCGAAGAGGGCCTGCAGTTCGAGCTCCTGCTGCTGGCCGGGATCCACGAGGAGAAGATCCGCCCCGACATCGAGAGCGAACAACTCCATGTGGTCGTCGGAGAGCGCCTGCGTGGCGGTGATCATCTCGCCGTTGTTCAACAGGAACTTGACCACATCGGCCGCCGTCCGGTTGAGCTTCGGGGCGAACTCCTGGGCGGAAACGCCTCGCTCGATCACGATTGTCCCGTCGGGGACGGGAGCGCTCCGGTCGGTCAGCGTCAGGTGCTGCGGCTGGAGCTCGTCTTGGTCGCGACGACGACGTCGACGGCTCCGACGGGGAGGACGACGTTGACCGCTGGGGCGGCCGGGGCCACCACCGGGACGGCCCCCTGGGGGGCCGCCAGGTCCGCCGCCCGGGCGAGGTCCAGCGAAGCCACCGGGGCGGGGTCCGCCAGCCGGACGAGGTCCACCGGGACGCGCGGTGTAACCACCCGATCGCGGGCTGGAGGGGCGTGCACCCGGCGCCTGAGCCTGCCCGGGAGGGGGCGGGATCGGCTTGCCGGTCGCCGAAATCGGACGACCAGGGGGAGGCGGAATCGGCCTGCCCGACGGGGCCTTCGGCGCGGCAGGTGCCTTGGCCACCGGCTCGTCGGCGATCGGGGCGGGACGGGGCGTTGGAGGCTCTCCGGTGACGGGATCTGGGCGAGACGACGAGATGACACGGCCCGCGCCAGCCGACGGGGCGGGACGCTCCTCCACTGGTGCGGCTGGTGCCTCGGGAGCGGGGGCGGCTTGCTCGACTGGAGCGGGCTCGTCGACCGGCATCGGCTCCGGCGCTGTTTCGACGACCGGTGCTTCCTCGGCCACCGGCTCAGTCACCGCTGGCGTGGTCACCGCCGGCGTGGTCTCCCCCGGCTCGGTGTCCGCCGGTGCGGCGGGCGCGGCGGTCTCAGCAGCTACCTTCTTCGCAGGCGCGGCTTTCTTGGCAGCCGCCTTCTTGGCCGGCGCGGCTTTCTTGGCCGTCGCCTTCTTCGCGGCAGCCTTCTTGGCCGGCTTCTTCTCGGGCTCCGGCTCAGCGGGTTGCTCGTCGCGGGTGAGCCCGTCGCGCTCCGCGCGGCGCCGCACCATGTCCGAGTAGGCCTCGTTCAGCGAGGACGAGTGGCTCTTGACCGGCACGCCCAGTTTCTCGCACAGGTCGACGGTCTCGGCATTGGTCATGCCGAGTTCCTTCGCCAGTTCGTGTACCCGCAGGTTTTTCGCCACAGTCGTTCCTCAATCTCTCACTTCGTCGTCGAATTCTCGCACCACATCACGTCGTCGCCACCGCTCGAGGAGCCCGGCGAGCGGCTCGAGCGCTCCCTCGGACGGCTCTCGCCTCCACGCCCGCTCGAAGCCCCGCGCACGTCGAGCGGCCTCGAGACAGTCCGGACCGCAGATCCACGCTCCTCGACCGGGTGCCGTTCTCGACAAGCCGACCGAGCCGGCCCCATCGATCACGCAGCGAGCGAGTTCGCTCTGCGGCCGACGGGTCCGACAGCCCACGCACGTCCGAATCGGTGTGATGGCTCAGTCCTCGTCACCCGACCCGGTCGTCTCGCCGGACTCGGCCGCCTCGACGACCTCGCCGTCGACCTCGTCCGCTGCAGGTGCGTTGTCACCCGAGGTGTCTTCGGCGCTTTCTTCAGCGGCGCCATCATCGTCAGCCTCGGAGCTCTCCTCGGCCTCCGCACCGGTGGACTTCGCCCACTCGGACTGGCTGATGACCGTGCCGTCGGCCGCGTGCCATTCCATCTCGCCGGTCTCAGCGTTCGGGATCCACTCCCCCTCGGCGTACTCCACGCCGGGCTCGCGGGAGTCGAGGTAGCCCCCGGCGGGAACCCCCTCGGCGACC
>JAURCL010000013.1 GCA_030828465.1 Acidimicrobiales bacterium | reverse complement strand
CGGCGCGGCGACTGCGGGTCTTCGACTTCGACTTCTTCTTCTTCGGAACTGCCACTTGGGTTCTCCGGACTCGTGTTCGACCTGACGCCGTGGTCCACCCACGGGCCGGGACACACTATCGGTGACCTCGGGCAACGGCACCGGCCGCGGAGGCTCAGGTTGGTTCGTCGAGGACGACGCCGTCGAGAGCCGCCCAACGCGGATCGCTCCGTTCGGTCTCGCAGCCGCACGCGCCGGCTGAGAGCTCGGCCCCGCACTGCGGGCACCAGCCGCGACAGTCCTCCCTGCACAGCGGCGCGGCGGGCAGTTCGAGTACGGCCAGATCGCGCAGGATCGGCGCGAGGTCGATCTGGTCGCCCTCGATCACCGTCGCGCCGTCGGATCGCTCGTCGATCGCCGGGTGCCCGGGAGGCACGAACCGCTCGGCAACCTCGACGATGACCGTGCGCTCCACGCCGCTCAGACAGCGACGGCACGGACCGATCCAGGTCAGGGTGAGCGAGCCGGTGACCCCGATGTCGTCAGCTCCCGAGACCGCGGTGAGGTCGATGGCGACGTCTCCTTCGAGTCGGACACCGGGCACCGGGGACTCGCAGCCGAGCTCCGCGGCATCAACCTCGGTAACCACTCGTCGGGAGGCGCCGGGTTGGCGACGGAGTTCGACGGCGTTGACGAGCAGCGGGCGCAACGCCGGGTGGACGCCCACGACTCAGCGGTCCTGGTCGAAGAACCCGGCCCGGGCCTCGGCCTCGGCGACGTCGGGGTCGCCGGTGGCCGGGTTCTCAGCCGGCTCTTGGATGCCGACGATCGAGAGCTTCTGGCGGCCGGTGGCCACCGTCTTGGAGAGCCGCTCGAGGAGGATCTCGAAACTGGCGAGCCGCTGGTCGAGGAAGTCCTCGGTCTCGAGCCGCAACCTGCGCGACTCGCTGTTCGCGGTCTCCATGATGTGCCGAGCCCTCGCTTCGGCGGCGCGAACAACCTCGGTGCGCTGCACCATGCGCTCGGCCTGGACCCGCGCGGCCTCGAGCACCTCATCGGCCTCCCGACGCGTGCGGGCGATGAACTCGTCGCGCTCCTTGATCATCCAGCGGGCCTCGCGGATCTCGTCGGGCAGTCGCTGGAGGGCCTCCTCGAGCAACTCGACCATGTCGTCGCGGTCGATTCGCGGGGATGACGACAGCGGCATGGTCGGAGCGGTCGCGACGATGTCAATCGCCCGCTTCAGCAGGGTCTGCGCGTCACCCACGTAGGCGTTGTGCACCTGACCGGCGGCATCGGGCTCGCCGTAGCCGTCATCGACCGGGCCGAGCTCGTCGTCGTACTCGTCCTGCCCGTCGTAGCGGTCGTCGTAATGGTCGGTCATCGCTTCCCTCACCGACCGCCAAACCTACCGGCGAGCGCGGCGGCGACAGGGGGCGGGACGAGGTGGTCTACCGGCCGGCCCGCCGAAGCGATCTCTCTGACGAAGCGGCTGGAGATGTGGGAGAGATCGGCGCGGCATGGCACGAACACGGTGCGCACGCCGGTGAGTGCGATGTTGTTGTGCGCCATCTGCTGCTCGATCTCGAAGTCGCCGCCGTTGCGCAGGCCCTTCACGATGATTTCCGCCCCCACCGACTGGGCCGCGTCGACCGCGAGCGAACCGAACGCTTCCACGCGTACGCCGTCGCGGGCTCCGAGTGATTCGACCGCGAGGGCGACACGCTCGTCGGGCTTGAAGAGACCGGAGGGCTTCGAGGGATTGTGCATGACCGCGACGACGACATCTCCAAAGATGTCGATCGCCTGATCGATCACGTCGAGGTGACCGAGATGCAGCGGATCGAAACTGCCGGGTACGAGGACGGTGCCCACGGCGGTCAACCTACTCACGCTCGAGGAACGTCACCCACGTCCTGCCGTAGCGACGACTCCTCAACTCGGTCCAACCCTCGGGGGCGGTCACCGTGGCAGGTGCCTCAGCGATGACCAGATCGACTCGCGTGACCGAGAGCAGTTCCTCCCAAGGGTCCACTCCATAGGGCGGATCCGCGAGCACGAGGTCGCCCGTGAGCGTTCGCGCCGAGGCGAGAGCGTCGCCGCGGATGACCCGCGCCCGATCGCCCACGCCGAGGTGCTCGATGTTGTGCCGTAGCGCCTCGAGTGCCGCTCGATCGTTCTCCACGAAGGTGCAGCGGGCGGCACCTCTCGACAGCGCCTCGATACCGAGGGCGCCGGTGCCGGCGTAGAGGTCGACGACCTCGGCGTCGATGATCCGGTCGAGCGATCCGAGGGCGTTGAAGACGGCCTCGCGCACCTTCTCCGTCGTCGGTCGGGTGTCGCGCCCCTCAGGGGAGGCGAGCCGTCGCCCGCGGAACTGCCCGGACACGACGCGCATGATCTCAGGCTACGTCGGTGTCCGCCGCTGCGGGTCGCCACCGCGTCGACTGCCACACTGAGAACGTGGATGACCCAGAGCGACTCGGTGACGCCGGTCGGCGGGGCGCGCCGATCACCCCCGAGGAGGAGATCGTGTGCATCGACTGCGGTGGGCGGGCGTTCCTTCTCAGTCGACCACGCGACGGTGACTCCCTCGACGACCCGTGGCTCCCGGGGGACATCGTCGCCTACCGCTGCACGGACTGCCTGGACCGATGGGATCTCGTTCTGCCCGAACCTGAGGACTGAGCCGGCCGTTCGAGGCGGCACTCAGGACTTCGTGAGGAATGACTCGTCCTCATCGCTGAGAAGGAGATCGAGCTCGTCGGCGAGAAGCGGGTGGTCGGCGAGTCCGCGCTCGGTATCGACGAGATCGAAGGCGACCGAGCGGGCCAGTTCGACGAGTTCGCGATCGCGGCGGAGTGAGGCGAGCCGGAGGTCGCTTCGTCCCTTCTGAGAGGTCGACATCAACGTCCCCTCCCCGCGAAGTTCGAGGTCGACCTCGGCGAGTTCGAACCCGTCGGTGCTCGCAACGAGCGCCTCCACGCGCGGGTTGGACCCGGATTGCTCGGCGGTCACCAGCCAGCAGTTCGACTCGAGTTGACCTCGCCCGACCCGGCCGCGCAACTGATGGAGTTGCGCGATGCCGAACCGGTCAGCGTCGAGGACGACCATGACGGTGGCATTCGGCACGTCGACTCCGACCTCGATCACGGTGGTCGCCACGAGCACGTCGAGCTCACCCTCGCGGAACGAGGTCATCGTGGCCTCCTTCTCCGCGGAGGTCATCCGACCGTGAAGCAGTCCAAGCCGACAGTCCGCGAGCTCGTTCCCACCAAGCCGCGCGAAGGTCTCCTCCGCGGAGGCGACCTCGAGTTTCTCGCTCTCCTCGACGAGGGGACACACCACATACGCCTGCTGGCCGACCGAGACGCGCTCCCTCACGTCGCGCCACACCATCTCCTCATCGAGGGGCCCGTTCGCCCATCGCGTCATGATCGGCGTTCGCCCCGGCGGGAGCTCGTCGAGCACGGACACGTCGAGATCGCCGTACACCGTCATCGCAGCGGTTCGCGGGATCGGAGTCGCGGTCATGACGAGCACATCGGGTACGCGATCGATGCCTTTGTCGCGGAGCGCGGCGCGCTGCTCGACACCAAAGCGGTGCTGCTCGTCGACGACGACCAAGCCGAGACTCGCGAAATCGACCGCCTCCTGAATCAGGGCGTGGGTGCCGATCACCAAGTCGACGGAACCGTCGGCGAGTCCAGCGAGCACCTCCCGACGATCCGATCCGGTGACCCGGTGGGTGAGCAACTCGACCCGAAGAGGACGATCGCCAAAGAGGTTGTCGCCATCGGGCACCGCGATCCCATCGAGTAGACGTCGAACGCCCTGATGGTGCTGCTCGGCGAGCACCTCGGTCGGCGCCATGAGCGCCCCTTGATGTCCTCCCTCAACGGCGACGAGGAGCGCCGACACCGCGACAACGGTCTTGCCCGCACCGACATCGCCCTGCAGAAGTCGGTGCATCGGATGAGCCGAGGCGAGGTCGGCGTCGATCTCGCCCAGGGTTCGACGCTGCGCCCCGGTGAGGGGGAACGGCAGGGCGGAGTGAAATCGCTCGACGAGAGCTCCCGTCCGATCGTGCACCACTCCTCGAGCCGATCGTTCGAGTTCCCGTTTTCGGGCCACGAGAACGGCCTGCACTCGCAGCAACTCGTCGAAGGCCAGCCGCCGCCGGGCGGCGTCCTTGACCCTCATCGACTCCGGCTGATGTATCGACCGAATCGCCTCGGCGCGGTCGAGCAGATCGAGTCGATTCCGAACCTCCTCGGGCACCGGATCGGCGATCCCCCGTTCCTCGCACCGCCGGAGCGCCTCCTCGATCCAGCCGGCGATCTCCCAGGTGGTGAGACGCGCCTTCTCGCTCTGCGGGTAGACGGGCACGATCCGACCGGTGCGATCGCCGATGAGGTCGACGATCGGGTTCGTCATCTGGCGGCCACCCGCGTACTCGTCGACACGACCGAAGAGGGCGACCTCCATCCCGACGGCAAGTTGCTTCGCCCTCCACGGCTGGTTGAAGAACACGAGCGAGATCTTTCCGGTCGTGTCGCCGACGACGACCGACACCATCGTTCGACGGTTTCGCGTCGTGCGCGAGTTGACGGAGCGGACCTCGGCGATCACCAGCGCCTCCTCGCCAAGCACCAGCGAGGCGATCGGCGCCTCGTTCGTCCGGTCGATCCAGCGCCTCGGATAGGTGGTCAACAGGTCGAGGACGGTCTCGATTCCGACTGCCGCGAGGGCGGTACGTCGTTTGTCGCCGACTCGCTTGAGGCGACCCACGTCGATCTCCGCGAGCTCACGGAGGGAGATCGGTTGGCTGGACCCGTCGCTCACTCCGCTCCGAACAGATACGGGTAGAGGGGTTGGCCGCCTCGGTGGACCTCCACCTGCACCTCCGGGTGCACCGCGGCGACGTGGCCTTCAATTTCGGAGGTCACCGACGGAGTCGCATCCGCGCCGGTGATCACTGTCAGGAGTTCGGCGCCCTCAGCCAGCAGTCCGTCGAGTAGGGCGAGCGCAGCTCCCACCACATCGGGGGCCACCGAGGCCATCCCCTCGCCTCGGGTGATCCCGATCCAGTCGCCCTCGGCGATCTCGCCGACATCGCTCCGCGAGGCGCGGACCGCCTGGGTGACCTCGCCGGTGGTGACCGAGGCGATCGCCTCGACCATCTCGGCGGCGTTGTCCTCGGCATCGGACTCGGGGTCGTAGACCACGAGCGCGGCGAGTGCTTCGGGCATCGAGACCGTGGGGACGACAACCACGCTGCGTTCGCTGAGCGCGTCGACCTGCTCGGCGACCGGGATGATGTTCTTGTTGTTCGGGAGGATGATGACCTGGTCGGCATTGACCCGGGCGACGGTCTCCAGCAGCTCGGCAGTCGACGGGTTGAGCGTCTGGCCGCCGGTCACGATGCCTTGCACGCGGAGGTTCGAGAAGAGTTCGGCGAGACCGTCACCGCTGCACACGGCCACGACGGCCGTGGTAACCCGAGGAAGCCCCGCTCCATCGCGGGTGCGGGTGTGTCGCCCTCCGGTCATGGCGGCCTCGCGCTTCTCATGCTCTTCCGCGACCTCGGTGAACAGATCGGTCACTCGGATCTCGTGCGGCCGCCCGTCGAGGGTCAGCGCCGCCTCGATCGCCGCACCGATCTCGTTGGTGTGCACGTGGCAGTTCCAGAGCCCATCGCCTCCGACGACGACGATCGAGTCACCGATCTCACCCCACGCGTGCTTGAAGGCATCGATGTTCTCGTCGACGAGATCGAGGAGGTACATCACCTCGTAACGCTGCTCACTGACGTCGAGGCCCTCGGCGCTCTCACGATGGGCGACCGCGGCGAGCGCCTCGGCGCTCGGCCCCTCGGACTCATCGGGCTCGGGAAGCGGTTCGCCGTCGACGACGTGGAGGGCCGAATCGAGGAGCAACAGGTAGCCGGCGCCACCGGCGTCGACGACCCCGGCATCGGCGAGCACGGGCAGCAACTCGGGGGTCCGGGCGAGGGAGGCGCGCCCCGCTTCGCGTGCCGCTCTGATCACTTCGACCAAGCCAGCGTCACCATCGGCCGCTGATCGGGCCGCCTCGGCGCTCTCACGCACGACAGTGAGGATGGTCCCTTCGATCGGACGCAGCACGGCTTGGTAGGCGCCGGTGGCCGCCGCGCCGAGGGCGTCGGCGAACCGGGCGCCCGTGGTCTCGGCCTGAGCCTTGATGGTGGTGGCCAGTCCGCGGAGGATCTGACTGAGGATGACGCCGCTGTTCCCGCGCGCGCCCATGAGCGAGCCGTGGCTGATGGCATCGCAGGTGGCGTCGAGCGTCTCGGGCGCTGCCTCCATCTCGGTGACAACGGCATCGAGGGTGCGGGCCATGTTGGTGCCGGTGTCGCCGTCGGGCACGGGATACACATTCAGCCGGTTGAGTCCACCGGAGTGGGCGTTCACCGTGTCGCGGAAGGTCGTGACCACCGCCCGGAGGGCGTGCACGTCGATTCGCTCAAGGGTGGGCACGGGCAGAATCTACACCGGGTCATCGCGAGGGCCGGGTGGTGCTCGGGCCGGTCACCGGTAGCGTGTTGTCGCCCGTGGCCGAGTGTTCGCACCGGTTCGGGAGGTTCGCAAGCGGTGCCCGAGTTGGGCGCCTTCACAAGGAGTGTTCGGATGGCATCGGTTTGTGAGGTATGTGGCAAGGGCCCGTCGTGGGGCATGTCGGTGTCGCACTCCCACCGGCGCACGAAGCGCCGTTGGAACCCGAACATCCAGCGCGTGCGCGCGGTCGTGAAGGGTGCTCCGAAGCGGCTCAACGTCTGCACCGGCTGCATCAAGTCGGGCAAGGTCGTCAAGGCTGGCTGACGGCCGGCCTCCGACCGCTTCAGTAGGGTTCATCGCATGCAGGGCGTGATCAAGGCCTACGACCCGTCATCGGGGTTCGGTGTCGTGATGTGCGATTCCGACCTTGCTGATTACGACCTCGCTCCCGGCGCCATCGAGGGGTCGGTCTTCAGGATGCTCCGCCAGGGGCAGCGGGTGGTGTTCGACCTTGATGAGTCTGGCCGCGCCACCTCCCTCCGCCTCGGCTCCGAGGTGGACATGGCCACCCCCGACGTCTGACCAGCCGACCGTCGTTCCGTCCCACGATCAGTGCGTTCGAGTACACAGCTCCGCCCACTGAGCATCACCGAAACTGATGGAGCGCTCTAATTTGCTATCGCCATGAGCGATGGCTCTATCGTCACAAGCGCACAACCTCCAGTCCCTGTGATTCCTCTCGGGCTCAAGTGATTGGTCAGACTGGAAGCAACGGGCCACTGAGGGGCGGTCGGCGCGAGCCGGCCGGGTGAGGAGGAGCGATGGCAGCCACGACGGAGAACCAACGACTCTCGGCCTGGGTGGACGAGTGGGCCAGCGTGCTCCAGCCCGACGCCATCCACTGGTGCGACGGCACCGCGGAGGAGTACGACTCCCTCGCCGAAACCCTCGTCGCGAGTGGCACCTTCACCCGACTCGACGAGGCCAAGCGACCCAACTCCTACTGGGCGCACTCCGACCCCGCCGACGTCGCTCGCGTCGAGGACCGCACCTTCATCTGCTCGGCCGACCGCGAGGACGCGGGGCCGAATAACAACTGGCGCGAACCCTCCGAAATGCGCGCCGAACTCACCCGCCTCTACACCGGGGCCATGCGAGGACGCACGATGTACGTCGTCCCGTTCTCGATGGGTCCCCTCGGATCGCCGATCGCTCATGTCGGAGTCCAACTCACCGACTCCGCCTACGTGGCGACCTCCATGCGGATCATGACCCGCATGGGTCAGGGCGCCCTCGACGCCCTCGGCCAAGGCGACTGGGTCCCCTGCGTCCACTCGGTCGGCTCGCCACTCGAACCCGGCCAGGCCGACGTCCCCTGGCCCTGCGATGGCGACAACAAGTACATCGTCCACTTCCCCGAGACCCGGGAGATCTGGTCGTACGGATCGGGCTACGGCGGCAACGCGCTCCTCGGAAAGAAGTGCTTCGCCCTCCGGATCGCCTCGGTGATGGCCCGCGACGACGGCTGGCTCGCCGAGCACATGCTCATCCTCAAGCTGACCGACCCCGCCGGCGAGAGCAAGTACATCGCCGCCGCGTTTCCCTCGGCCTGCGGCAAGACCAACCTCGCCATGCTCGTCCCGACCGTGCCGGGATGGACCGCCGAGACGGTGGGCGATGACATCTGTTGGATGAAGTTCGACGACGAGGGCCGACTCCGCGCGATCAACCCCGAGGCCGGGTTCTTCGGCGTGGCACCGGGAACGGGGCACGACACAAACGCCAACGCGATGGACACCCTCTGGGGCAACTGCATCTACACCAACACCGCCCTCACCGAGGACGGGGATGTCTGGTGGGAGGGCATGAACGGCTCCCCTCCCGCTCGCGCCACCGACTGGCGAGGGCAGGAGTGGACCCCCGACTCCGACACCCCGGCCGCCCATCCGAACGCCCGTTTCACCGCCCCCGCCTCGCAGTGCCCGTCGATCGCTGATGAGTGGGAGGACCCAGTGGGCGTGCCGATCTCGGCGATCCTCTTCGGAGGTCGGCGACGCTCGACCGTGCCACTGGTGACCGAGGCCTACGACTGGGAGCACGGCGTCTTCCTCGGTTCGATCATGGCCTCGGAGACCACCGCCGCCCAGCAGGGCGCCGTCGGAAAACTGCGCTTCGACCCGATGGCGATGCTGCCCTTCTGCGGCTACCACTACGGCGATTACTTCCGCCACTGGCTCGAGGTCGGAGCGAGGGGTCAGGCCGACCGCCTTCCGCGCATCTTCTTCGTCAACTGGTTCCGCCGCGATGACGACGGGCGCTTCCTGTGGCCGGGTTTCGGTGAGAACTCACGGGTACTCAAGTGGATTGTCGAGCGGATCAACGGCAGCGCCGAGGCCATCGACACCCCGATCGGCCGGTTGCCCGCACCGGGCGCGCTCGACACTGACGGACTCGATATCGCCGACGACGACCTCGCGGCCATCCTCTCGGTCGACGTGGAAGGCTGGCACTCGGCGATCCCCGAGATCCGCGACCACCTCACCCGCTTCGGAGAGCGGCTGCCCGGCGAACTGCTCGAGGCCGTCGACCGGCTCGAGCGGGATCTCCTCGACGCCTGACCGGCTCACCGTCGGGCACGGACCTCACCGGTAGCGTGCTCTGCACCATGCCGCACCCCCACCGCTCCCCTCGACGGACGCCCCGCCTCGCTGTCCGAGCCCTCGCGATCTGCGCCTCGACCCTCATCGCCTCCGCCTGCGCGACCTTCACTGAGGCCGACTCGGTGGCGATCATCGGCTCGACCACGATCGAGCAGGACGACTTCGATCGACTGCTCGCGGAGTACCTCGAACGGGGTGACGTCTTCGGCACCCTCCCCGCTATCGACGGCGAGGTTCCCAGCGGCGAGGCTCGTCGCCTCCTCGGAGCGCTGGTGCAAGTCGCGGCCACGAACGAGGTGCTCAACCGCGCCGGCCAATCCGTCACCGAGGGCGACCGCACCTCAGTGACCGACGAACTTCCGGCGGATCATCCCTGGCGGACGCTCAGCCCAGAGTTCCTCAACCTCATCCTCGATCTCCAAGAGAGCGTCCGCGGGGCCGCGCTCTCGCGAGTCGCCCCACCGTCGCCCGAGTCGGTCGAATCGCTCTACCGCGTTCGACCGGAGCGCACCGGAGTGGTCTGCCTGCGCCACATCCTCCTCGATAGTGAATCGGAAGCCGACGAGGTGATCGCGCTCCTCGAGGACGGTGCCGACTTCGCCGAACTCGCCGCCGAGCGGTCCACCGAGCCGATCGCTGTGACCAGCGGAGGAGCACTCGTCGGCAACGGAACGCGATGCCTTCCCGTCGCCCAGATCAACCAAACGTTCGACCCGCTCTTCGTGGCCGGCGCCTACGGGGCGCCGCCCGCCGGCTGGAGCGATCCAGTGGAGTCCTCGTTCGGATGGCACGTCATCATGCACCGGCCCTTCGATGAGATCGGCGACGACGTGATCGCCGTCCACTCCGGCGCCGACAGCGGCGGATTCCTCGCGGACGGACTCCTCGCGTCCGGCGAGGTCACAATCGATCCCCGATACGGGACCTGGGACCCCGTGAGCAGTGGCATCGTCCCGATCGGCTGACCGTCCGATCGTCGAGGTCGTCGGTCTCGGACCGGGCGACGCCCGCCATACGACGAGCGCCACCCTCGAGGTGATCTCGCGGCACCGGCACCGATTCCTACGCACTGCGGTTCACCCGTCGTCGCACCTCGTCGAAGGCGCGCTCACCTTCGACCACCTCTACGAGGAGTCCGACTCCTTCGAGGAGGTGTACCTACGAATCGTCGAGCACCTCGTGGCGCAGGCCCACGAGCACGGCGAGATCCTCTACGCGGTGCCCGGCTCGCCGCTCGTCCTCGAGGAGACGGTGTCAGCGCTCCGCCGTCGAGACGACCTCGACGTCCGCGTGCACCCGTCGACCGGCTTCCTCGACCTCGTGTGGGGGGCACTTGCCATCGACCCCGTCGAGGCCGGGGTGACGCTCATCGACGGGCACCGGTTCGCGAGCGCGGCGGCCGGGCTGAGCGGCCCGCTCCTCGTGGCCCACACCCACGCCCCGTGGGTGCTGTCCGACATCAAACTGTCGATCGACAACGATGCCGATTCCGACAGTGCGATCGGTGACCCGCCGGTCACCCTGCTCATGTCACTCGGGACGGACGCCGAGCGGCTGGTCGAGACCACCTGGTCGCAGATGGACCAGGTGGAGGGCGTCGACCATCTGACCAGCCTGTGGGTGCCCCGACTCGGCGTCCCGGTCGCCGCCGGTTACCAACGCTTCCACGAACTCGCGCGCACTCTTCGCGAGCAGTGCCCGTGGGACATCGAGCAGACCCACCGCAGCCTCGTGCCCTATCTCATCGAAGAGGCCTACGAAGTTGTCGACGCAATCGAGGGCCTCGACCCCGACGACCCGACGACCGACAACGAACTCATCGGCGAACTCGGCGACCTGCTCTACCAGATCGAGTTCCACGCCACGATCGCCGAGCAGGAGGGCCGCTTCACGATCGCCGATGTGACCTCTGCCGTCCACGACAAGCTCGTGAGGCGCCACCCGCACGTGTTCGGCGACACCGTCGTCACCGACGCCGATTCGGTGACCGCGAACTGGGAGCGACTGAAGCGCGCCGAGAGAGCCCCCGACGCCTCCGTCTTCGACGGCGTGCCGGGCTCGCTACCGGCGCTATCGCTGGCCGACACCGTGCAGCGCAAGGCAGCCAAGGTCGGCTTCGACTGGCCCGAGGTCGACGGCGCACTCGCCAAAGTCGGCGAGGAGGCAGCCGAGGTGGTCGCGGCGAGGGATGACGCCGAGGCGGTTCGCGAGGAGATGGGCGACCTGCTCTTCGCGGTGGTCAACGTGGCCCGGCACCTCGGCGTCGATCCTGAGAGCGCGTTGCGCGCCGCGGTCGCGAAATTCCGGCGCCGCTTCGACCTCGTCGACACTCTCGCCCGTCAACGCGGAATCGATCTCGCCACCAGCGACCTCGAGGTGCTCGACGCACTGTGGGACGAGGTAAAAGGCGAGTCCTCGGGGTGAGACTCCACATCGCTCGACCAACCCAGCACCCCGATGTGGCCGAACTCCCCGCGGAGACTCGGCTCGCGAATTGGGAACTTCCCGGAATCCACCGCGTCCTCGGGGTGCATCGACACGAGGTGAAGCTCGTGGAGTTGGGCGAGGTGTCCTATGTCGTGAAAGAGCTGCCGGATGAGCTCGCCGAACGCGAGTACCGACTGCTGCGACAACTCGCCGATGACGGCCTCCCCACCGTGGAGGTCGTCGCGACCGTCACAGAACGAGTCGACGACGGCCCGATCGATGGGCTGCTGATCACCCGCCACCTCGACTACTCGCTCCCCTACCGCTCGCTGCTCTCGGGGCGGGGCCTCACCATCCCCTTCCTCGGAGACCGCCTGCTCGATGCCCTGGTCGGACTCCTCGTTCGCCTGCATCTCGCCGGCTTCTTCTGGGGTGACTGCTCGCTGAACAACGCGCTGTTCCGCCGCGACGCGGGAACGCTCTCGGCCTACGTCATCGACGTCGAGACCGGAGAGCGTCACGATCGTCTGACCGACGGCCAACGCGCCCTCGACCTCATGATCGCCACGGACAACGTGGCCGGTGGACTCCTCGACCTGCAGGGAGCCGGTCGGCTCACCGCTGAGATCGACCCGTTCACCGTCGCTCAGACGATCGAATCCCGCTACGCCAACCTATGGAACGAGTTGACCGGCTCCGAGGAGTTCGATCCGTCGGGACCCGCCGACACGCATCTCCGACTCCGACGCCGACTCGACCGTCTCCACGGCCTCGGATTCGATGCGGAGGAGATCGACGTGCTCACCACCGACGGGGACCGATCGATCAGGATCGTTCCGAGGGTCGTCGAGCACGGATTCCACGCCGAGCGACTGAAGGGCCTGACCGGTCTCGCCACCGGCGAGAACCAAGCGCGACGGATGCTCGCCGACATCCGCGAGTACACGACCGAACTGCAGTCGGCGAGCGGCGCGGCCGTTCCCGAGAACGTCGCCGCCGTCCGGTGGCTCGACCGGAGGTTCGAGCCGATCATCGCCGCGATCCCGGGCCATCTGCTGGTGCGACTCGAAGCCGCGGAGATCTTCCACCAACTCCTCGAGCACCGCTGGTACCTCGCGGAGCGTCAGGGCCATGACGTCAGCCTCGAGGAGGCACTGCCCTCCTACCTCGACGAGATCCTCGTGACCTCACCCGATGAGCGGCTCCAACTGGAGGACCCGACAGCAGAGATCCCGCGGGTCGACCCGATACCGTGATTCGCGCTGCCGGCCGCGAGCGGCGCACCCACCCGAGCACACGACACGAGAGGCAACGATGAGCGAGATCGTCCACGTCGAGGGTCGCGAGATCCTCGACTCACGAGGCAACCCGACGGTCGAAGTGGAGGTCACCCTCGACAGCGGGGCCCGCGGTCGCGCCGCTGTGCCGAGCGGCGCCTCGACCGGCGAGCACGAGGCAGTGGAGCTCCGTGACGGCGGCGATCGCTACGCGGGCCGCGGTGTGCTCTCGGCGGTCGGCCATGTGAACACCTCGATCGCCGACGCCCTCCGGGGCGCCGACGCCCTTGACCAGCGCGCGGTCGACCGACTCCTCCTCGATCTCGATGGAACCGACAACAAGGCGAAACTCGGCGCCAACGCGATCCTTGGCACCAGCCTCGCCACCGCCTCCGCGGCCGCCGACGAAGTCGGCGTTCCGCTCTACCGCTACGTCGGCGGAGCCAACGCGCACGTTTTGCCGGTGCCGATGATGAACGTGCTGAACGGCGGAGCGCACGCTGACAACTCCGTGGACTTCCAGGAGTTCATGATCATGCCGGTCGGGGCGCCGTCGTTCTCCGAGGCCCTCCGCTGGGGAACGCAGACCTACCACGTGTTGAAGGGCGTGCTGGCCGGGCGTGGACTCTCCACCGCTGTCGGCGACGAGGGCGGATTCGCCCCCGACCTCGACTCGAACGAAGACGCCATCAGGTTGCTCGTCGAAGCCATCGAGTCGGCCGGGTTCACCCCCGGCACCGACATCGCCATCGCCCTCGATCCCGCCGTCAGCGAGATCCACCGAGACGGCGAATATCACCTCGAGGGAGAGGGAAAGGTGCTCACCGCCGAGGAGTTGGCCGAGTACTGGGCCCGCATCGTCGACACCTACCCGATCGTCTCGATCGAGGACGGCATGCAGGAGAACGACTGGCAGGGCTGGTCGCTGCTGACTGCCGCGGTCGGCGACCGTTGCCAGCTCGTCGGCGACGATCTCTTCGTCACCAACTCCCAGCGCCTCGCCGAGGGCATCGAGCGCGGGGTCGCCAACAGCATCCTCGTCAAGGTGAACCAAATCGGCTCGCTCACCGAAACCCTCGACACCGTTGCCCTCGCTACCGCCAACGGCTACACCTCAGTAATGAGTCATCGGAGCGGCGAGACCGAGGATGTGACGATCGCTGATCTCGCGGTCGCCACCAACTGCGGCCAGATCAAGACCGGGGCACCGTGCCGGTCCGACCGGGTCGCCAAATACAACCAGTTGCTCCGCATCGAGAGCGAACTCGGTGATGCGGCCTCCTTCCGAGGCCGCTCGGCGCTCGCCCGGGCGTGACCCGCGGTCGCAGCGGCCACCTGCGATGATCTCCTCGTGGCCGAGCGATCGAGACAGACGCGTCTGCGCCGCACCAAGACGGCGGCGTCCAGTCGCGGCCGTTCGCGGCTGAGCGACATCACGCGGCCCGTACCCCGCGACGCGAGGATCACCGAACGGGGCCGATCGACGTTCTTCGTCGCCGTCGTCGCGGTCATCGTGGTCGGAGCGGTGGTCGCCTCCCTCGTCGGTTTGCCGCTCCAGACCTACCTCGGTCAGGGGGACCAGATCAACGGGTTGACCGAGCAGGTTGAGCGGCTCGAACAGGTCAACGCCGACTTGGCCGCCGAGGTCGACCGCCTCCGCACCGATGAAGGAATCATTGAGGCAGCACGTTCCGAACTTGGCTACGTGATCGACGGCGAGCGGCGCGAGACCCTGCTCGACTTGCCAGACCTGTCCGAAGATCTCCCGTCGGGATGGCCTTACGGTCCGGTCGCCGACATCCTCTCGGTTCGCCTCGGGACTCCCTGAGCCGACCTTCTCGCGCGGTCGAGACCACGGCTACAGTCAGCCGCGTCGTTCCACAACGGATCGTTCGACATCGAGTCGTTCGACGGAGGAGGCTGAGATGGCTGGAAGTGTGCTCGGAGAGAAGGTTCTGCGCAAGGAAGACCCGCGCTTCCTCACCGAGGGAGGCATCTATCTCGACGACCTCCGTCACCCACTCCTCGAGGGAGCTGCGTTCGTCGTCTACGCGCGCTCACAGGTCGCGCACGGCATCATCGTCGACATCGACCTCGCCGAGGCCGAGGGCATGCCCGGTGTGATCGCCGTCCACACGGCCGAGACGCTCGGTCTCGAACCGGCGCCGTCGAACTACAACCCGGCGGTCTCGAGAACGTTGCTCGCCCGCCGTGGTGACAAAGTGCGTTGGGTCGGTGAGCCCGTGGTGGCCGTGGTCGCTGAGACCTACGAGCAGGCAACCGACGCGGCTCAGGCCGTGTTCATCGACATCGACCCGCTGCCCGCGGTAATCGACCTTCGCGAGGCACTCACCTCCGACAACCATCTCTACGAGGCCGCTGGCGGCAACGCCGTGTTCGACTCGACGGTTTTCGGCGCCTCGGTCAACTCAGGCGACGACTTCTTCGCCGACTGCGAGGTCGTGGTGACCGTGGACGCCCTCAACCAGCGTGTCGCCCCCTGCCCGATGGAGCCGCGGGCCGCCGCGGCCGCCTGGCACGACGGACGCCTCCACGAGTGGGTCTCCACTCAGCACGCTCAGGGCGTACGCGCCCAGGTGGCGAAGGCGAACGGGGTGTCCGAGGAGGAGATCCACATCATCACCCCCGACGTGGGCGGCGGATTCGGCGCCAAGATCGGCGTCTACTCCGAGGAGTTGCTCGTCGGTCCGCTCGCCCGGGCGACGGGTCGCCCGGTCCGGTTCCGCGAGACGCGCAGCGAGTCGATGATGAACCTCGGCCACGGGCGCGCCCAGTTCCAGACCATCAAGATGGGTGGCCGCCGCGACGGTCGGGTCACGCACTTCCAGTTGGAGATGATCCAGGACTCCGGCGGGTACTGCGAGGTCGGTACCGTGCTTGGCGCCCTCTTCACCCGTCGGATGACCTCGGGTGTCTACGCGATCGAGAACGTCGAGGCCCACTGCACCTCCGTGGTCACCAACACCACGCCGACGGTCGCCTACCGCGGAGCCGGGCGTCCGGAGGCCACGGCCGCGACCGAGCGGGCAATGGACGTGTTCGCGCTCGAGATCGGCATGGACCCGGTGGAGGTGCGCCGCATCAATCTCATCCCCGAGTTCCACGAGCCCTACACCACCGCCATCGGCGAGGTGTACGACTGCGGTGACTTCGAGGGTTCACTCGACCGCGCGCTCGCCCAGGCCGGCTACGACGACCTGCGCGCCGAGCAGCGACGTCGACGCGAGGCGGGCGAGGACCGGCTCCTCGGCATCGGCGTGAGCGCCTACGTCGAGATCACCGGCGGAGCGGGCGCTCCGCAGGAGGACGCCAAGATCGTGATCCACGCCGATGGCTCGGGCACGATCTACACCGGCACCTCGCCGCACGGCCAGGGGCACGAGACCGCTTGGGCTCAGATCGCCAGCGCGAGCACCGGCATCGACATGTCACGCCTCACCCTCGTGTGGGGCGACACCGACCTCACCCCGGTGGGCGGAGGAACGATGGGTTCCCGGTCGCTTCAGCAGGGTGGGCTCGCTGTCCATCAGGCGGCGGCCGGAATTGTCGAGCAGGGCCGTCGGATCGCCGCCTCCCTGCTCGAAGCCGATGAGATCGACGTGGTGCTCGACACGTCAAGCGGCACCTTCCACGTCGCCGGCACCCCGGCGGTCTCCACCGACTGGGCGGCGATCGCGGGCGCGGCCGGCGAGGAGGGCCTGGTCGAGGCGACCACCTTCAAGACGTCGGGAGCCACCTACCCCTTCGGCGCTCATGTCGCGGTGGTCGAGGTTGACGCGGGCACCGGCAAGGTGACCCACCTGCGCCACATCGCTTGCGATGACGCGGGGACGATGGTCAATCCGATGCTGCTCGCCGGTCAGGTGCACGGCGGAATCGCTCAGGGCACGGCGCAGGCCCTCTATGAGGAGGTCCGCTACGACGAGGACGGCAACCCGATCACCTCGAACCTCGCCGAGTACGCGATGGTCACCATGGACCTCATGCCTCAGATCGAGCGGGTCCCGATGGAGACCGCGACCTGGGTGAACGAGTTGGGCGCGAAGGGCATCGGCGAGTCGGGCACGATCGGCAGCACCCCCGCCGTCCATTCCGCGGTGATCGACGCGCTCTCCCATCTCGGCGTGCGGCACATCGACATGCCCTGCACCCCCGAGAAAGTCTGGCGAGCGATCGCCGACGCCTGATCGAGACCCTGGTGACCTCACCGATTCTCGCCTCGGGGCTCGTCCGCACCTTCGGGAGCGGCGACGACGAGGTCCGCGCCGTCGACGGTGTCGACCTCGAGGTGCATGCGGGCGAGGTCTTCGGGTTCCTCGGTCCGAACGGTGCGGGGAAATCGACCACGGTTCGGATGCTCACGACGCTCCTGCGGCCGACGGGAGGAAGCGCCCGAGTGGCGGGCTTCGACGTGGTCACCGAGGCCGATTCGGTGCGTCGGAACATCGGGGTCGCCCTGCAGGACGCGGCCATCGACCCCCTGATGACCGGGGAGGAACTGCTCCGCCTGCAGGCCGTGCTCTACGGGCTGCCCCGATCGGAGCACACGTCCCGCGCCAACGAGTTGCTCGAGCGGGTCGGCTTGTCCTCGGCCGGCAGTCGACGGGTCGGCACCTACTCGGGAGGGATGCGCCGCCGTCTCGACCTCGCGCTCTCGCTGATCCACGAGCCATCGGTCCTCTTCCTCGACGAGCCAACCACCGGGCTCGACCCGATGAGTCGGATGGCGCTGTGGGACGAGATCCGACGGTTGAACCGCGAGGGCACCACGGTGCTGCTCACCACCCAGTACCTCGAGGAGGCTGACCAGCTCGCCGATCGGGTCGCCATCATCGACAACGGCCGCATCGTTCGCGAGGGGGCACCCGAGCAGTTAAAGGCCGGGGTGGGCTCCCCGACGCTCTTCGTGCGGGTCGCGACCGATCAGGAAGCCTCGGCATCCGACGTTCTGGCGCGTTTCGGCGAGTTGCGGCCGACCGCCGAGGGGATGCTCGGCGTCGGCCTGAACGGCGGGGCCGGCGAGGTCTCGGCGGTGGTCCGCGCTCTCGACGAGCGAGGAATCGCCGTCGACCATCTCGAATTGAGCGCGCCGAGCCTCGACGACGTCTTCGCCGAGGCCACCGGCCATCGACTCGAGGGTGCAGAGTCACCGGCCGGAGCGTGAGACGATGAGCGCCGCGCTCCGCACGCGCTCCCGGGGGGCCCGGCCCGCCATCGAGCAGACCGCGGCGATGTCGCGCCGGGCGGTGATGGCGCTCGTGCGCCAGCCATCACTCGTCGTTCCGTCGCTCGTCTTCCCGCTGTTCTTCGCCGCGCTCGGCACCTCCTCATTCGGTCGGGCGATCTCGATTCCGGGCTTCCCTGAGGTCGACTCCTTCCTCGACTTCGCCCTCGCCGGTTCGATCGTCCAGGGGATCCTCTTCGGGTCGATCGTGAGCGCGACCGCGCTCGCCACCGACATCGAGACCGGGTTCTTCGATCGGCTCCTCGCCGCCCCGACCTCGCGGGTGAGCATCGTCCTTGGCCGGCTCGCGGGGGCGATGGCCTACGGCGCGGCGCAAACCGTCGTCTTCGTGCTGGTCCTTTTGCCCTTCGGACTCACGATCAGGGGCGGGGTGATCGCGCTGATCGCGATGATGGCTGGCGGCCTGCTCACGGCGCTCGCGGTGGCCGCGGTCATGTCGACGATGGCGCTCCGAACCGGCTCAAGCGAGGCCGTGCAGGGCTCGTTCCCGCTGCTCTTCGTGATCCTGTTCTTCTCGTCGGCGTTCTTCCCTCGCCAAACGATGGACGGGGCCTACCGCTGGATCGCGACGCTGAATCCGATCTCGTACCTGGTCGAGGGCTTCCGGTCGCTCACGATCGACTCGGTGTCGGCTCTGGCGGTCGCGCAAACCGTTTTGATCCCGGCGGCGCTCGCCATCGGCGGGGTGCGACTCGCCCTTCGGAGTCTCCAACGTCGGGTGGCTGCGGTATGACAGCGACACTCCCCTCCCCTCGATCGGGTGGACTCGCCGCGGCCAACGGTCTCGCTCTGCGAAGCCTGCGCAACATCCGACGGCTCCCGTCGGCATTCATTCCCGCACTCCTCATGCCGGTCGTCCAGGTGATCTCGTTCTCGGGCACCTACGCGGGTGTCACGGACATCCCCGGCTTCCCAACCGATCGATCCATCAACTGGTATCTGCCCCTCGCGGTCACCATGGGCGCCTCCTTCGCCGGGCTCGGCACCGGATTCGCGATGATCCGCGACCTCGAGAGCGGGTTCTACGACCGGTTGCGCATGGCCCCGACGAGCCGACGCGCGCTCCTGCTCGGACCGTTCCTCGCCGCGTGGACACGGGCGATGATCGCCGTGGTGCTGGTCAGTCTGATCGGCCTCGCTCTCGGCGCCCGCCCAGTCGGCAACCCGGCCACCCCGCTCCTGATGTTCGTCGCCGCGCTCGGGATGGCGACCGTCGGCACCGGTTGGGGGCTCGGCCTGGCCTACCGGTTCCGCGATATGCGGGCCGCGGCGATCATGCAGTTGACGCTCTTCCTCGGGCTGTTCCTCACCGACGCGCAGACGCCCATCGAGATCATCGACGGATGGCTCGAGCCGGTCGCGACGTGGAATCCGCTGACGAGGATCCTGCACCTCGCGCGTCAGGGCTTCGTCGAGGGCTTCGATCCCCGCGACACGATCATCGGGGTCGTCGTGATGGTCGTCCTCGGCATCGGCAGCGTCGCCTTCGCCCTGACCGGTTTGGCACGGCTCGACGACTGATCGGCCTGCGCCCTGCGTCGATCGCGCGGGTACCGTTGCGCGACGTGACCGCACCCCCGCCGACCCGACGGCCCGTTGCCGACACCGGACGGGTCCGAAGAGGGCCGCGGCGATGAGCGCTCGCACCCATGTGCTCCTCGACCTCGACGGCACACTGAGCGACTCCGAGCCGGGCATCGTTCGGTCCCTCCAGTGGGCTTGCGAGCTCGAGGGTTTCCCGGTGCCTGATGATGCGACGGTGCGCACGGTCATCGGACCTCCCTTCGAGATCGGCCTCCCGATGATCGGGATACCCGACGACGCCCTCGAGCGAGTCATCGACCGCTACCGAGAGCGTTACACGACGATCGGCGCCTACGAGAACACGCTCTATGACGGCATCATCGACCTCCTCGACCGGCTGCTCGACGACGGGCTCATCCTCGCCGTCGCCACCGCGAAGCCCGAGCAGACCGCCCATCCGATCCTCGATCACTTCGGTATCAGCGATCGATTCACCGTGCGAGCCGGCGCCACTCTGACCTCGGAACGACGCACCAAGGCCGAGGTGATCGAATTCGCACTGCGAGAGCTCGACATCGCCGCCGATCCCGATCTCGGGACGCACGTCATCATGGTCGGTGACCGCGACCACGACGTGCACGGCGCCCGCCACCACGGCATCCCGTGCATCGGTGTGAACTGGGGGTACGGCTCACCAGAGGAGCTCCTCGGTGCCGGCGCGGCCGTGCTCGCCGATCACCCGTCCGAAGTTGCCGCCCTCGTGCATGACACCTACCGTGTCGACCACTGGTGATGGACGCCGACACCCCCACCCCCGACGGCGCCACAGCCACCTTGGCGAGCGGATCAGCCCGCGTCGACTCTCCGGCCGACCGCGCGATGAGGCGGCTGCTGCGGCTGCCGGTCGACGGTCCATCGGCCTCTCCCGATGCCGCGCGGAGGGCCTTCCAGACCTCGATCATGGTCGCGACGGTTCGCTGCCTGCTGATGTACATCGTCTTCCCCTTCGTCCTTCCGGCGCTCGGATTGGCGAGCGGGGTCGGCCCGCTGATCGGCCTTGCGATCAGCATCGTGGCCGTCACCGCGATCGTTATGAGCATCCGTCGCTTCTGGCGCGCCGACCACTCGAAGCGTTGGCACTACACAGTTCTCGGCGCGGCGGTGATCGCCTTCCTGATCGGACTCGTGATCGTCGATCTCGTCGAACTGCTCGGCTGAAGTCCCCCGTTTCGCACCCCCTCGCGCTACGGCTATGTTCTGACGTGAGCCCCACCGGGGGAGGTGGCGCTCATGAGACCCGAGGGGAGTCAACGTGGAGATCACCGTCACCATCAACGGCAAGTCGCACACTGCCGATGTCGAGCCGCGAACGCTGCTCGTGCAATTCATCCGAGAACAGGTCGGGCTGACCGGAACCAACATCGGATGCGACACCTCCTCATGCGGAGCGTGCTCGGTGCACGTCGACGGTGAGGCCGCGAAGAGCTGCACTCTCCTCGCGGTCCAGGCCGACGGCTGCTCGATCACCACCATCGAGGGGATGGCAGCGGCCGACGGCACCCTCCATCCGATGCAGCAGGCCTTCATGGAGAACCACGGTCTTCAGTGCGGCTACTGCACCCCGGGCATGGTGATGGCGGCTACCAGCCTCCTCGCCGAGAACCCGAACCCGACCGAGGAGGAGGTCCGCATCGGCCTCGAAGGGAACCTGTGTCGGTGCACCGGCTACCACAACATCGTGCAGTCCGTGTTGGCCTGCGCCAAGTCCTGACCGCGACCACGACACCACGAACGACACGACGTCGAACGACATCGAGAACTGGGGGGTTCAACGATGACCATGACCGATAACACCACTGGGGTTCTCGGCCAGCGCCTGCTGCGCCGTGAGGACCCGGCGCTTCTGACCGGCGAGGCCCGCTACACCTCGGATCTGCCGATCCCCGGTGCCCTGCACCTCGCCGTACTGCGCAGTCCCTACGCCCGCGCGCGGATCGTCTCCGTTGACACCTCGGCGGCCGCTGCCATGCCCGGTGTGACCGCCGTGTTCTCCGGTGCCGACCTCGCCGAGGCTTGGGCGGGGCCGATGCCCTGCGCGTGGCCGGTGACCGAAGACATGAAGTCGCCCACCCACTACCCGCTCGCCGTGGGTCAGGCGAACTACGTCGGTGACGGGGTCGCCTGCGTGCTGGCCACCTCGGCCACGGCGGCCCGCGACGCCATCGACGCCATCGATGTCGAATACGAGCCGCTCGAAGCGGTCATCGACCTCGAGGACGCCCTGAGCGACCGGGTCGTCATCCACGACGAGATCGGCACCAACCGCTCGTACACCTGGGACCTCAAGATCGAGGAGTCCGAGGGTCAGGTCGATCAGGCCTTCGCCGACGCGGCCTACTCCGTGAAGGAGCGTTACATCCAGCAGCGGCTGATCCCCGCCGCCATGGAACCCCGCGCGGTCGCGGCGATCCCGCAGCCCTTCGGCGGCGACATGACGCTCTACTCCGCCACACAGGTACCCCACATCTTGAAGGTGATGACCGCGCTCACCCTCGGCATCCCCGAGCACCAATTGCGCGTCGTTGCCCCGGCTGTGGGTGGTGGGTTCGGATCGAAGCTCAACGTCTACGCCGAGGAACTGCTCTGCGTGGCGTTGGCCAAGCGGACCGGCTCCCCGGTCCGTTGGACCGAGACCAGGTCCGAGGGCAACCAGGCGACCATCCACGGTCGCGGGCAAATTCAGGACATCGAGCTCGCCGCCGATTCCGACGGACGTCTCACCGCGGTGCGCGTCCGCCTGATCGGCGACATGGGCGCGTATCTCCAGCTCGTCACACCCGGCGTGCCGCTGCTCGGCGCCTTCCTCTACGCCGGTGTCTACGAGTTACCGAAGGCCTACGACTTCTCGTGCACCTCGGTGTTCACCAACATGACGCCGACCGACGCCTACCGAGGCGCCGGCCGACCCGAGGCGACCTACGCGATCGAGCGGGCGATGGATTCCTTGGCGGCGGAGATCGGCATCGATCCACTCGAGCTGCGTCGCCGCAACTTCATCCCGACCGCGTCGTACCCGTATGAGGCGATGACCGGTCTGGTCTATGACTCAGGCGACCACGACCGCGCGGCGACCCTCGCCGCGGACATGATCGACTACGCCGGGGTTCGCGCTCGTCAGCAGACCCAGAACGTGCCGGGCGCCACGAAGCGACTCGGCATCGGCGTCTCGACCTACTTCGAGATGTGCGGTCTCGCCCCATCGCGCGTCCTGGCCTCGCTCAACTACGGAGCCGGAGGTTGGGAGGCGGCAACGGTCCGAGTGCTGCCGACCAACAAGATTCAGGTGGTCACCGGGACGGCCCCGCACGGACAAGGTCACGAGACAGCATGGTCGATGATCGTCGCTGAGAAGATGGGCGTCAGCCCCGATGACGTCGACGTGCTCCACTCCGATACGGCCATCGCCCCGCTCGGACTCGACACCTACGGATCGCGCTCCCTGTCCGTCGGCGGAGTGGCCATCGCGATCGCCTGCGACAAGGTGATCGACAAGGCGAAGCAGATCGCCGCCCACCAGCTCGAGGCCAACCCCGACGACCTCGAGTTCTCCGGTGGCGAGTTCCGCGTGGCCGGCTCCCCCGACCGGGCGATGCCGCTCGCCGCCGTCGCCTTCGAGGCGTTCACCGCGCACAACCTGCCCGATGGCCTCGAACCGAACCTCGAGGCGCACACCACCTACGACCCACCGAACTTCTCGTGGCCCTTCGGCACCCACATGTGCCTCGTCGAGGTCGACACCGAGACCGGCCAGGTCGATGTGCTGAAGTACGTGGCGGTGGATGACTGCGGCAACCAGGTGAACCCGCTCATCGTCGACGGCCAGGTGCACGGCGGCGTCGTCCAAGGACTCGCTCAGGCCCTCTACGAGGAGGCGGTCTACGACTCCGACGGCAACCTGCAGACCTCGACGCTCGCCGAGTACCTCGTGCCGGCGGCCAGCGATGTTCCCGCTATCGAGACCGGGCACACCGTCACCCCCTCGCCGACTAACCAACTCGGCGTGAAGGGCATTGGCGAGGCCGGCACGATCGCATCGACACCCGCGGTGATCAACGCGGTCGTCGATGCCCTCTCGGGCCTCGGCGTGCGCGACGTGCCGATGCCCGCGAGCCCGAACACCGTCTGGAGAGCAATCAACGAGGCACAAGGAGGCCAGCAGTGATCCCTGCAGCATTCGACTACGTCAGGGCCAGCTCAGCGGCCGAAGCGATTCAGCTCATCGGCCAGTACGGCGATGAGGCGAAGTTCCTCGCTGGTGGCCACAGCCTCGTGCCCGCCATGAAGCTCCGACTGGCCCAGCCGACGGTGCTCGTCGACATCGGGCGGGTCTCGGACCTCTCCTACATCCGAGACGGCGGCGACCACATCGCGATCGGTGCCCTCACCCGGCACATGGACGTCGAGAAGTCACCGGTGCTCGCCGAGCACGTGCCGCTCCTCGCCCACGCCGCCGGTCATGTCGGCGACCCGCAGGTGAGGCATCGCGGCACGATCGGCGGCTCGCTGGCCCACGCCGACCCTGCCTCCGACCTCCCGGCCACCACCCTCGCCCTCGGAGCCACCTATGTGGCCGAGGGACCGAACGGCACCCGCGAGATCGCGGCGGCCGACTTCTACCAGGGTTACTTCACCTCGGCCCTCGCGCCCGATGAGATGCTCACCGAGATTCGCGTCCCGAAGATGGGCGGCGCCGGCTGGAGCTTCCAGAAGTTCAACCGTCGAGCTCAGGACTGGGCAATCGTCGGGGTGGCTGCCTGGCAGCGCGGCTCGGAGTGCGGTGTGGGGTTGGTGAACATGGCCTCGACCCCCGTGCTCGCCAGCAGTGTTGCCACTGCCGTCGCCGGTGGGGCGTCAGCCGCGGACGCCGCCGAGGCGGCGGCCGCTGACGCCGATCCGCAGGGCGACCTCAACGCCTCGGTCGAGTATCGGGTGCACCTCGCAAAGGTGCTCACGCGACGGGCCTTGGAGGCCGCTGCGAGCTGACCGGTCGGTCGCCTCGTAGGCGACTCGACACCACAGATCACCGCGTGCGAGATCACGCTGAGGGCCTCGTGGCCCTCCTATGCTTCGCGCAGGTGATAACGCATGACCTTCCATCACGACGACGTCGATCAGCGTCACCTCGACGCGATCGCCGACGCTGAGCAGGTCGCCTACTGGCTCGACGGGGCGCATGTCCCCGAAACCAATCCCACGCTGGTTCGCAACGAGAGTTGCGACCTCTGCGTGGTTGGCGGCGGCTATACCGGTCTGTGGACGGCCATCATCGCGAAGGAGCGAGACCCCTCGCGCGACGTGGTGCTGATCGACGCGCACGCGATCGGTAGCGCGGCCAGTGGACGCAACGGCGGCTTCATGGACGCCTCGTTGACCCACGGCATCTCGAACGGCTTCCGACACTTCCCCGATGACATCGAGATCCTCGAGGAACTCGGCATGAAGAACCTCGACGAGATCGAGTCGGCCCTCCGCCGCTACGGAGTCGACTGCAACTACGAACGCACCGGGGTCATCGAGGTCGTCGCCGAGCACCATCCGCCGAACTACGAGAAAGAGCTCCACGAGGAGTACGCCCTCATGGAACGACTCGGCCATGAGGTGTCCTGGCTCGACCGCGAGCAGATCCAGTCCGAGGTCTCCTCCCCGACCTACACGAGCGGCCTCTGGGATCGCAACGGCTGCGCCCTCGTCGACCCCGCCCGACTGGTGTGGGGGCTGAAGGCGACCGCGGAGCGGCTCGGGGTGCGTATCTACGAGGACACGAAGGCGACTGATCTCGAGCGCGACGGGATCGGCGTGATGGTCACCACCCCACTCGGCCACATCCGGGCCGGCAAGGTCGCCCTCGCCACGAACGCCTTCAAGCCACTGCTCCGCCGGATCTCCAACTACGTGGCTCCGGTCTACGACTACTGCATGATCACCGAGCCACTCTCGGACGAGCAGATGAACTCCATCGGGTGGGCCAACCGTCAGGGGCTGAGCGACAACGCCAACCAGTTCCACTACTACCGACTCACCTCCGACAATCGGATTCTGTGGGGCGGCTACGACGCCATCTACTACTGGGGCGGCAAAGTGTCGACCGAACTCGAGAGCCGCCCCGAGTCGTGGGCGCTGCTCAGCCAACACTTCTTCGAGACCTTCCCCCAACTCGAGGGTCTCCGCTTCAGCCACATGTGGGGAGGCGCGATCGACACCTCCAGCCGGTTCACGGTGTTCTGGGGTCGCGCGCTTGGCGGACGGGTCGCCTACGCCCTCGGCTACACCGGGCTCGGTGTAGCCGCTTCTCGCTTCGGCGCGTCCACCATGCTCGATCTCCTGCACGGCCGACGATCGGTCGCCACCCAGACCTCGATCGTTCGCGACCGACCTTGGCCGTTCCCACCGGAGCCCTTCCGCTTCCTCGGCATCCAGGCCACCCGTTGGTCGCTCGATCGCGAGGACCGCACGGGCAAGCGGAACCTGTGGCTGCGCGGTCTTGATCGGGTCGGACTCGGCTTCGACTCCTGATCCGGCCGAGTCGATCACCCGGCACGGCCCGATGGGCCCCCGACACCTGCGGGTAGTGTCACCCCGATGACGCCGACCGATGTTCGCGAGGCCCTCGGGGAGCACGGATATCTCGCCGACACCGGGTTGTCGACCGCGGTCTTCTTGGCTCTCGACCTCGGGCGACCCCTCCTGCTCGAGGGTGACGCCGGTGTCGGCAAGACCGAGCTGGCGAAGGCGATCGCCTCCTGGACAGGTGGCGAGCTGATCCGTCTGCAGTGTTACGAGGGAATCGACTCCTCCCAGGCGGTGTACGACTGGGACTACGCCCGGCAGTTGCTGCATCTCCGCGCCGCTGAAGCCACCGGTGAGACCTCGGGCCGCTCGGCTGAGTCGGTGGAGGCCGAGCTCTACGACGAGCGGTTCCTCATCCGTCGCGCGCTCCTGCGCGCCCTCGAACCGAGCGACCGAGCGGTGCCCGTTCTCCTCGTCGACGAGATCGATCGCGCCGATGATGAGTTCGAGGCTTACCTCCTCGAGATCCTCTCCGACTTCCAGGTCACCGTTCCCGAGATCGGCGTCTTCCGAGCGGAGCGCCCCCCCGTGGTCATCCTCACGTCGAATCGCACCCGCGATGTTCACGACGCGCTCAAGAGACGCTGCCTCTACCACTGGGTGGAGCATCCCGACTTCGACCGGGAAGTGGAGATCGTTCGACTGCGCTCCCCCGAGGTCGACAAGCGACTCGCGCGACAGGTCGCCGCGGCCGTTGAGGTCATGCGCGATCTCGACCTCTACAAGCCGCCCGGTGTCGCCGAGACCATCGACTGGGCGACGGCCCTCGGACGGCTCGGGGTACGAGCCCTCGACGACGCCTCGGTGTCGGCGACCCTCGGCGCCGTCCTCAAGTACCGCGAGGACCAGCAGCGCCTCCAGGACCGCGGCATCACGAGCCTGCTCGAGCGCGTCGGCGTCCGAGTCGGCGATCGCTCGGCGTGATCACCGGACCCGACGCCCCGATCGCCGCGCCGGCCTCGGCACTGGCGGTCGCGTTCGTGCGAGCGCTCCGCCGCGAGGGGGTGACCGTCCCGATGAGCTCGACCATCTCGTTCTCCGAGGCCCTCGCCTCGGTTGGGCTCGGCGAGCGCGACCCCGCCTATTGGGCGGGTCGGGCCACTCTCGTGCGCCGACGCGAGGACATCGAGACCTACGACCGCCTCTTCGCGGCCTTCTGGGAATCGCAAGCGACGGGGCGCATAGAGCGTTCGGAGACCACCGCGATCACCCTCGCGATCGACAGTGACGAGGAGGATGATCCGGATGACGACTCCACCGTCGACCCTCCGGACGACGACGAGCGACTCGAGATGCGCTTCTCGAGGGTGGAGGTGCTCCGGAACAAGGACTTCGCCGACTACGCCCCCGACGAACTCGATGAGGCTCGCCGGCTGATGGAGCGTTTCCGCCTGGTCGGCGAACCGAGAAGGTCGCTGCGGCTGACCCCCGGCGACGGTCACCGACCCGACCTGCGACGCACGGTGCGATCGGCGCTCGCTTCCGACGGCGAGCCAATCCGGCGGCACTGGAGGCGCCGATCGGTGAAACCGCGCCGACTGGTGCTGCTGCTGGACGTGAGCGGATCGATGGAGCCCTATGCACGGGCGCTTGTGCGGTTCGCGCACGCCGCGGTCGTCGGCCGCCAACGCGTCGAGGTGTTTGCCCTCGGGACGAGACTCACCCGGATCACCCGAGAGTTGAGTGAGCGAGATCCCGACACGGCGGTCAACCGGGCGGGTCGAACGGTCGTCGACTGGAGTGGCGGCACCCGCATTGGCGACGGACTCCGCGAGTTCAATGATCGCTGGGGCCAGCGGGGGATGGCGCGGGGCGCGATCGTCGTGATCCTCTCCGATGGGTGGGACCGTGGCGACCCCGAGGTGCTCAACGAGCAGATGACCCGCCTCCGCCGGCTGGCTCACCGCCTCGTGTGGGTGAATCCACTCAAGGTGACCCCCGGTTATGCGCCGCTCGCTCGTGGGATGGCGACGGCACTCCCCCACCTCGACGACTTCGTGGAGGGACACTCGGTGGAGGCCCTTGAGCGCCTGGCGTCGGTGATCAGCGGCCGTTCCACTCGCCGTGAACGCTCAGGCCTCGGCCAAACTAAGGCTCGAACCTGAGGAGGGACGATGAGGGAACTGCTCGATGATCTCGATCGCTGGCGCGCCGCGGGCGTGCGTGTCGCCCTCGCCCGCGTGGTCGATGTCGAGGGTTCCGGGCCCCGCGGGCCGGGAGCCGCTATGGCGGTGAGCGAGCATGGCGAGGTGGTCGGCAGCGTGAGCGGTGGATGCGTCGAGGGCGCGGTGGTCACCGAGTCGCTCTCCGTGCTCGCCGGCGATCGCGAGCCCGGGGTGATCACCTTCGGCTATAGCGACGACGAGGCGTTCGCGGTCGGCCTCACCTGTGGGGGCACGATCCGGTTGTTCGTCGAGGAGTACGACTGGTGAGCATCTCAGGGGAACTGGCCTCGAGGGTTCGCGACGGTGTCCCGGTGGCGCTGGCCACGGTGATCGCGGGCCCCGGCGTCGGAGCCAAGTTGCTCGTGGTGCCCGACGGCGACCCGGCGCCTTCGTCGCTCGGTGATCCCGACCTCGACCGCGTGGTACGTCGCGATGCCCTCGCCGAGCTCGAGGCTGGTCGGTCCGGGGTCCGTCACTACGGAACGTCGGGACAGACCACACCGGAGGACCTCGCCGATACCGACATCGTGACGGTGTTCGTGGAAAGTTGGGCCCCTCCCCCGCAGATGTGGATTTTCGGGGCGGTGGACTTCACGGCCGCGCTGGCGCGGGTAGCGAAGATCCTCGGGTTCCGGGTGCTGGTCTGCGATGCGAGGGAGATCTTCGCCACCGGTCGCCGCTTCCCGATGGCCGATGAGGTGCGCGTGGCCTGGCCCGGTCCGGTGTTCGCCGAGCGCGGGGCCGAGCTCGGCAGTCGCGATGTGGTCTGCATCCTCACCCACGACCCGAAGTTCGACATTCCGGCCGTGAAAGGGGCCCTGGCCACCTCAGCGGGCTACATCGGGGTGATGGGAAGCCGACGTACCCACGCGCACCGTCTCGAGCGGCTCGCCGAGGCCGGTGTGGATGATCCGGCCGACCTAGCGCGGTTGATGTCTCCGGTCGGACTCGACATCGGCGCGCGCACCCCGGAGGAGACCGCCATCTCGATCTGCGCCGAGATCATCTCAGCGCGCACCGGACGCGAAGCTCGACCTCTGCGCGACACGGAAGGGCCGATCCACCGCTGAGGTGGATTTCAGCCGATCGGAAGTTCCGCGAGTTGGACCGCGAGGTCTCGGGTGTCGTCGGTCGGGTCGGCGAAGCGCGCCCACCGGCGACGACGCGCTGAGATCTCGCCGATCTCGACTCCGCGACCGGGTTCAGGACTGTGGATGATCGCGTCGCCGACACCGAGGTACATCATGATGTGCCCGGGATACCAGACGAGGTCGCCCGCCTCGGCGGCATCGCGCTCGACCTCGTCGGCGCGCCGAAACTGGCTGGTGCTGTATCGGGGCAGGTCGACCCCAGCCCGCTCCCAAGCCCAGCCCGTGAGACCGGAACAGTCGAAGGCGGTTCCCGGGGCCTCGGCGTTGCGGCGGTAGGGCACGCCCACCTGGGAGAGGGCCGCGATGAGCGCCCCCTGACCATCGAGGTCGGTGGCGGACCAGGCGGCAATGAGTTGTTCGACGTCGATGTCACCGATGCCTCGTTCGACGAGGCGTTCGACGACGAGAGCGGCGACCCGGTCGCGCGAGCGGACGAAACCGACGAAGTCCTCCGGGGTTCCGGTCTCCCACCATCGATCGAGCTGTTCGAGAGCGCGGGCTGCCCCAGCGGAGAGCGGGTCGACGGCGGCGACCGTCGGCAGTTCGGCCGCCATATCGGCATCGACCACGCCAGCCCCGAGCGTGTGCAAGCCGGTAATGCCAGCCAGGAGGAGTCCAGCGACGCGCTTGCGCGAGCGGCGTCCGCGGCGTTCCGTCGGACGCTCGGAGGGGGTGATGGGAGTGTTCATGGGATCCAGCGGGGGGTGCCCGGTCCGGGTGCGGGACCGGACACCCCCTGCGGCTCGGGTGTGGCCGGTCGGCAGGGGTCATGCGATCCACCGACGGGCCACAACGTGACCGTCATAGTTTCGTAATTGTTTCGTCATATTACAGTCTTGTCGTCCGTTCCACACGCCAGGCCGTGAGGCCCCGTCGAGGGCAGACTGGAGGAATGAGCGACTCCCGCCGCGTGATCCCGGTGATCCTCGCCGCGGGCGGAGGAACGCGCTGGGACGGCGAGGGACACAAGCTCCTCGCGCGCCTCCACGGACGTCCCGTCGTCGAACACGCGCTGCGAGCGGCCGTCGGAAGCGGATTCGGGCCGGTCGTCCTGGTCACGGGAGCGGTCGCGGTCCCGATTCCCGACGATCTCGCTGAGCAGGTGATCACCACCGAGAACCCGCGATGGAGCGAGGGGCAGAGCACATCGCTGGCCATCGGGGTGCGTCGCGCCGCCGATCTCGGCGGCGACGCCATTCTCGTCGGCCTCGGTGACCAGCCGGGTATCCCAGCGGCCACCTGGACGGCCGTCGGCTCCTGCTCGAGCGCCCTCGCCGTGGCCTCCTACGGCGACCGCAGAGGTCATCCCGTGCTGATCGCGAGCGATCATTGGAATGACCTGCCCGAGTCCGGTGATCTCGGAGCTCGCGACCTGCTCCGCCGGTTCGACCACGCGGTACAAGCGATACCCTGCGAGGGGTCGACGGCCGACATCGACACGACGGAGGACCTCACCCCATGGCAGAGCTGATCACCAACGAATTCACGGTCAATCTCCCGATCGACGAGGCCTGGCCAATCATCTGCGACGTCGAGCGAATCGCTCCATGCCTGCCCGGGGCCGAACTCCAAGAGATCGAGGGCACCACCTACCGAGGGGTCGTCAAGATCAAGTTGGGCGCCATCACGGCGAACTTCAAGGGAGAGGCCAAGTTCGTCGAGCGCGACGACACCGCACACCGGGCGAAGCTCGCCGCCGCCGGGCGCGACACCGGAGGCCGTGGCAACGCCCGGGCCGACGTCACCGCCGAGGCCGAGTCCCTCTCCCCCACCAGCACCAAGTGCACGGTGACCGCCGAGCTGAACATCACCGGAAAGGTGGCCCAATTCGGCCGCGGCATCATGGGCGATGTCTCCAAGAAGTTGATGGATCAGTTCTCATCCAACCTGAACACCATGCTCGACGAGGAGCGCGCCGGAGTCTCCGATTCGCCCGCGCCAGCACCGGCCGCCGACCAGTCGCCGACCGAGCCGTCCGACGCCGCACCGAGCAGCGGCGTGCGACGCATCGAGGGTCCGGCAGCCGAGCCGATCGACGTGGCCAACCTCGCCGGCGCGGCCGTGGCGAAGCGGGTGATCCCCGCGCTGATCGCTGCCATCGTGCTGGTGCTCGTCATCCGTCGCCTCTGGTGACCGAGTCGACGGCCGAGGCCGATCGCCGGCGCGTAGCCGAACTCCTCGGACGCGAACCCCTCGGGGCCTACACGATCGTGGTGCGCGACCGCACGGGAGATCCCGTGGTGATCGAGAACGCGCCACTCCTCGATGACGGCACACCGATGCCCACCGGCCACTGGCTCGTCGGCCACCGAGCCGTTCTCGCCGTGAGCCGACTCGAGGCTGACGGCGGGGTCGACGAGGCCGAGGCCAGCGTCGACGCCGCTGCCCTCGCCGCCACCCATGCCGAGTACTCCCGTCGTCGCGACGCGCTGATCCCGAGCGGAGCCAACGGGCCGCTCCCATCGGGCGGAGTGGCGGGTACCCGCACCGGGGTCAAGTGCCTCCACGCGCACTACGCGTGGTACCTCGCCGGAGGCGACGACCCGGTCGGCCGCTGGGTGCACGATCGGTTGACCTCGCGCCTGGGCATCCGGGTCGAGATCGATGCCCACGAGACCCGTCTCACGGCGGAGCATCCGATCGACCCGGCCGCGGTCGCAATCCCCGTGGGCGCCGAGAACGGCTGGAACGACCATCTGGCCACCTCCGCCTCATCGGCCGGACGGGTCGACCCAGCCGACCTGACCAACCTCATCGGCCTCGTTACCGACGCCGTCGACGAGTTCGCACTGCTCAACCCGGATCGGGTCAACACCGGTCGGCCCCTCGCTCTCGACGGACCGAACTCGGTGCTCCTGGCCCGACTCGAGACCGGTGACGAGGCCGCGACGACGGTCGATCTCGACCGCGCGACCGTTGAGGAGCTCTTCCGGCTGCTGGCCACCGACGACCGAGCGGGACGTGCCTCCAACCCCGGCCTTCGCGAGAACGAGGCTGACAGCGTGCTCGCAGTGACCTGCATCACCGCTGCCCTCGCCCGAACGCTCGACCCGAGCGGGTGCTCGATCGGAGCAGCGCGGTGAGCCTTCGTCGAACGCCCCCGAGACCCAGTTCGCTCCATCTGAACGGCCGTCGGGTGATGCTGCGGCCGATCAGCGACAACGACTTCTCCGCGTGGAGCGAGGTCCGACGACTCAACGCCGACTGGCTCGAACCCTGGGAACCGCTTCGGCCGCCCTATGTCACCGACCCCGCGGTCGACCGGTCCGCCTTCGTCGCTCGGTGTCGCGCGCGTGAGCGCGAGATCCTCTCCGACAGCGCCTACCCCTTCGGCATCTTCGTCGAGCACCGGCTCGTCGGGGAGGTGAACCTCAACAACGTCGTGAGGGGAGCGCTCCAAACCGGCACGATCGGCTACTGGATCGACCGTCGTCAGGCCGGCAACGGCTACGTCGCCGAGTCAGTAGCCGTCGTGCTCCGCCACGCCTTCGAGCGACTCGACCTCCACCGCGTCGAGATCTGCATCGTGCCGCGGAATACCAACAGTCGGCGGGTCGTCGAGAAGCTCGGACTCCGCTGCGAGGGCACCGCCGAGCGCTACCTGCAGATCAACGGCGTCTGGGAGGACCACCTCCGCTTCGCGATGACCGCCGAGGAGTGGCGGGACCGCCGTGCGGAGATGGCCTCTCGGTGGCTCGAGGCCGAGCCACCGAACGCGTCAGCCGGCCTGCAGTGACCGAAGGGCTTGCACCCGCTCGCGTCGGAGCTGGGTGCGGCGCTTCCACATCTTGGTCTTCCAGTGGCGCATATTGCGCTTGCGCTTCGCCTGCTTGGTGCGCGCGACCTCAGCATCGTGATGATGCAGCGGCTTCCACGCGCTCCCAGGTTCGTGCAGGTCGTCGGGATCAGCGCCGGCGCTCACCAGGTGCGCGACCTGGTCGAGTTCGACGTGGATCCGGTGACGCTCACCGTGCGCGTGGGCGCGCAGCTCCTGCTTCGGCGGCAACGGCACCTCGGCGGCGCGATGACGCTGGCTCATAGGGCTACCTCCTTGTCTGGTGGTCAGCTCCTCCCCCTGCGAGCACCATAACCCATCGGAGCGACCCGAGTGGAGGGACCTCGGTCCCGAGGGCGCGCTATCACGATCTGAGCGCGCGCCAGTTCAGGACTTTGAGGTGATGCGGGCCTTGAGCGCCGCGATCCGTTCCGCAAACCACGGTTGCCCCGCCGTCCACACCTGAGGGCCGAGCTCGTCGGCGACGGCCTCAAGATGATCGGAGATGAGCGCGGTGCGCTTCATCGTCGCCTTGGTGATCTTCACCAGCTCCCTTGGAGCCGATGCTGCGCCAGCCGCGAGAGCCCGAGCCGCGTCAAGTAGGGCGTCGTCATCAACGCAGCGGTGAACGAGCCCGGTCCGCTCGGCCTCGGCCCCGTCGACCACCTCCGAGAAGAGCACGGTGGCAGCGGCAGCCTGCGGGCCGACGATCCGTTGCTGCATCCAGGTGTGACCACCACCGGGGTGCAGACCGATCTGCAGAAATCGCGTGTCGAACCGGGCACGGCGAGCGGCGATGCGAACATCGCATCCAAGGGCGAGGTTCATGCCGGCGCCCACCGCGGCACCGTTCACCGCGGCGATGGTCGGCAGCGTCGAACCAGCGATACGGAGAAACCCCTGATAGATGCGATTCAGGCTCTCCTCCGTAGCCGTCTGGAGGTTGCCGAGGTCAGCCCCGGCGCAAAAGGCGCTTCCCGCGCCGGTGACGATCACCGCGTTGACCGACTCATCGGCCTCAAGAGCGTCCATCGTCGCGACGATCTCGTCGACCATGGGCAGGGTCATCGTGTTCCGGGTGTCGGGAGCATTCAGGGTGAGCAGGGCCACCCCGTCGGACACCTCACTCAGCAAAAGCGACATGGGCGCAGTCTCACAGCCGAACCATCGGGCAGTGAACTTGGAGGGGTGAACGGATGTAGTGTTCTGGTTGTTCACGTGAACAACGAACACAACAACCTGCCCTAAGGGGGAACCAGATGATCAAGTCCAAGCGCCTCATCGCAGGTGCGCTCACCGCGGCTCTCACTCTCACTGCCGCTGCCTGTGGCGGCGACGACAGTGGTGGCGACCTCACCCTCGGCGTCGCTTTCGACACCGGTGGACGCGGCGACGGCACCTTCAACGACGCCGCCGGCCGTGGCGCCGACCAGGCCGAGTCCGACCTCGACTTCACCGTTCAGGAGCTTGAGGCCACCACCGCCGACGACCGCGGACCGAACCTCGAGGCACTCGCCGGAGCCAACAACAAGCTGATCGTCGCGGTCGGCTTCGCCTTCGGTGACGCGCTCGGCCCGATCGCCGAGGCCAACCCCGACACCTACTTCGGTTGGATCGACGGCTACTACGACGGCCCGAACATCATCACGACGGCCTTCGCCGAGCACGAGGGCTCCTTCCTCGTCGGCGCCGCTGCCGCCCTGAAGAGCCAGTCCGGCCACATCGGCTTCATCGGTGGTCAGGAGATCGACCTCATCAAGAAGTTTGAGGCCGGCTACATCGCGGGCGCTCAGGCCGTGAACCCCGACATCGTCGTCGAGTCGCAGTACCTCGGCGCCGCGGGCGACAACGCTGCTTGGGGCTCCCCCGACAAGGCCAAGGAAATCGCCCTCAGCTGGTTCAACGACGGCGCGGACATCGTCTACACCGCCGCCGGCGGTTCGGGTCGCGGCACCATCGAGGCCGCGGTTGAGGCCGGTGCCGGCAAGTGGGCCATTGGCGTCGACTCCGACGAGTACCAGTTCGACACCCCTGAGCAGCAGGCCCACCGCCTGACCTCGATGCTTAAGCGCGTCGACGTGGCCGTGTACGAGATGGCCAAGAGCGTCAAGGAAGACACCGCTGCCGGTGGCTTCTACCCGTTCAACCTGGCCAACGACGGCGTCGGCTACGCCACCTCCGGTGGCTACCTCGACGATGTTGCCGACCAACTCGAGGCGTTCAAGAAGCAGATCGTCGACGGCGACATCGTCGTCCCGACCGCTCCCTGATCCGCTGAGGTTCGTTGCCTGAGCGACGGACCGAACATCGAACGAGGATGAGCCCGGGCTTCGGCCCGGGCTCATCTCGTTACGGGGGCGGTGACGACACGCCCCCTCTGCTAGAACGACACCTGCATGGGGGAAGCGAATGAGTGACGTATTGAGCGCCATCGCCGTTGAGCTGAGGGATATCTCCAAACGATTCCCCGGGGTAATTGCCAACCACGACGTCGACCTGACAGTGCGGCGGGGCACGGTTCACGCCATCGTCGGCGAGAACGGCGCCGGAAAGTCGACCCTCATGAAGACCCTTTACGGGATGCACCAGCCCGACACGGGCAGCATCTCGATCAACGGGAATCAACTCGAGATGCGCTCGCCGAGCGACGCGATCGACGCCGGGGTCGGCATGGTGCACCAGCACTTCATGCTCGCGGACAACCTCACGGTGCTTGAGAACATCATTCTGGGCAGCGAACCGGCACATCGTGGGGTGATCGACCTTCGTTCGGCTCGGTCGCGACTCAATGAGTTGATGGTGAGCGTCGGCACCGAACTCGATCTCGACACCGAGGTGTCTGAGCTCGGCGTCGGTGAGCGCCAACGGGTCGAGATCCTGAAGGTGCTCTTCCGGGGCGCCCAGATCCTCATCCTCGACGAGCCGACCGCGGTGCTCGTTCCCGACGAGGTCGACGAGCTCTTCGAGACGCTGAAGCGCCTGGTCGCCGATGGCGCGACCGTCATCTTCATCTCGCACAAACTCGACGAGGTGCTCCAGGTCTCCGACGACATCACCGTCATGCGTCAAGGCACGACGGTGGCTCAGACCACCCCGGCCCAGATTGACCGCTCCGGTCTCGCCGAGCTGATGGTTGGCTCGGAGCTGCCCTCCCCTGCGGGACGCACCTCGACCATCTCCGACGCGGTTCGTCTCGATGTTCGCGACCTCTCGGTGCCGGGGCCCGAGGGTCGCCCGGCCGTCGAGTCCGCCTCGTTCACGGTTCGCGCCGGAGAGATCGTCGGTGTCGCCGGAGTGGAGGGCAACGGGCAGTTCGAACTCTGCACGGCCATCGTCGGCTTGAGGTCCTCCTCCGGTTCAGTCATCGTCGACGGCAACGACCTCACCCACGCCAACACCCGCGAGCGCCACCGCGCGGGCCTCGCCTACATCCCCTTCGATCGCCAGCGCGAGGGCCTCATGCTCAACGCGCCGCTCTGGGAGAACACCCTGCTCGGCCGCGAGCACGAGGAATCGCTCTCCAAGGGGCCGTTCATCGACGGCGCAGCGGCGCGCTCCTCCGCGGTGACGATCATCGAGCGCTTCGGGGTGCTTACCCCCAACGAGACGGTGCCGGCCTTCGCCCTCTCCGGTGGCAACCAGCAGAAGCTCGTGGTCGGGCGCAACCTCGTGACCGAGCCATCGGTGCTCATCGCCGCCCACCCGACGCGCGGAATCGATGTCGGCGCGCAGGCGGCCGTCTGGGATGAGATCCGTCAGGCTCGCGACTCGGGCATGGCGGTGCTGCTCGTCTCGGCCGATCTCGAGGAGTTGATCGGCCTGTCCGACTCGCTCCTCGTCATGTTCGACGGACGCATCACCGCGCGCCTCGATCCCGACTCGATCACCCCGAGCGAACTCGGAACCCACATGACCGGAACCCACCGGGAGGTGGCCTCATGACCGAACGGGAGCGGCCCGGGGGCCTAGCTGGCCTTCTGTCGCGTATCACCACCGGCAGCGACGCCACCGCGCTTCGAACCTCGCTCACCACCGTTGGGAGCTCGCTCGCCGCGGTGCTCATCGCCCTCACCATCAGCGCACTGCTCCTCGCGGTGACCGGAAAGAACCCGTTCGACGCCTACGCGACGATCATCGAGACCGGGGCGAGCGGCAACAAATTGCTCGAGATGCTGCGGCGCGCCACCCCGTTGATCTTCTCGGCTACCGCGGTGGCGATCGGCTTCAAGATGCTGATCTTCAACATCGGCGTGGAGGGCCAGTATCTATTCGCAGCGCTCATCGCCGCCGAGGCCGGAAGCCGGGTGTCGCTCCCGATGGTGTTGCACATCCCCTTCATCCTCCTGGTCGCGATGATCGCCGGTGCCTTCTGGGCCTCGATCGCCGGCGTTCTCAAGGTGCGCAAGAACGTCCACGAGGTGATCTCGACGATCATGCTCAATTACATCGCGCTGTCGGTCATCCAATGGATGTTCGACAACTTCTTCCGCGATGACGAGATTGAGGGCCTCAACATCAAGACAACCCTGTTGCCCGAGAGCGCCCGGATGCCCGACATCGTCGACGGACGCCTGAACGGCATGTTCATCGTCGCCCTCGCCACCGTCGCCGGATTTTGGGTGCTCGTCTACCGAAGCCGCTTCGGCTTCCGCCTCCGGGCCTCCGGTTTCAACGCGACGGCGGCCGAGACCGCCGGTATCAGCGCCCGCACGATGACCATCATCGCGATGGTGCTCTCCGGAGCAGTCGCCGGCATGATCGCGATGTCGAGCGTGCTCGGCGAGGCGTACGCCTACGGTCCAAACGCGACACCGATCGGCTTTGGCTTCGCCGGCATCACCGTCGCACTGCTCGGTCGGAACCATCCGGTCGGCATCGTGGTGGCCGCCCTGCTCTTCGGCTTCCTTGACTCGACTTCGGCTGAACTCCAGCTCGCTGACGTTCCGAACTCGATCGTCAAGGTGATGCAGTCGATCATCGTGCTCACGGTGGTGATCGTCAACGAGGCGACCATCCGTCGCCTCAACGAGCGCACGGCCGAACAGGCGCGCGCCCAGTTGGCGGGGGCAGCGGCGTGAGCGGCGTGTTGAGCCTCACCCGCATGCCGACGAGTGGCCCGCGTCGGCTCTTGGTCCTCGGCGTCGGCCTGCTCGGGATCATGTCGGTCGTTCGGCTGGTCACCGGCTACGACGACCTGACCTCCTCGGGCACCATCGGCGCCGCCCTGCGCCTGACCGTACCGATCCTCTTGGCCGGCCTCGCCGGTCTCTGGGCCGAGCGTGTCGGCATCCTGAACATCGGCATCGAGGGCATGATGATCCTCGGCACCTGGTTCGGGGCGTTCGGCGCCTGGAAGTTCGGACCGTGGATCGGTCTGCTCCTGGCCGTGGTTGGCGGCATGCTCGGCGGAGCGATCCACGCGGTGGCGACGATCCGGTTCAACATCGACCAGGTCATCTCCGGTGTCGTCATGAACCTGTTGGCCCTCTACGGGATGCGCTATCTCAGTGAGCTCGCCTTCGACGGGGTGCCCCAGGGCGGCATCAGCCAGTCGCCGCCCCAGCGCGGCGCGATTCCCCGCATCGACGCGCCGTTCCTCTCGGGTGGCTGGTCGACCCCCGACATCCTCGGATGGTTCGAGGAGCGTGGCTGGTTCCTCATCGGCGATCTGGCCGGCATCGTGCGAGGGCTGACGACCAACCTGTCACTCGCCTCTCTGCTCGCCGTGCTGTTAGTCCCGGCCTCGGCCTGGGTGCTGTGGCGCACCACCTTCGGCCTACGCCTGCGATCCTCGGGTGAGTCACCCGAGTCGGCGGAGAGTCTCGGCGTCGACGTGATCCGAATCCGCTACCTCGGCCTGCTCATCAGCGGCGGCTTCGCTGGACTCGGCGGAGGCTTCCTCGCGATCGTCTCCTCGTCGTACTACCGCCAGGGTCAGACCGCCGGCCGCGGCTTCATCGGCCTTGCAACCATGATCTTCGGCAACTGGCGTCCAAGCGGTGTGCTTGGAGGGGCGGCCGTGTTCGGCTACTCCGAGGGCTTGAAGCTGGTGGCCGGCGGCTCGGTGACCGGGCTGTTCCTCTTCATCGCGATCGTCGCCAGTCTCGTGCTGGTGGCGAGCGTGGTGGCCCGCCGCTCGCGCCGAGGGGTAACGGCGCTCATCACCACCGGTGTCGCGATGCTCGCCTACCTCACGGTCGACGAGGTTCCCGAGTCACTCACCCAGTCACTTCCTTACGTCGTCACCCTCGTGGTCCTCGCCACCGCGAGCCAACGACTCAGACCCCCGGCTCGGGCCGGGGTTCCCTACCGGCCGGGCGGCAGCCACTAGTGGTCGGGGCCCCGATCACCCGCGAGGCGATCCGGTCGGCCCCGAAGGCGCTCCTTCACGACCATCTCGACGGCGGGCTCCGCGTCGAGACCGTGCTCGAGCTCGCCGATGCCATCGGCTGGACACCCCGGCTGCCGACCACCGATCACGCTGATCTGCAGGCCTGGTTCACGGCCGGGGCTGCCTCGGCTGACCTGCTGAAGTATCTCGCCACCTTCGAGCACACGCTCGCCGTCATGCAGTCGGCCGAGAACATTCGGCGGGTAGCGCGCGAGGCGACCGAGGACTTGGCGGCCGATGGTGTCGTCTACGCCGAGATCCGATTCGCCCCCGAGCTCCACGGTCTGCCGCTCGAGGAGGTCGTTGACGCGGTCGCGGCTGGTGTTCGCGACGGCGAGACCGAGGCCAAGCGGCGTATCGAGGTGAACCTCATCCTGTGCGCCATGAGAACCGAGCAGCGTTCCCTTGAGGTCGCCCGTCTCGTCGACTCGATTCGCTCTCGCGAGCCGAAGGTGGTGGCCTTCGATCTCGCTGGCGCCGAGACGGGTTGGCCGCCATCGCTGCACGCCGACGCCCTCGCCTTCGCTCGCGAACGACATCTCAACATCACGATCCACGCGAGCGAGCCCCCAGATCTCGAACTGATCTCGGACGCGTTGGCCCACGGAGCGCATCGCATCGGCCACGGCGTCCGCCTCGATCGCGACACCTCCCTCGATGGAGACGGTCGCCTTGTCCTTGGGCCCCTCGCGCGGTACGTGCTCGACCGAGGTATCCATCTCGAGATGGCGCCGACCTGCAACACCCAGATCGGCGCGGTGGCCTCGGTGGCCGATCATCCCCTCGTCCCCTTCCTCCGCGCCGGCTTCAACGTCGGCGTGAACACCGACAATCGGCTCATGAGCGATGTCTCCCCGACCGGTGAGATGTGGGCCCTACACAACGAGTGCGGTATCGACTGGACCGAGATCGGTCGACTCGTGGAGAACGCGATCGCCTCGTCCTTCGCTCCCGTGGAGACTCGTCACCGGCTCCTCGATGAGGTCGTTCGCCCGGCGTACACCTCCCTCGCCGAAGCCTGAGGGCGGGCCCGCGCGCCGTACGCTGGGGGCATGTCCATGACGCTGACCGCGGAGCAGATCGAGGGCTTCCACCGGGACGGTTTCACCGTCGTCCACGACTTCGTCGATCGGGGAATCTGCGATGACCTGCGGGAGCGGGCGCTCGGTCTCGTCGACGAATGGGAACCGGGGGTCGAGCGCACGGTGTTCACCACCGACGAACAAGAGCGTCACTCCAATCGGGAGTTCCTGTCGAGTGGCGGACGTATCTGGTGTTTCTTCGAGGATGGAGCCCTCGATGATGCTGGGGAGTTGACCCGACCGAAGGAACTGGCGATCAACAAGATCGGCCACGCGCAGCACGACCTCGACCCGGTCTTCGAGGCCTTCTCGTACACCGATGAACTCGCCGGGGTGGCGGCTGACATCGGCCTCGCCGACGCCCTCGCCCTGCAGAGCATGTACATCTTCAAGCAGCCTGTCATCGGAGGGGAGGTCGCCTGCCACCAAGACAGCACCTTCCTCTACACCGACCCCCTCTCAGTCACCGGGTTCTGGTTCGCCCTCGAAGACGCCACGCTGGAGAACGGCTGCCTCTGGGCTGCGCCGGGCGGCCACCGCACCGGCCTGCGCCAGCTCTTCAAGCGCTCCGGCGCGATGACCGACGACGACGGCACGGTGTTCGAGCAGCTCGATGCGACCCCGCTGCCGACCCCACCCGACGAA
>JAURCL010000012.1 GCA_030828465.1 Acidimicrobiales bacterium | reverse complement strand
ATATGAGGTCGATTACCAGCGAGGATCGACATCGTTCAGGGTGATCGTCGATGCCGAGATGCCCGGGTTCTCCTCCGATCGGCAACGCGGGATCGAGTCGGTCTGCCTCGTTCAGTACAACCAGTATGGGAACGCCACCAACGGCCCGACCGGCTACGTCGAGCGCGAGGACGGAACGCGCATCCCGAAGTTGCTCGCCGAGGGCTGCGGCACCCGCGACGATCTCGCTGATTTCGGGGTGTACACCCGGGAGTGGACCATGAACGGGCAGTGGGGGTCAAACAACTCCACCAAGGACTACGCCGACGTCGCCATCAAGAATCAGGACGGTGTGGTTCGAGTGTTCTGCGTGTTGAAGGGGAGCAACACGATCATCGATCGGGACGCTGTGACCGGTTCGTCTATGCCGGCTTGCCGCGAGTGACCGTTCTCAAACGGCCTTCGATGCCCCCGGCCGATGGCCGGGGGCATCAGCCGTTTTCGCGTCTGGTGATTGCTCGCGCTAACACTCCGGCCGCCAGCGAGATGGCCCCGCCAATGAGCGCCTCAATGGGAAGAGCGAGTGTGAGCGTGACACATCCGACAAGGCCGAGCACGGCGATCGACGGATGCCAGATTCGCGTCTCTCGCGGCATCGCCAGCGCGGAGGCGTTGGTGATCGCGTAGTAGGTCAACACAGCGACCCCCGATACCGCGATCGAGGAGCGGAGGTCGATCGTGTTGACGAGGATCAGCACCACCGCGACCACGGTCACCTCGGCGCGAAGCGGAATCGCGCGCCTGCCATCCACCAGGGAGAGCGCTGACGGCAACTCGTGCCGTCGAGCCATAGCGAGCACGGTCCGCGACACCCCCGGCAACAGGTTGAGCAACACCCCAGCGCACGCGATGGCGGCTCCGACCGGGACGAGCGGCCCGAGCGCGCTGACGGCTCCGGACTCGATCACCGTGCGAAGTGGGGCGGTATCGCTTGGGAGGGTCGCTGCCGGAACGGTGGCCACCACCACGAGCGCAACCACTGCGTAGATCGCGAGGACGAGGGCGAGCGCCCTCGGAATAGCGCGCGGAATCGTTCGCTGCGGATCGCGAACCTCCTCGCCCAAGGTGGCGATTCGCGCGTAGCCGGCGAAGGCGAAGAAGATCAGCCCGGCCGAGCGCAGCACGCCGGGAAACGATGGGTCCGGCGCGGACCAGGAGATGGCCTCTCGCGGCGCACCGGCACCGGAGATCATCACCAGCGCGAGGGTGACGGCTGTCGCGACGAGCAGCCATCGCGTCACCCGAACGGTTCGCGTTAGCCCACCGACGTTCACCGCGAACACCGCCACCACGGCGAGGTTTGCGACGAGCACCTGCCGCTCCGGCCAGATATAGGCGCCGGCTGTGAGGGCCATCGCTGCGCACGACGCCGTCTTGCCGACCACGAAGCCCCAGCCCGCCATGTGCCCCCAGAAGGGAGATAACTCCTCCCTGGCGTAGACATAGGTCCCTCCCGACTCCGGGTGTCGAGCCGCGAGCTGTGCTGACGAGGTCGCGTTGCACAACGCGACTGCTCCGGCGATCACCAAGCCGATGAGCAACCAAGCACCCGCGGCGTCGGCCGCGGGGCCCCAGACGGCGAAGACCCCCGCGCCGAGCATCGAGCCGGCGCCGACGACTACCGCGTCGGCAACGCCGAGGCTTCGTCGCAAGCCGGTCATGAGAGTGCGTGGCGAAGGGCCGCTGCGATCGCCTCGTGGGCCTCGTGCGCGCGAGACATCGTGTGCCAGCGAGTCACGAAGCCGTGGACGACTCCCGGGCTGCGCACCAGGTCGACTTGGACACCGGCGAGGCCGAGGCGCTCCGCGTAGGCCTCAGCCTCATCCCGTAATGGGTCAAATTCAGCGGTGAGCACGAGTGCGGGAGCGAGCCCGGAGAGGTCGTCGAGACGAGCGGGCACGGCTCGAGGATCATGCCGCAGCGCTGGATCGACGTATCGATCCCAGAACCACACCATGTCCGCAGCGCTCAAGAAGTAGCCCTCGGCGTTTTGACGCATCGACTCGTAGGGCTCCTGCTCGTTGTCGATGCACGGGTAGATCAGACATTGATGTCGGAGGGCGACGCCCTCGTCTCGCGCTCGGATCGCCACACCGGCGGCGAGATTCCCACCGGCGGAATCGCCGGCCACCGCGATCCGCGTCGGATCACCCCCGATCGACTCGGCCTCGCGACTCAACCACTCGGTGACCGCCCAGCAGTCGTCGTGGGGAGCCGGGAAGGGGTGCTCTGGGGCCAACCGGTAGTCGACCGAGACCACCAGCGCGCCGGTCAGCACGGCGAGTCGACGCGCGGTCGGATCGTGCCCATCGACACTCGAGAGCACCCAGCCCCCTCCATGGAAGAACACGACCACCGGGAGGCGGCGCGGATTCGCGATCGCGGCGTACACCCGGACCGGGACCTCTCCGCCAGGTCCTGGGACGTGAAGGTCGACGACGTGGGGGAGGGGGTCGGGATCGGGCTTGGGTGCCGAGTCGTAGTTGCGTCGGGCCTCGTCGATGGTTCCGTCCGACAGGGCGGGTGCACCCGTCTCCGCCAGCGTCCTCACGAGCTCCGCGACGTCGGGATCCAGCGGCATCGATCAGCTCGCGGTCTCGGCGTCGAGCACGCGCCGAACCTCGACGATGATCTGCTCGGCGGTCGATCCGGGAGTGAGGACAGCGCTGATTCCCGCGGCGGTCAACTCCTCGAGATCATGGTCGGGAACGATGCCACCCACCATCACCGGAATGTCCGCCCCTCTCGATCGGACCGCCTCGACCACCGCCGGGGCGAGCGTCATGTGCGCGCCGGAGAGCATTGACAGCCCAATCGCGTCGACATCCTCGTCTACCGCCGCCGCGGCGACCGTCTCCGGAGTCTGGAAGAGACCGGTGTAGATCACCTCGAAGCCGGCATCGCGGAGGATGCGCGCCACAACCTTCACCCCGCGGTCGTGACCATCGAGGCCGACCTTTGCCACCAGGATTCGCTCACCCGCCATCGTCATCTCCATCCGATCCGACGCTTAGAACGTCGGTACCTCGACATGGCGCCCGAACACCGAGCCCATCGCCGACATGATCTCTCCGAGGGTCGCGTAGGCCTGAGACGCCTCGATGAGCGTCGGCATGAGGTTGATCTCGGGGTCGGCGGCTTCGATGCGGAGCCGTTCCAGCACGGCGTCCACCGTCGTCTGGTCGCGGCGATCACGGACGGCATCGAGGCGCTTGCGTTGGCGTTGCTCGTCCTCGTTGGTGATCCGTAGGAGGGGAATCTGCTCCTCCTCGTTGCCCTCGGTGAAGGCGTTCACACCAACGATGATCCGACGTCCCTCGTTGACCTTGCGCTCGAGTTCGAATGCCGAGTCGGTGATGCGTCCCTGGAACCAGTTCTCCTCGATCCCCTTGATGGCTCCCTCGAGCATCGAACCGGAGCCGAGCTCCTCGATGTGGGCGAAGATCTCCTCTGCCTGACGCTCCACCTCGTCGGTGAGCGCTTCGACGTAGTGCGAACCACCCAGCGGATCGGCGACGTGCGCGACGTTCGTCTCGTTGGCGATGATCTGCTGGGTGCGCAGCGCGATACGGGCGGCCTTCTCGGTGGGGAGCGCCATCGCCTCATCCATCGAGTTGGTGTGGAGGCTCTGCGTGCCTCCCAGCACTCCGGCGAGCGCTTCGATCGCGGTTCGCGCGATGTTGAGCTCCGGCTGTTGGGCGGCGAGTGACACACCGGCGGTCTGGGTGTGGAATCGGCACTGCATCGAGCGCGGATCCTCTGCTCCGTAACGGTCCCTCATCCACCGAGCCCAGATACGTCGGGCCGCTCGATACTTCGCGATCTCCTCGAAGAAGTCGATGTGCGCGTTGAAGAAGAAGCTGAGGCGCGGCGCGAACGAGTCGACGGGGAGACCGGCCGCGAGGGCGAGCTCCACGTAGGCGAAACCGTTGGCGAGGGTGAAGGCGAGCTCCTCCACCGCCGTCGAGCCCGCTTCTCGGATGTGGTAACCGGAGATCGACACGGAATGCCATCTCGGCATCTCGGCCGAGGTGAAGGCGATCGTGTCGCGCACGAGCCGCATCGACTGCCGCGGCGGGAAGACGAACTCCTTCTGCGCCTGGTACTCCTTCAAGATGTCGTTTTGCAGAGTCCCGCCGAGGCGGGCGCGGGGAATGCCCGCCTTCTCGGCTTGGGCGACGAACATCGCGAAGATCACCGCGGCCGGCGAGTTGATCGTCATCGACGTGGTGACCTCGCCGAGGTCGATGTCGGCGTAAAGATCCTCCATGTCGGCGAGGGTGTCGACCGCGACGCCGCAGCGTCCCACCTCACCGAGTGCCATCGGATCGTCGGAGTCGATGCCGAGCAGGGTCGGCATGTCGAACGCCGTCGAGAGGCCACCGCCACCGGCCCGGATGATCTCCTTGAAACGCCAGTTGGTGTCCTCGGCGGTGCCGAACCCGGCGAACATCCGCATCGTCCACAGCCGTGATCGGTACATCGAGGCGTAGGGGCCGCGGGTGTAGGGGAACTGTCCAGGGAACTCGCCGTCCTCGGGCCCGTAGACCGGCTCGACGGGGATTCCCGACATCGTCTCGAAGTCGGCGTCGCGCCGAGGCGCGGCGCCGAACTCGGCCTCCCAGATCTCGCGTGGCGTCGGCATGGGCTGAGGCTACGCCCTTCGCGGTTCGCGCGCGAAGGTGGGCCTAATCTCGCCGGGATGCCGCCGAACGACCTGTTCACCGGGGTTGACGGGCGGCCTCGGTGCGGTTGGTGCGCGGGCCACGATGACTACATCGCCTACCACGATGAGGAGTGGGGACGACCGGCGGTCAGTGACATTGAGTGGTTCGAGAAGGTGAGCCTCGAGGGCTTTCAGGCTGGGCTCAGTTGGTTGACCGTGCTGCGCAAGCGCGATCGACTGAGGCACTGGTTCCACGGCTTCGACCCGCGCCGCGTGGCATCGATCCCCGGGAGCAGGATCGAGGAGATGCTCGCCGACCCCGGGATCATCCGTCATCGAGGCAAAGTCGAGTCGGTCATCGCCAACGCTCGACTTGCCTCAGCTCTGATCGACGAGTTCGGCTCGTTCGGTGCCTACTTCGAGGGTTTTCGGGAGCCGACTCGACCACGGCCTCGGGAGATGTCGGAGGTCCCGGCGATCACCGACACCTCAGTCGCGTTGTCGCGTGACCTTCGGGGCCGGGGTTGGCGCTTCGTCGGGCCGACCACCATGTACGCCCTCATGCAGTCGATGGGCCTGGCCGATGACCACCTCGTCGGCTGTCACCGCGCGGAGCCGAGACAGCCCTAACCGATCGTCGTTCAGGCGATCGTGGAACGGATGAGGTCGTGCACCTGCGGCCAGATCTCGGCCGCGAGATCAGCGCGCTGGGTGCCGAGGGCGTCGTGCGGGGCCATGAACGCGTGACCGGTGCCCTCGTGAACCGTGAGCTCGGCGTCGACACCGGCCGCGCGGAGTCTGCCCTCAAGCTCGGCGGCGCCGGAAGGGGGAAAGAAGTCGTCGCGCTCTGCCATGTGGCCGCGCACCACCGCGGAGATCCGCGAGTAGTCCGGCTGGTCGTCTCCGGACGGGAACCCGTAGAACGGCACAGCGACCTTGACGAGGTCGGGGCGAAGCGCGGCGAGCACGAAGGTCAGCATGCCGCCCATGCAGAAGCCGATGACGGCGACACCGTCGCCGCTGGTCGATTCGAGCGATGCCAGGTGATCGACGGCGCCGCTCATATCTTCGGCGGCGCGGTCCATGGGGAGAGCGGCCATGAGTTCGCCGGCTCGGTCCATCTCGGTGTGTCCGGCGAGTTCTCCCCGGTAGAGGTCGGGGGCGAGCGCGGTGAAACCTGCTGCGGCGAGCTCGTCGCAGATCTGGATGATGCCGCTGTCGAGCCCCCACCACTCCTGCACCACGATCACGCCGGGCCCGCATCCCGTTGCCGATTCAGCCAGATAGCCGGAGATGCCGCCAGGTTGCAGATCGATTCGTCCCATTCGGCGAACCTAGTCGTCGCCGCTCACTCGTCGAGCGGGAGGCTCCTCGGTCAGACTGTGCGGGTGGACACGACCCGACCCGAGGTGCTCTGGACTCCTTCCGCCGACGCCCGCCAGTCGACGAGACTCGGGGCGTTCGCCGACCTTTGCGAGCGGCGCACCGGTCGGACGTTCCCTGATTACGAGGCGCTGTGGGCGTGGTCGGTCACCGATGGACTTGAGGATTTCTGGGCCGCGATCTGGGACTTCTTCGACGTCGACTTCGACGGTGCTCTTGAGGAGGTCCTTGACCGCCGGGTGATGCCGGGGGCTCACTGGTTCTCGGGTGCTCGCACCAACTTCGCGGAGCACTGCCTCCGTCACCTCGACGACTCACGGCCAGCGCTTATCGCGCGATCGCAATCGCGGGATCGCAGCGAGATGAGCGGCGCGGAACTCATCGAGGCGGTCCGTCGAGCTCGCTCGGCTCTGGTTGACCTCGGCGTCGGTCCCGGCGACCGAGTTGCCGCGTATCTGCCGAATATCCCCGAGACGATTGTCGCCTTCCTCGCTGTCTCGAGTCTCGGTGGGGTGTGGACCTCATGTGCCCCCGAGTTTGGTGTGCGAGCCGTGCTCGACCGGTTCTCGCAGGTGGAGCCAAAGGTGCTTCTCGCGGTCGACGGCTATCGCTACGGCCGTCACGATGTTCGGCGCGTCGATGAGGTGACCGAGATCTGCGCTGGGCTACCGACGCTGTCCGCCGTGATCTCCGTCGCGTACCTCGACCGGGGTCTGCCCGAGTCGGTGGCGGCCGTTCCGGTGCTCGCGTGGTCGGAGGTGATGGTGGCGCCTACCGAGAAGCCTCTCGCTTTTGAGCGTCGGGAGGTGGAGCACCCGCTCTACGTGCTGTACTCCTCGGGCACCACTGGCCTACCGAAGCCGATCGTGCACGGTCAAGGACTGGTGCTGCTCGAGCATCTGAAAGTGCAGGGTCTTCACGGTGACATGGGACTCGACGATCGGTTCTTCTGGTTCACCACCACCGGCTGGATGATGTGGAACTACCTGGTCTCGGGTCTGCTCCATGGCTCGACGCTCGTGCTGTACGACGGTGATCCGAACGCTGATGGTCCCGAGACTCTCTGGCGTCTCGCTGCCGAGGAGCGGGTGACCTGGTTCGGCGGTGGGGCTCCGTTCTTCACCGCCTGTGCTCGCGCCGAAGTCCGTGCGTCGGAGCGGTTCGACTTGTCGGCGATCCGCGCCGTCGGCTCGACCGGCGCGCCACTGCCTCCGGAGGGATTCCACTGGATCCACGATCACGTGTCAGCCACGGCGATGCTGTCGCCGATCTCCGGAGGCACCGACATCGCCTCGGCCTTTGTCGGAGGGAGCCCTATGACTCCGGTGTGGACCGGAGAGATTCCTGCCCGTTACCTCGGTTGCGCGGTCGCGGCGTTCGACGAGGACGGTCATGAGGTGGTCGGTTCCCAGGGTGAACTGGTGGTAACCGAGCCGATGCCGTCGATGCCGATCGGGTTCTGGGGTGACGACGACGGGAGTCGCTATTCGGCGAGTTATTTCGAGCACTACCCGGGGATTTGGCGGCACGGAGACTGGGTCACCTTCTCCGATCGCGGATCGTGCGTTATTTCCGGCCGGAGCGACGCGACCCTCAACAGAGGCGGCGTGCGGGTTGGCACCGCCGAGATCTACCGGGTGGTCGAGTCGGTGCCTGGAGTGGTCGACTCCCTTGTCGTTCATCTCGAGGGTGAGCAGGGTGATGATCCGGGGTTACTCGTGCTCTTCGTGGTGGGGGCGGGCGAGGGTCGGGTGGTCGACTCCGACCTGGTCGCTGAGATCCGGACCGTCGTCCGGTCGCAGTTGTCACCCCGGCATGTGCCCGATGAGGTGCACCGTCTCGATGCGGTCCCCACCACGCTCAGCGGGAAGAAGTTGGAGTTGCCGGTGAAGCGGATTCTTCTCGGAGCCGACCCGGAGGTGGTCGCCAGCCGTGGAGCCCTGAAAGATCCGGCGGCGATCGATGCGGTCGTCGAGGTCGCTCGCTCTCGTCGCTGAGGCTCAGCGCGGTTCGACCAGCAAACTCTGAAGGCTCAGTCCGAGCGGCCCGTCCTCGTCGTGGAGGAGCGAGTGGGCGAGGCCGGTTCCGGTGCCGCCGAGATGCGATGACGCCCTGAGACCGATCCACTCTCCGCGCGCCGGCCGAGCGAGGTGGATGGTGAGATCCGGGTTGATGTACAGCCAATTGTTGAAGTCGACGTCGGCGGAGACACCGTTGCCGAAGTCGGCGGCCGCCGCGACGCGTTGGAGGCCGGTCGGGTGTTCACCGCCGATGACGGGGCACAGCAGTCGGATCCACACGGCGCAAGCGCCGAGCTGGTTCCAGCCACCGCTGGCGAACCGGAACTCGCAGGCATGACCGACGTAGCTCGGCTGGTCGTCGGTGAAGTCGGCGACATCGGGCCACGACTGCTCGACGGCGGTCGGCATCGAGTCGGTGGGCACGACCCCCTCCGGAAGATCGTCCTGGCGCCGTCGTATCCGCAGGGCGCGGACGCCGGCCACCTCATGCTCACCGTCGATGAGGGAGGCGGTGACCACGGAGATGCGACGACCGGCGCGTTCGGTCGCCGACGCGATGCTCAGTGGCCGCCCAACCCGTATTGGACGGAGCAGTTCGATGGTCAGGCGGGCCACTTGCCACTCGACGCCGTCGGAGTCGTGATGTTCGACGGCGCGAGCGAGGAGCGCTGAGGGTGGGCCACCGTGACAGTTCGCCGGGTCCCAGGGTCCGGCCGCGAGCACGGTCGGGGTGAAGCGGTCTCCTGATCTCTCGAAGAGCGCGTCGGCTTGATCGGTCATGATCACCCCGCCGAGATGCGGGCGATGATCCCGGCCGACTCGGAGGGATCCTCGATGAAGGGGTAATGGTCGCGGGCGAGTTCGATCGTCGTGTCGCAGCGCTCGGCCATGATCCGCTGGTGCTCCGGGTGAACGGTTCGATCGCGGTTGCACAGGACGTAGGTCGATGGCGTCGTCGGTCGGGGGTTGCCGGTGACCGCTTGGGTCATCGCGGCGTTGGGTTGAGGCGAGTGCCGTGCGGTGAGCGCCGCTCGCTCGGTCGGGTCGAGCGTCGGATAGAAGATTGGGCCGATCACGTCGGGATCGAGGGTGGTCGTGCCGTCCTCCGCCGGCCGGATGGCATCGGCGAGCTCGACCCGGTGGCGAGGGGCGGCTCGAAGGAAGCCGTTGACGCTCTCCCCGTCCTCAAGGGCGAAGGCGGCGATGTAGATGAGGTGCGAGACCGAGGTGAGTGCGGCGGCGCGGGTGATGACCGCTCCGCCGTATGAGTGTCCGATGAGCGTGACCTCGGGTCCGAGCGCGTCGACGGCGTCGGCGACCGCCCGCGCGTCTCCCTCGAGGTCACCGAGCGGCAGGGGAGAGGCGCCGTGCCCCGGGAGGTCGATCGAATGCGACGGAACGCCGAGTCGATCGAGCTCGCTCTGGAGGCGCGCCCAGCACCAGCTTCCGCTCCAGGCGCCGTGGACCAGCAGTACCGGACGGATCGACATGCGCCGATCGTGGCACGTCAGCCTTCGACCGGACGAGATGTCCGCGTCAGTCGCGGCGAGTGCGGAGCAGCGAGCCGGTGAATCCGACACCGATGACGGTGAGCATCAGCGCGCCCTGGCCGACCGACCCAATGGAGCCGTAGGTGACGACCGCGGCGGCGGCAGCGGTGGTGCTCATGGTCACGCCGAGACGGACGACGGCGGGCCAGTCGACACAGGTGTCGACGGTGTCATCGAGGGCGCGGCGCTCGTCGAGGGCACGCCCTGCGACGAGCGACATGTCGGTCATGTCTCTGTTCATACCCGTCCTGATCGACCCGCGGGGCAGGAATCGCGCTTCTCAATCAGATCGAACACGAACCGTCATATCTCCGTAGTGTGCGTCACGGTCCCGAAACCGAGCGCGGCTCGGTGACGGGGCTAGCGTCTCGCCGGTGTCGTCAGCGCTGACCGTGCTCCGTCAGCGCCCAGTCCGCCGATATCTCGGTTCGACGGCACTCGCCGCGACTGGGATCAACCTGTTGATCACGGCCCTGTTCAAGCAGGTCTATGACTTAACCGGCAACCCCTTCGACATCGGTCTGATCGGTCTCGCGCAGTTCGTACCCGGTCTGCTGCTCGCCCTTCCGAGCGGGTACATCGCCGATCGATTCGATCGCCGCCGGGTGGCGGGCACATTCCTCGGGGGTCGTCTCGCCTGCGCAGCTGGCCTGGTCGTGTTCAGCCTCGGTGATGGCGATCGTGTGTGGCTGCTCTTCCTCATCGCGGTCGGGATTGGCACCGCCGACGCGATGATCGGACCCAGTCGCCGCGCGGTGCTGCCGCTCATGGTCCCACCGGCGGATGTACCGCGGGTCGTGGCTCTCTGGACGGCCACCTTCACCGGTACCTCGATCCTCGGACCCGCTCTCGGCGGCTTGCTCTACAGCATCGATCCGTGGGTTGCTTACGCGGTGGCGACGGTGCTCACCGCTGGCGCGATCCCGTTGATCCTGGCCGTCCAGTACCGGCCCGGCGCCGCGGCTGTGGCAACCGATCGATCCGATCCGTCTCAGCGGCCGAGCCTGAAACTCGCCCTCGAGGGGCTGTCGTTCATCCGCCGGACCCCGGTGGTGCTCGGCGCCATCAGCCTCGACCTTTTCGCGGTGCTCTTCGGCGGTGCGGTCGCTCTGATCCCGATCGTCGCCGCCGAGCGATTGGGCGTCGGCGACATCGCCTACGGGTGGCTGCGAGCCGCCCCCGGTGTCGGCGCGGCCACGATGGCGGTCATCCTCGCCGTCGCACCGGTACGACGACGGGTAGGTCCCACCCTGCTCGTCTCGGTGGCGGTGTTCGGGCTCGGCACCATCGTCTTCGGTCTCACCACCAGCTACCTGGTCGCGTTCCTCGCGCTGGTCGTGCTGTCGGCTGCCGACATGGTGTCGATGTTCATCCGCGGCTCGCTGGTGCCCCTCGTGACTCCTCCGGAGCAGCTCGGACGAGTGTCGGCGGTTGAGGGGGTCTTCATCGGCGCGTCGAATGAACTCGGAGCTTTCGAGAGCGGGGTCGCCGCGCGCTATCTCGGAGTGCCCTGGGCGATCGCCGGTGGAGGAATCGCGACCGTGGTCATCGCCGGGGCGTTCGCTCTACTGTTCCCCTCGATCAGGCGGATCGACACCTTCGAGGAGCTCGACCCCAGCCTCAGCCCATCAACCGGCTGAGCTTCGCCACTCTGCGGAGCCGCCTGATCCGTCGGAACACCTGCTCGGCGACCATCTGGGAAATGCCGGTCGACATCGTCGGATAGACGTGAACGATCTCGCCAAGCTCCCTGATCGACATCGAGAATCGCACGGCGAGCGCCAGTTCCTGGATCATCTCGCCGGCCTCCGGGGCGAGGATGTGTCCTCCCACCACCTTCCCGCGAGCGGTCACGACCATCACCATGCCCTCAGGCGTCGAGTCGATCCGCGCGCGATCGGTGTCGGAGAGGTCGAACCGGGTGACTCGCACCCTCCGCTCACCGAACCGCTCCCGCGCCTCGGCAGCCGTCATGCCGACATGGGCCAGCTGCGGGTCGCTGAAGGTCACCCAGGGCACGAGGGTCGCTGCGGCGCCCCGACCGGGGAGGAACATGTCGCGCACGGCCATCACGGCGTCATGCGCTGCCGAGTGGGTGAACAGCGACCGACCGGCAGCCGCGTCGCCGACCGCATAGATCGACGAGACGATCGTGCGAGACCGCGCGTCGACCGAGATGCCGTCGGGCCCCGCCGCGATTCCAAGCCGGTCGAGACTGAGGGACTCCACGTTTGCGGTACGCCCACTGGCGAGCAACACGGCCGACGCCCGGGAGTCACCCTCGGCTGTCTCCACGACGACACCGCCGGACTCCGATCGCACGCCGGTGACCGCGGTGCTGAGGCGGACGTCGACCCCCTCGGCCCGGAGCACCTCGGCGACCCGCGCGGCGAGCGCGGGCTCGTCGCGCGAGAGGAGTCGGTCGAGGGCCTCGAAGAGCGTCACCTCGACGCCGAGCCGGTTGAGGGCTTGGGCGCTCTCGACGGCGAACGGTCCGCCACCGATGACCGCCAAAGAGGCCGGAGGGGCATCCAGAGCGAAAAGTGACTCATTGGTCAGGTAGTCGACATCGGCAAGCCCCGAGATGTGCGGGACGCGGGCGCGCGAGCCGGTGCAGAGGAGGATGTTGCGTGTGTCGAGGTCGGTGGCTCCGTCCTCCTGGTCGACCCGGACGCGACGGGCACCGATGACCGACGCCGTCCCGCTGTAGAGGTCGACTCCCCAGTCAGCGACTCGTTCGGGCGAGTCGTCTCCGGCCGCGATCACACCTTGCACATCGCGAATACGACGCCACACCGAAGGGAGGTCGACGGTGATCTCGCCGGTGCGCACCCCGAAGTCGACCGCGCGGCGAGCCTCGTGGGCGGATCGCGCCGACCGGGCGAGAGACTTCGATGGGACGCAACCGCTCCAGAGGCAGTCGCCGCCGACGCGGTCGCGCTCGATCGCCGCGACGCGGAGCCCGAGTTCGGCCGAGGCGAATCTCGCCGCCGTCAAGCCGGCGGATCCGAGCCCGATGATCACGAGGTCGTACGGCCGCGGCACGCGCCCACGGTACCCGTCCGGGGCCGACTCCTCGGTGCCCGATGTGACGAGTGCGACAGCCAGCGACGCATCGGTGCCACAGCGCGGTGCCGTGCGTGCTGTTCAATGGGCGTGTGCCGTCGTCCTCCCGATCGCTGGCGATGTCCGTCTTCGCCGCGATCGCCCCGCTCGCGCTCGTTGCCTGCTCGACGACGACCACCTCGACCGGCGCGGTCACCGTCGCCGCGGGAACCGTTGCCGGGGTCGGTGTAATGCCAGGCGACATCGGCCTGCCGGTCGACCGCGATGCTCCACCGGCGGATGCGGCGACCGAGGAGGCCACACCCGATGTGACCGAGCCCGAACCGGAGTCGATGGTGCTCGACAGCGACGGGATCCGGCCGGGCGACTTGGGGCTCCCTCCGTTCGGTGAGTTCGTAGAGGGCAATCGCGTGATCGTGATCGGCGACTCGATCATGGCCTCCACGGCGGAGCGCTATGGCGGTGACATGTGTGCTCGGCTGAATGAGGCCGGATGGGATGTTGAGGTCGACGCCGAACCGGGGCGCTTCATCGACTTCGCCCATCGGGTGCTCAACCGTCGCCTCCCTCCGAGCGACGGAGCCGATTGGGACGCGGCGGTCATCTTCTTCGGGAGCAACTTCCGTGGCGATTACCTCAACTTCGAGGATCAGATGAGGGACCTGATCGATCGGCTCGCGCCGCGCCCCGTACTGGTCTTGACCGTGAGTGAGTTCACCGAGACCCGGACCGTGGTGAACGACATCATCCGCTCCATCGCCGACGGCGACCCGAACGTTTACCTCCTCGACTGGGCCGATATGACCGACGCGGAGCCGCGGCTCGTTGGCGGAGACGGCATCCACCTCACCGGCGCCGGTCGAACCAGAATCGTCGCCGAGGTCGCCCTCGTCCTCGGCGAGGCGCCGGGACGGCTCGAGGGGGAGTGCCTTCCCACAACCTTCACGGACGACGTCCTGCCGACGATCGTCACCGAGTGACCGCTCCCGTCGGGCGCTCGTAGCCTGCGGGGGTGCTCCAGGCCCAGTCGCTCACCGTCGAGGTCGGTGGGCGCACCGTCGTCGAGTCGGCCGACTTCACGGTGATGGCCCGCGACAAGGTCGGCATCGTCGGACGCAATGGAGCGGGAAAGACCTCGCTCTTCCGCGTGCTCGGCGGCGAGGAGGAGCCGATATCGGGACGGGTGGTGCGTCGGGGCGCCTTCGGGTATCTGCCTCAGGACCCCCGGATCGCCGGAGTTCACGACTCGCGGCGAGCGATCTCGCATGTGCTGTCGGGTCGATCGATCGACGATCAGCTCGAGCGGATCGAGAAACTCCGCATCGCCATGGAGGAATCTCCGTCCGAGGACGCCGTTCGACGGTTCTCTCGGGCTGAGGAGCTCTTCGCGTCCTCGGGTGGATACGCGGCGGAGGGTGAGGCCCGGTCGATCGCGGCTGGGCTCGGCGTTCCTGACGCGCGGCTCGAGCTCCCGATCGGCGTGCTGTCTGGCGGGGAGCGCCGCCGTGTCGAACTCGCCCGAATCCTGTTCGCCGGATCGGAGGTGCTCTGCCTCGATGAACCGACCAACCACCTCGACATCGATGCCAAGGAATGGCTCCTCGGATTCCTCCGGGGCTTCCGGGGGGCTCTGCTGGTGATCAGCCACGACCTCGAGTTGCTCGATGAGGCCATCACCCGTGTGCTGCACCTCGACCGTCCTGGTGAATCCGACACCGGGCGGATCGTCGAGTACCGGGGCACCTACTCGCAGTACGTGACGGCCCGCGCGGAGGATGAGCGACGGCGCGCCCGCACCGCCGCGCAGCAGGAGCGTGAGATCGCTCGAATGCAACGCGTGGTCGATCGATTCGGCGCCAAGGCCACCAAGGCGGCCATGGCGCACAACATGGAGCGACGCATCGCCCGCCTCGAGTCCGAACGGGTTCGTGTGTCGGATCGCGACCGGACCCTGAGGGTGCGGTTCCCGGATCCGCCCGCGAGCGGCGTCACCTCGCTCACGGTGTCGGGTCTCTGCAAGGGATACGGCGGTCCGAAGGTCTTTGAGGATGTCCGGTTCGACATCGGGCGCGGCGAGCGCCTTCTCGTGCTCGGGTTGAACGGCGCTGGAAAGACGAGTCTGCTTCGCATCCTCGCCGGGGAGACCGAGGCCGATCTCGGCGAGGTCCTGTGGGGGCACCAGGTGGTGCCTGGGTACTACGCCCAAGAGCACGACAACCTCGATGTCGACGCCTCGCTGCTTGACAACATGCGGCGGGCGCTCACCGTTGGAACAACGCTCACCGAGACCGAACTGCGCGCGCTTCTCGGGATGTTCGGCCTGTCGGGCGACAAGGTGCTCCAGCGGGCAGGCACGCTGTCGGGCGGCGAGAAGACGAAGCTCGCGCTCGCGATGCTGATGTCGGGTCGCAACAACTTGCTGCTCCTCGACGAGCCGACCAACAACCTCGATCCGGCGTCTCGCTCAGCGGTGGCCGAGGCCCTCGAGCCCTGGCCGGGAACGGTGATCTTGGTGAGTCACGACACGGAATTCGTCGAGCGTCTCTCGCCGACGAAGGTGCTGCTCCTCCCCGACGGTCAGGTCGACTACTTCTCACAGGAGTGGCTCGAGCTGGTCGCCCTCGCCTGAGGGCTCAGCCGATCGACACCCCAGTCGGCCGCTGTGCCGCTTCGAGGCGCACCTGCTCGTAGAAGTCGTTGCCCTTGTCGTCGACAACGATGAATGCGGGGAAGTCCCGCACCTCGATACGCCATACGGCTTCCATGCCGAGTTCGGGGTACTCGAGCACCTCGACGGAGGTGATGTTGTCCTGGGCGAGTCGGGCGGCGGGACCGCCGATCGACCCGAGGTAGAACCCGCCGTGGTCCCGACAGGAGTCGGTGACCTGTCGGGAGCGGTTGCCCTTGGCGAGCATGACGAACGAGCCTCCGGCCGCCTGGAACTGCTCGACGTAGGAGTCCATCCGGCCGGCTGTCGTCGGGCCGAACGAACCGGAGGCCATGCCCTCGGGCGTCTTCGCCGGTCCGGCGTAGTAGACGCAGTGATCGGCCAGGTAGGACGGCATGGGTTCTCCGGCATCGAGCCGTTCCTTGATCCGGGCATGGGCGATGTCGCGGGCGACGACCATCGGGCCGCTCAGCATCACTCGGGTGCGAACCGGCAACTCCGAGAGTTGTGCTCGGATCTCGGCCATAGGCCGGTTGAGGTCGACCCGCACCACGGCGGTGTCGTCGAGATCCTCCTCGGTGGTCTCAGGGAGGAATCGAGCCGGATCGTGCTCGAGTTGCTCGAGGAAGACCCCGTCGGAGGTGATCTTCCCGAGTGCCTGTCGGTCAGCCGAGCACGACACCGCGATCGCGACGGGGCACGAGGCGCCGTGTCGCGGCAGCCGGATCACGCGAACGTCGTGGCAGAAGTATTTGCCACCGAATTGGGCGCCGATCCCGGTCCGCTGGCTGAGCTCGAGAAGTCGGCCCTCCAGCTCGATGTCGCGGAAGCCGTGGCCGAGAGCGGAGCCCGCCGTAGGGAGGGAATCGAGGTAGCGGGCGGAGGCGAGCTTTGCGGTCTCGACGGCCATCTCCGCGGAGGTGCCCCCGATCACGACCGCGAGGTGGTACGGAGGGCAGGCCGAGGTGCCGAGGGATTGCATCTTGTCAAACACCCACGGGATAAGCGTCGCCTCGTTCAGCAGCGCTTTGGTCTCCTGATAGAGGAAACTCTTGTTGGCGCTCCCGCCGCCCTTGGCCATGAACAGGAACTTGTACGAGTCCCCGTCGACCGCCGAGATTTTGATCTCAGCTGGAAGGTTCGTTCCGGTGTTGCGCTCCTCGAACATCGTGATCGGCGCGAGCTGGCTGTAGCGCAGGTTGCTCGTCAGGTAGGTGTCCTGGATCCCGCTAGCGATCGCCCGCTCGTCACCGCCTCCGGTGAGGACCCACTGACCCTTCTTCGCTTTGACGATCGCTGTCCCGGTGTCTTGACACATGGGGAGCACACCCCCGGCGGCGACGGCCGCGTTGCGGAGCAGATCGAGCGCGACGAACCGATCGTTGTCGCTCGCCTCAGGGTCGTCGAGGATCGCTCGCAATTGGGCGAGATGCCCGCTTCTCAGGTGATGGGCGATCTCGCGCATCGCTTCGGCAGTGAGGCGTCTGATGGCCGAAGGGGCGACCTTGAGGAAGCGTCCTTCGGAGGTCTCCACCGTCTCGACCCCCTCGGTCGTAATCAACCGGTACTCGGTGGTGTCCTCGCCGAGCGGCAGGAGTTCGGTGAAGTCGAAGTCTTCGGAGGACATGGCTCAACCCTAGGTCGATCGATGCGATTGGTGGGCTCCGAGGTTCGAGGGCGCCCGCTCAGATCGCCTCGATGAGCAGGGCCGTCGAGGAGATGGTGCAGAGCGCGAGCACCGCCACCCTTACCCGGGCCTCGGGGAGGCGGGCGATGACCGGTCGCGAGAGCATGAGACCGGAAAGGACAGCGGGCAGCAGGAGGAGGCTGAGCTCGATCTGGCGACTCCCGACCTCTCCGGCGATCGCGAGGGCGAGGATCGAGAGCGTCGAGCCGAACCCGAAGTAGACAGCGAGCGTGGCTCGCATCACCCGGGCGGTCTCGTGCTGGTAGGTCAGGGCCATCGGCGGTCCGCCGACACCGGCGGCGGTTCCGAAGATGCCCGAGAACACGCCGGCGATGCGAAGGTTGCGCGGGGTGGTGCGGAACCGGAAATCGGTGAGCGACACCGCGACCGCGGTGAGAACCGATATGCCGACGATGACCGCGATCGCCCGTGGGCCGGTGACGGCGACGAAGACGGCGCCGAGCGCGATACCCGGTACGCGACCGATGAAGGCGTCGCGAACGTCGATCCAGTTGACCGCGTCCCAGTCGCGAACGGCCACGCCCACCGACAGAGGCAGCACGGAGATCATGATCGTCGCGGGCAGGAAGGCCGGATCGGCGAGGCCGAGCACCGGGGCGGCGAGCATGCCCATGCCGATTCCGATCGTCGCTTGCACCGAGGAGCCGACCGCGACGGTGATCAGGCAGGCGGCGACGACCCACCACTCGAGTCCGAGGATCATCGTGCGTCCCGTCCGTCCGGAGGGCGTTTCAGACGGCGCGGGGGTGCCGAGGCCGGATCCTCTGGCCAATGGTGTTTCGGGTAGCGACCCGCCATCTCCGATCGGACCTGTGACCATGATCCCGCCCAGAATCCGGGGAGGTCGGTCGTTACCTGTACTGGGCGATCCGCCGGGGAGAGCAACTCGAGCACGAGCGGTTCGCCATCGACCAGCGGGTGCGCCGCAAGACCGAAGAGGTCCTGGACCCGGACGGCGCACACCGGTCGCGCGTCGGTATAGGTGATCAGGGCGGCGGTGCCGGCCGGAGTGGTGAGCGCTTCAGGAGCCAGCCGATCGAGATCAGCGCCCTCAGGCCAGGGCAGCATCGCTCGAAGGAGCATGGTCAGGTCGAGCGCCTCGACATCGGCTCGGGAGGTCGCTCCGGTGAGATACGGCGCGAGCCACTCATCGAGTCCAGCGATGAGGCCCTCGCGGCTCCAGTCGGGCCAGGGCTCACCGCGCCTCGCGCGTAAGAAGCCGACGCGCTCCCGGAGTCGCAGCGCCCCGCCGTCCCACGGCAGCACCGCGAGGCCGGTCGCTGCGACCCGGTCGAGCAGAGCAGAGATCGTGTCGGGACCAGACTCGGGTCTCGAGGCGGTCGTGCCGAGGCGTAGCGAACCGAGTCGGCGCTCGACGATCTCGACGAGGTCGTCTCGGTCAGCATCCCAGTCGAGCCGGCGACGTTCGCTGAGCAGTCCGGGGATCTCGGCGAAGCGCCGGATCACCGAGGTGCCGTCGACCGCGGCGCCGAGGCGGACCCGAGCCCGATCTCGGCGCCCGTCGAGGTCGGCTGCCACGATGAACTCCTCCGATGCCAGCGGGTCGGTCTCGGGGATCCAGGCTCCCGATCCGGTGCGGAGCTGGAACTGCCCGACGCGCCGTCGCATGGCGATCCGATCGGCGTAGGCCTCGATGAGCGCGCGACCCGCGTCCTCGGCTCTCGCGTCGGAGGGTGAGCCGTCGATCGAGGCGCGACGCATCAGGTCGGCGGCGCGACGCCTGATCCGGTCGATGGCCCCGGGATCGGGTCGAGCCCCGGCCGGCAGCGACGGGTTCTCGCCGCACACGAGCGCTACGCGAGTCTCGAGGTCCACCGGCAACTCGTCGCGTCGACCGCGCAGAGGATCACGCTCGTCGAGCAGTGCGGAGAGCACGCAGGAGACCGGCTCGGGGTGCCGTACCACCATCCGAGCGAGGCGCGGGTGGAGGGGGAGGGCGAGCATCTGTCGACCGTCGTCGGTGAGTGCGCCCTCGGCGTCGATGGCACCGAGGTCGACGAGGAGCGCTCGAGCGGATCGGATCGATGATTGTGGGGGAGGAGTGATGAGACGGAGGTCGTCGGGCTCGCTACCCCAGGCGAGCGACTCGAGGAGGAACGAGGCGAGATCGGCTTCGCTGATCTCCGGTGTCGGATGCGCGAGCCGGGTTCCGTGCTCGATCCTGCTCCAGAGCGCGTAGGCGACTCCCGGTGCCTCGCGGCCGGCGCGACCCGCGCGCTGGGTGGCCGATGAGCGGCTGGTTGTCACGGTCGCCAGCCGGGTCATCCCGGTTGCTGAGTCGTGCCGTGGGGCGCGCGCGAGACCGGAGTCGATGACGACTCGCACCCCCTCCACCGTCAGTGACGTCTCCGCGATGTCGGTGGAGACGACGACCCGACGATGCCCCTCTGGTGACGGGCGGAGCGCGGCGTCCTGTTCCGCCAGCGACAGGCTGCCGGCGAGCGGGAGCACGGCGACGCGGGAGTCGACGGTCTGGCGGAGGCGGTCGACTACGCGGGTGATCTCGGCGATTCCGGGGAGGAACACGAGGATGTCCCCCGAGTCATCGGCGAGCGAGCGCTCTGTCGCGGCCACCACCGCGTCCTCGATGCGCGTTCCCTTCGGCGTTGGAATCCAGCGTTGGTCCACCGGATGGGCGCGTCCCTCGCTCGAGATGACCGTGGCCCCGTCGAGTAGGCGGCTCAGTCGGTCGGTGTCGGCGGTGGCCGACATGGCGAGCAGCGCGAGGTCGGGCCGGATGGTGGAGGCGATATCGAGGCAGAGGGCGAGACCGAGATCGGTGGTCAGGTTTCGCTCATGGACTTCGTCGAAGATCACGAGGGCGGTGCCGGGAAGCTCTGGGTCGTTCTGGAGGCGCCGGGTCAGCACCCCCTCGGTGAGCACCTCGATGCGCGTCATCGGTCCGACGATGCGCTCGTCGCGGGTTCGGAGCCCGACGGTGTCGCCGACTGATTCGCCGAGGAGTTGCGCCATCCGTCGCGCGGCGGCCCGAGCGGCCAGTCGACGCGGCTCAAGAAGGACGATCCGGCCATCTGCTGGGAGATCGTCGAGGAGGGCGAGCGGCACCACCGTGGTCTTTCCCGCGCCGGGGGGAGCGGTGAGGACGCAGCGGCGGGCTTCCCGAAGCGCCCGGCGGATCCGTTCGAGTTCGACGACGACCGGCAGGTCGGGCAGGTCGGTCACCGGACCTCCGTGCGACGCCGCGGCCTCAGCCGGCGACGGGCGAACCGACGAAGGGAGCTGGGTCGTTTGGCCCGGGGATCGTGGGCGGATTCCACGAGGTCGCGTCGGAGATGGCGCGGGCCACCTGACGCCAAGCCGCCGGGTTCCATCCCTCGGCGAGGGCGTCAACTGAACCGTCGACTCGCACGAACGCGAAGGCGGGAAGGCTCGTTGCACCGAGCGCCTTCGGAACGGCTCGGTCGGGATCGGCGAAGACGAGGAAGTCGTCGGCGATCGGCCCGAGGAAGCGACGCGCGTCGTCGGCGTCTGAGGTGACGATGAAGCTCACCCGCGCGTCGGCGCCTCGCAGCGCATCGAGTATCCGAACCGCCGTCTTTAGGATCCACGAGCTCTCGTTGGTGTATGGATCGAGGACGACCGGAGCGAGGTGGAAGGTCGTGAGCCACTCCGTGACGGGTCGGGAATCGGAGCCGATCGGGTGCAGCACGAGATCGTCGGGGAGTCGATTTGCCACGCCGCGATCGTAGCGATGCGGTGGGGGCGGCCCCCAACACTGATGTCCGTCCCGGCACCTCGCTCGGTCATCGGTACCGTTGACGTGTGCACCCCCTCGAGTACCTCAGGTCGGTCGCGCGCGACCCGTCGAGCGCCGACCGACCGTGGGAGGCAGCGGCAGCGTTCGCGCTGCTCGTGGCGGACCACGGTCTCGGTGGCCCCGAGGCGGTGCCGACGGCCCGTCGCCTTCTCGAGCGCCTTGCGGGCCGCCCGGAACTCTGGTGGTCGGCGAGTCGCATCGTCTCCGCCCTCGACGAGCGAACGGCGGCTGAGGAGGTGCTGCACGCCGCGGCGGCGCCCCGTCCGTCGAGCTCGAATATCCCGGTGGTGACTGCCGCCCTCACCGACGGGTCGAACTCAGGGGTTGCCCTGCTCGCGCCGAGCGGTCGGCTACTCGGCGCCACGGTGCTCGTGCCACTTGGATCGCTGCTGCCGAGCGACTACACGTCGCGGCTGGCGTCCGCCTCGCAGAGCGTCGTGACCGATGGGGAGGGTGTGCTGTTCGTGTGTGAGCGGCTTCGCAGCGACGGCAGCGTCGTGTTGGTGGAGACGTGCGCTCCGAAACCGGATTGCCCGTCGGTCACGGCGCTGCTGTGAACTCGGCGGTGTGACCGGCCGACTCCGCGTCGGGACTTACATGCCGAGATGCTTCGGGGGATGCCCGGTGATCTCGGTGATCACACCCTCAGCCTCCGCGAGGCGGGGCTCCATCACGAAGATGCGCGCCATTGGCTCGCGAGCGCCGAAACGGAGATGAGAGGTGAAGTCCTCGCTCATGACACAGGGGATCTCTCGCTCCCACAGTTCGTGGATGACGAGTTGTGCCTGCCACATCGGCAACCAGGCCGCCTCAACCGACCGGTCGGGGTCGATGGGGCGTGGGGGGTGCTTTCCGAACACCCAGTTCCACAGACCCATGCCCGGACCGTAACGGCCGTGGACGCCCGGTCCGTCGTTACCCTCGAACGAGATGGAAACGGTGGGAGCACGTGGGCCGGGCGAGTCGAGACCGTTCGAGGCGGTCCTCTTCGATGCCGGCGGTGTACTCGTCCTACCCGACCCGACGGTGCTCGCACCGCTGCTCGTGACCTACGGCGGGTCGCCTGAAATCGAGGACCATCGCCGAGCGCACTACGCGGGCATGGCAGCGAAATCGCGCGCGGCCGCCTCGGAGTCCGATTGGGACTCCTACAACCTCGCCTATGTCACCTCCGTCGGCGTAGAGCTCGAACTCCAGTTGCTTGCGGCATCGCTCCTCGACCGGACGAGAACCGCCGAGCTGTGGAGGTGGCCGATCCCGGAGTCGGTGGCCGCCCTCGCCGAACTCGAGGCGCTCGGTGTGCCGATGTCAGTGGTGTCGAACGCCTCGGGTCAGATCGAGTGGGTGCTCGAGCACATGGGGATTTGCCAGCGGGGCGCCGGTGTAGGTGTCAACATGCGCGCCATCGTTGACTCCCATGTGGTTGGTGTCGCCAAGCCTGACCCAGCGATCTTCTCCTTCGCTCTCGAACACCACCCCGAGACCACTTCCGACCGGATCCTCTACGTCGGGGATTCGGTCGTGATGGACGTGGGGGGAGCGAGAGCCGCGGGGTTGCACCCGGTGCTCGTCGATCCCTACGACGACCATGTCGGGGCTGAGTTCACGCGTATCACCTCGCTGGCGGAGCTTCCGGCGCTCCTGCGCTGATCAGTCCGCGGTGAGGCGGCGAGCGATCACCTTCAGGCAGAGCGTCTCGTCGGCGCCCTCGAAGATCGACAGCACGCGAGCGTCGACGAAGAGCCTGCTCACGGCGTACTCCTCGGCGTAACCCATGCCCCCGTGGATCTGCATCGCCTCGCGGGTGACCCACTCAGCTGCCTTGCACACATAGGCCTTGATCATCGAGGCCTCGGTGGCGCCTTCGCCCTTGCCCATAAGGGTGGCGACCGCATACGAGAACTGGCGCGCGGCCTGGATGACGACGGCCATACGGCCGAGCTTCGCGCGGGTCAACTGGTAATCGATGATGGAGTGGTCGAAGACCTTCCGGTTCTCGGCGTACTCCAGCGCGAGTTCGTAGGCGGACTGCATGAGTCCAACGGCGCGCGCGGCGGTCTGGAGACGGCCGTTCTCGAAGCCCTCCATCTGGTAGTAGAAGCCGCGGCCGAGACCCTCGGATTCGCCGACCAGATTCTCGGCTGGCACCCACCAGTCCTCGAGGGCGATCTCGTAGGAGTGCATGCCCCGATAGCCGATGGTGTCGATCGGTCGACCCTCCATGCGTCCGATTCGGGTCGAACCGTCGACCTCGACCGGGTCCTGGGAGAAGACGAATCCGTGCGCGTCGCCTCGGGGCTTCGGAACGATGAGGAGACTGAGTCCCCGGTGCGTCTTTGAGCGGTCGGGGTCGGTTCTGGCGAGCAGGGCCAGGGCGTCGGCTCGGGCGCCGAAGGTGCACCAGGTCTTGACGCCGTTGATCACGTAGCCGGGCTGGCCCTCGGGGCCGGGCGCCGGCGTCGCGGTCACCTTGATGCTGGCGACATCACTGCCGTAGTCCGGTTCGGTCACGGCTACCGCGGGCATCACCTCGGCGACGGCGAGCTTGGGAAGCCAGTGGCGCTTCTGCTCCTCGCTGCCACCTTTCACCAGCGCTCTCGTCAGGATCTCGGGTCGGGTGATGAGCGAGCCGCCGATCCCGAGGCTGGCTCGGCTGAGCTCCTCGGTGGCGACCACCATCGCGACGTACTCATCGTGGCCACCCTCGCTGTAGCCGCCGTACTCGCTCGGCACGCTCAATCCGAAGGCGCCGAGTTCGGCGAGCCCAGTGATGATCTCCTCGGGCACGTCGCCGTTGGTGCGGTGAACGTGCTCGGCGTGGGGAGCGACCACGTCCGCTGCGAACGCTCGAAAGGTGTCGCGCACCATGTCCATGTCGTCGCTCAGGTGGAGCGGCCCGGGGGTTGAGGCGAGCGAGGCGAGGAACTCGACGTCGCGGTAGCGGGACACGAAGTGGTGCGCTGGTTCGAGTACACCCGGCTCGACACCCCACTGCGACTCGCGCCCGAGGATTCGCGATGACAGGTCATGGACCATGTCGGCGGTGAACGCACAGGTGATCGAAGCCTCGACGTCGCCCTTCGAGCCGTAGTCGAGGAGCGAGCGGGCGGTGGCGGCGGCTGACGCGGCGTGCGCGAGGTCGTAGGCGAACACCTGATGGACATCAGGCCCACCGGTCTCACCGAGTCGTCGGATCGCCGAGCCGATGATGGAGTCCGCGAGGTCGATCACGGCGGCAGCGCCAAGCATGTCGGGAGTCGGGTGATCCATGGGCCGAAACTACCGACCGACGCGCGGGCCGCGCGATCCGTGCTCGCCTACGATGCAGGCCGTGGAGGAGGGCGCCGGATCAGCGGGTCCGGTCGCGGTGTACTGCGGGTCCTCCGCGGGTGTCGACCCGAAGTTTGCCGCAGCCGCGGCCGAACTCGGATCGGCGCTTGCCGGCGCGGGGCGCACGCTTGTCTACGGGGGCGGCGACGTCGGCCTCATGGGCATCGTCGCCGACGCGGCGATGGACGCCGGAGGGACGGTGATCGGGGTGATCCCGGAGCATCTGGTTCGCCACGAGTTGGCGCACCATCGGGTGACCTCGCTCGAGGTGACCGATTCGATGCACGAACGTAAGGCGCGGATGGCCGACCTAGCGACCGGGTTCGTCGCGCTTCCCGGTGGTTTCGGCACGTTCGAGGAGGTGCTCGAGATCCTCACGTGGACGCAACTCGGCCTCAACCGTCACCCGGTGATCCTCCTCGATGTGGCTGGTTTCTACCGACGCCTCTTCGACTTCTTTGATCATGCTGTTGAGTCCGGTCTTCTCAAGGAGCGTCATCGCGCCGCTGCGCTGAGAGCCTCGACGGTGGCCGAGGTGATGGAGCTCCTCGACCGCGACCATGGTGAGGTCGCGCCGAAATGGGTGGACATCGACCGCTGAGATGCTTTGACGCTTTGTCAAGCGACTCGTAACCTTCGCTCGTGCGTGTTGACATCGATGGTGGGCGGCTCCTGGAGCGTCTCGAGGCACTCGCCGAGGTTGGCCCGATTACCGGTGCCTCCGGTGAGCGCGGTAGCGCGCGGCTCGCGTTGACTGACGCCGATCGGGATGGCCGGGATCTCGTGATGGGCTGGATGCGCGACCTCGGGCTCGATGTGACGATCGATGCCATCGGCAACGTGATCGCGGTGATGGGCGAGGCCTGCGGCCACCGATCGGGGCGCCCACCGGTGCTGTGCGGATCCCACATCGACACGGTCGCCACCGGGGGTCGCTTCGACGGCAATCTCGGTGTGCTCGCCGGGCTTGAGGTGATCGAATCGGTACTCGCGGCAGGACTCGAGTTGCGACGACCGCTCGGTGTCGGGTTGTTCACCGATGAGGAGGGCGCCCGCTTCGCCCCAGACATGCTCGGCAGCCTCGTCTACGCGGGTGGGATGACGGTTGAGCAAGCCCACGACATCCGCGCCGCCGATCCGGGCGGACCCGGGCCGACGGTTCGAGCCGAACTCGAGCGCATCGGCTACCTCGGCGCCGCTCCCTGCCCCGGACCGGCTCCCCACGCCTTCGTCGAGCTGCATGTCGAGCAAGGCCCGGTACTCGAGGCCGAGGGCCTTCAGATCGGAGCGGTCACCGGTGTGCAGGGGATCTCGTGGACCCGCGTGACCTTCACGGGGCAGTCGAACCATGCCGGCACGACGCCGATGTCGATGCGCCGTGATCCAGCCGCCGCGCTCGCTCGCATCGCGGTGTTCGTCAATGACCTCGCCGAACGGTTCGGCGCGCCGCAGGTGGCGACCGTCGGACGGATCGAACTCCATCCGAACCTGGTCAACGTGGTGCCGTCCCGGGCCGCGTTCACGGTCGATCTCCGCAACACCGACGATGAGACGCTCCGTCGCGCCGAGGCGGAACTCGAGAGCGAACTCTCTCGTGTCGCGGAGCGCCATGGCGTCACCGTCGAGACCGAATCGCTCGCGAGATTCGAGCCGGTCGCCTTCGACGAGCGGGTCGTGTCGCGGGTGGAAACCGCTGCCGCCGCTCGGGGTCTGTCGGTTCGCCGCATGCCCTCAGGGGCGGGCCATGATGCGCAGATGCTCGCGCGGATGTGCCCTGCTGGCATGGTGTTCGTTCCGAGCATCGGAGGGATCAGCCACAACCCCGCCGAGCTCACCGACGACGCCGATCTGGTGGCCGGGTGTCAGGTGATGGCCGACGTGATGATCGATCTCGCGGAGGGGGAGGACTGGTGACCAGGGAGATCCATGTCGGCGCGGCTCAACTCGGTCCGATCGCGCGTGACGAGTCGAGGTCGGAGGTGGTCGATCGTCTGATCGCCCTGCTCCGCGAGGGCTCGGAGCGGGGATGCCGTCTCGTCGTCTTTCCCGAGTTGGCGCTCACCACCTTCTTCCCTCGCTGGTGGACCGAGGACCCGGCCGGACACGACCACTTCTATGAGCGCGAGATGCCCTCGGCGACGACCCAACCGCTCTTCGACGAGGCGCGGCGTCTTGGGGTCGGGTTCTGCCTCGGTTACGCCGAGCTGACAGCGGATGGCCACCGCTACAACACTTACGTGCTCGTCGGTGTCGACGGCTCGATTATCGGCCGCTACCGAAAGGTCCACATCCCGGGGCACGACGCGCACGAGCCTTGGCGGCCGTTCCAGCATCTCGAGCGGCGGTACTTCGAGGAGTCTCCTGATGGATTCGCCGTGCACGATGCCTTCGGTGGGGTCGTCGGCATGGCGCTCTGCAACGACCGGCGTTGGCCCGAGACGTACCGGGTGCTCGGTCTGCTCGGCGTCGAACTCGTGCTGATCGGTTACAACACACCGCTCCACTACGCGCCCGATCCTGACCAGAACCCGCTCCAGTCCTTCCACAACAACCTGGTGATGGCCTCGGGCGCCTACCAGAATGGAACCTGGGTGGTAGGCGTCGCCAAGGGTGGCGTCGAGGAGGGCGTGGAGTCGCTCTCCCATTCGCAGATCATCGCCCCATCCGGTCAGGTGGTCGCTCAGGCCACGGTGTCGGGCGACCTGATCATCTCGGCGGTCTGTGATCTCGATCTCTGTCGCCACTACAAGGAGACTCTCTTCGACTTCGCCCGCTATCGCCGACCCGAGCATTACGGACTTATCTCGTCGACGCGCGGGGTGGTCGATCGCTCGGAGCCCCGATGACGACGACGAGCGCGGGCCTGGTGTGCGCGCATCACCACCTGTACTCGACCCTCGCCCGCGGCATGCCAGCCCCAGACCGAACTCCGACCGGTTTCACCGACATCCTCGAACTGGTCTGGTGGCGGCTCGACTCCGCCCTCGACCTCGAGATGATCAGGTGGTCGGCCATGCTTGGGGCCCTCGAGGCCCTCGAGCGGGGTTGCACGACGATCGTTGATCATCATGAGTCGCCGAACGCGATCGAGGGGTCCCTCAGTGTGATCGCGGATGCCTGCGCCGAGGTCGGCGTGCGTGTCGTCTGCGCCTACGGGGTGACCGATCGGCACGGTGCCGACGGCGCGCGGCGGGGCCTTGAGGAGAACCGTCGGTTCCTCTCCGAGGGTGGGCGCGGGATGGTCGGTGTCCACGCCGCGTTCACCTGCAGCGACGAGACCCTCGCCGGTGCCGCCGAACTCGCCTCCTCGTTCGGGGTGGGCGTGCACATTCACGTCGCCGAGGGTGCCGCTGACCGGGAGGCAGCTGGGCGCCTCGCTGACCTCACCGATGACTCGTGGCTTCTCGTGCACGGGGTTCACCTCGATGACGACCACGGACTGCGCGGGACGGTCGTGCACAACCCGCGATCGAACATGAACAACGCGGTGGGCTACGCGGCTCCGGCGCGGTTCTCGAATCGGGTAGCGCTCGGGACCGATGGCATCGGAGCCGACATGCTCGAGGAGTTCCGCCTGGCCTATGCGAGATCCCGAGAGCACGACGTGACCGTTGGCCCGGAACTGGCGTGGGGATGGCTCGCCGCAGGGCGTCATCTCGTCCCCGAGTCCGCTGAGGACATGGTGACCTGGCATCACGGGGAGATCGATCCCTGGTATCTCGCCTTCACTCCGGGCCTTAGCCCGGTGGGTGTCGTCATCGACGGTGAGGTCGTGCTCGATGAGGGTCGCCCGACTCGGGTTGATCCGGATGAGGTGCGCGCGAAGGCATCCGAGCAGGCACAGCGTCTCTTCGCCCGTCTCGGGTGAACGTCCCGCTCGGTCGGGGCGGTGCGTAGTGTGTCCGGAGGAGCTCTCGCTCCGCGAGCGCATGGACGGACCACAGACACACGAGGCGCCGCTGCCCACCGGCGAGCTTCCGGCGATCGAGCGGTCACCGGGGGAAACCGCTCGGCGTCGTCGGCGGTTCCGGCTCAGCCTGAAACTCGTCGTGTTCGCGGCGGTGCTGTACCTGTTCGTTATCCCGCTCGTTCCCGATTTCCGAGCGGCCCTCGATGAGATCCGTAATGTGCGCCCCGCGCTCCTCGGCCTCGGGCTGTTGCTCGAGGTCCTCGCGCTGTGGTGCTACGCGCCATTGATGAAGGCGGCGCTCGGCGATGCCGGCCTGCATCTCTCCCGATGGCGGCTCTTCCGGATCCAGATGAGCACCCGGGCGCTCTCGAGCATCGTTCCCGGGGGCAACGCCGCGAGCTCGGCGCTCGGATACCGCCTCATGACGTTGTCGGGGGTGAGCGGACCGGATGCGGGATTCGCCCTCGCAACTGTCGGGCTGGGTTCAGCGGTCGTGTTGAACCTGATCCTGTGGACGGGACTCATTGTGTCGATCCCGATCCGTGGGGTGAACCCGATCTACGGCGGTGCCGCGTTGGTCGGGGTGCTGGTGATGGGATTGGCCGGGGCGCTCACCTTCGGTCTGATGGAGGGCCAGGGTCGTTCGGAGCGCCTCGTGCGATGGGTGGCGGCGCGTCTTCGTCTCGACCCGGACCGGGCCGCGCGGATCGTCCACCAGCTCGCTGAACGTCTCGAGGCGCTCATCAGTGATCGGCAACTGCTTGGGCGGGTCGCGTTCTGGGCGGCGCTCAACTGGCTCCTCGACGCGGCTGCCCTCTGGGTGTTCGTGCGGGCGTTCGGGGTGTCGCTCGATCTCGACGCTCTGGTGATCGCCTTCGGCGTCGCCAACGTGCTCGCTGCGATCCCGATCACACCGGGCGGTCTCGGCTATGTCGACACCAGTTATGTCGGCATGCTGCGCGGCTTCGGCGTGCCGCTGCGAACAGCGACCCTCGGTGTTGCCTCGTATCGCTTCGCCCAGTTCTTCTTCCCGATCATCCTCGGAGGCGTCCTCTACGCCACGCTCCGAGTCGGGCCGTGGAGTATCGAGCGGCGGGATCGCCTCATGAGACTGCGTGATCTCGCCGAGCAGGAGACCCGACGTGGTGAGTCGAGGATCGACTTCCAGTTGCGCTTCCCGATCCGGGATGTGACCGGGCAGTACATACGACCGAGCCACCAGAGTTGGGACCGCTCGCGCCGTCGTCATCACCCCGACGAGGCACTACCGACGCGCCCGGTCGACGGCGACGACGAAGTTGACCGCTCCTCGTGACCCCGGCGCCATCGATCTCTGAGGAGGTCGTGCCGGAACTGCTCTCCTGGGGAGGGCCCCGGCTGCGCGACCTGCCTTGGCGGCGCACCCGCGATCCCTGGGGTGTGCTCGTGAGCGAGGTGATGGCCCAGCAGACCCAAGTAGCGAGAATCATTCCGCGTTGGGAAGTATTCATGGAACGGTTCCCGACTCCCGAGGCGCTCGCTTCGGCGCCGCTGGCCGATCTGCTCAGGCTCTGGCAGGGGTTGGGGTACCCGCGGCGAGCCCGAGCGCTCCACGATGCGGCGGGGCGTATCGCGGCTGCGGGCCGGTTCCCGGCGACGGTGGAGGAGTTGATGGATCTTCCCGGCGTCGGTCCGTATACGGCGCGGGCTGTCGCCGCGTTCGCATTCGGTCTCGACGTCGGGGTGCTCGACACCAATGTCGGCCGGATGCTGGCTCGGCTGGTAGGGGAGCGGCTTCGTCCGGCGGCGGCGCAGGCGCTCGCCGATGAGCTAGTTCCCGAGGGAGACGCCTGGATCTGGAATCAGGTCGTTATGGACTTCGGTGCGACCGTGTGCACCGCGAGGTCACCGGGTTGCGGAGGCTGCCCGGTGAAACGGCAGTGCGCCTGGGCAGGGTCGGCTGAGCGCTCAGATCCTGCGCGGGGTTCCGCCGGGGTGAGCGGGAAGCAAGCTCGTTTCGAGGGCAGTGACCGGCAGGCGCGGGGTCGACTGCTCGCTGCTCTCGTCGATGGCGCGGTTCCTGTTGGCGTGGTCCCGTCGGTGATGCAACGCGATCCCGCCCTTGCGGATCGACTGCTCGCTGACCTCGTTGCTGAGGGTCTCTGTCGCCGGATCGACGGCGAGATCGTGCTCGGATGAGCGGCGCCGGACGGTGTCCCGTTCGTTAGTCGGAAGTGATGGCGGTGAGGATCTCGTCGATCGCGCGATCGGCGTGGGCTCGCATCTCGTCGTCGGTGCGGTCTTGGATCGGATGTGGCACGAAGACGCGCGCCATCGACGGGTATCCGAGCGCGGTGCTCTGCGCGACGGCGGCGTCGACGAATTCGCTCGAGGCGATGAACACGCCGGGCACTCCGCGGATCTCCAGATCACTGATGTCGTGCACACTGCACGACGTGCAGCTGCCTCAATCGGCGAGCGCCTCGATCACCACATGGCATTGGCCGGCGATCTCGTGGCGCAGATCGACCGGCGCCGGCTTGGCGAAGGTTGGCTTGCGGTAGCGCCTGACGGTCGCACCGCGCCGCTCGAGGTGCTCGGAGAGTCGATCCAAGAACACGTCACCACGTGGTTTGGAGATGTCGAGGAGTCCGACGGTGAGTCCGTCGAGGTTCGCCGGTCGGGCGATCCGCTGGCGTTCTGCCGGGGCCGATTCCGACGTCGGATCGAGCAATACCTTTGACGACATGAGATCAGTATTGCACCGCGCGGGTGACGGGTCGGCTGCCCGAGTCTCCGTTGACCCACCCGGCGATCAGCATTGAGAAGAGGCCCGCGCCGCCACCGGCGTGGGCGAGCATGAGGCCGCCGGGGCTGAATTTCGGGAGTGACTCGAGTCCGAGGCCGTCGGGGATCCCCTCGGCGATTCCCCCGGCGCCGCGGACGATGTCTGGATAGGGCAACTGCAGACGTGACTCGAGCTCGGCGATGATGCGCGGCCGATCCCAGCCGCCTTCGGTGAAGACGCGAACGTGCTCGGGTCCGAGCACCAGGATCGCGTCGAATGCGAGCGCCAACTTGTGGTGATGCATCACCCGGAGGTTCTCCGCGAGCGTTTCCGCGAGGCTCTCCGGGCTGCGTGAGAGTTGATCCACGATGCACCGGGGCCCCTCTCCGGCGAACACCGTGATCGCATCGGTCGACTCGTCGAGGTCGGAGCGGCTTGATGCGAGTGAGCCGAAGGCCCCGGGATGCTCGGCGAAGCAGAAGCTGAGTTTGCCGGGGTTGCCGTGGGTGGCCCGGTCGACGCCGCCGGGTCGACCACCACCGAGGTTTCGCACCAGCAGTTGCAGCGCGCGTCCGATCGACAGTGACGCTCGGTTGCCCTGTCCGAGCGCGTTGACCCCTGGGTTCATCCCGATGCGGGCTGTTCCCGGTCCGCTGCAGACGATCACCGGTCCGACAGGCATGGTGGTGGCGAGGAGTCCGTGCATATTGAACTCGTCGTTGCAGACAGCCTCTACCGCGGTGATCACCCAGGGCAGGTGCTCAGGGAGGCAGCCCGCCATGACGGCGGAGATCGCGATCTTCTCGACCGTTGCTTGGTTGAGGTCGGGGGGCACGATCGCGACTACCTCATCTGGAGGTCTCGACGTGCCCTCGAGCATGGCGAGCACCCGCTCGGCGGTCGGGGGCACCAGAGGAAGGCCGTCGCTCCACCCCATCCGGTGCATGTACTCGAACTCGTCCTCGGCCTCGGCGAGGTCGAGGCGGCGAGCGCGCAGGGTGGATCCGGAGAACCGGACTCTCAGGCTGTCGACGAGATCGGGGTCGACGCTCATCGATCCGCATCCTGGGCGCTGTTCGGGGAGGCCGAGATCCGCGGCGAGTTGGTCGATCCCGGTCAGGGCGCGCCATTGCTCGATCGACCAGCCGACAGTGCGCGCCTCCTCGCCGGCGACGCCGACTCGGATCAGGGAGGGCACGGTCTCAATCTCGTGGTGCCAACTGACGGACAGGTCGCGGTCATCGGTGACGGTGAGGCCTTCGGGAAACGCCGGATCGTCCTGTGAGAACACGGTGAGCGAGGTCTGCTCGGCGAGTTCGGCGAGCACGGGGGCGATCATCTGGCACGTCTCGCAATCCCGCTTGACGACGGCGACCAAGCCTTCCGGAAGCGACGGTGCGGTCATATGGCGACGCTAACCGACGAGCCGCCGCGGCGGTGGAGCCTCGACGGTGAGGTGTGACGAATGTCGGTGAGCGGTTTTCGCGAGCGTGGCTAGCGTTCGAGCATCGGAGACAAGACGGTCACGGTGACCTTCCACGGGGTGCGCGGCTCGACTGCCTGCCACGGCGAGGAGACGGCGCGCTTCGGGGGCAACACCTCCTGCGTGGGTATTGACGCCCCCGGTGAGCCCCTCGTGCTCTTCGATCTCGGCACCGGATCGCGTTACGCGGCGGTGGACGCCGGGCGAGAGGTGATCTGCCTGGTGACCCACTTGCACTGGGATCACATTCAAGGGCTTCCGTTCTTTCCACCGATGCTCGATCAGGCGAGTCGAATCACCGTCTGCGCGCCGGCGCCGGTCGACGGTGTTCCGCTCGGCGAGAAGATGGCTGCGATCATCCGCGAACCGGTCTTCCCGGTGGGACTCGACTCGTTCCCGGCCCGGCCCGACTTCGTGGGTCTCGACGCGGGCCAGCGGATGATCGGTGGGGTGGCGGTGTCATCGGCGGAGGTCCGTCATGTCGGACGAACACTCGGCTATCGGGTCGATCTCTGCGGGATCAGCGTCGGCTACGTCAGCGACCACCAGCAGCCGATGGACGGCTCGGGTCCCGATCCGGAGGTGATCGATCTCTGTCGAGGAGTCGATCTGCTCATCCACGACTCTCAGTACACGGCGGTCGAACTGGCAGGTCGACCTGACTGGGGGCACTGCACCCCGGAGTTCGCACTCGACGTCGCGCGCGCGGCTGATGCCCGTCACCTCGTCATGTTCCATCACGATCCTGAGCGCTCCGATTGCCAACTCGACGAGATGGTCGAGGTCCACTGCCACTCCACGTCACCTCGCGTGACCGTCGCTCGCGAACGCGCGACTATCGAACTCCTTGCAGGTTGAGCGATGGACCTAACGATCGTGCTCGCCGGCGTGCTCGCAGGGGGCACCCTTGTCGTGGCTGGGATGCTGAAACTCTCCTCGGTCAATTGGCTCGACGACGCGGTGGCGCTTGGCGTCGGGGTGGCGCTTGCGCGGCCCATCCCCTTCGTGGAGATCGCGCTTGGTGCCATGGTGGCGCTGCGGTTGGCGACTCCTTGGTCGTCGATGGCGATGATCGCGCTCGTCGTTGCGTTCTCCCTCGTCATCGTTCGCGCGATGCGCAGCGAGGTGCCTCCGGTGTGCGCCTGCTTCGGTTCGTTCGACCGCCGACCAGTCGGGTTCGGACACTTGGCTCGCAACGGAGTGCTCATCGCTCTCACCGCTGTTTCCGCGACCGGCTGAGCGCCGGGCGCTCGCGAGTCAATTCTGTTCAGTTGTTCGACAGGATGAAGGCGAGGTTCTCGGCCTCCTCGCGCCACGCCGAGTACCTCCCGCTCGGTCCGGCGTGTCCGGCGCCCATTTCCGTTCGGAGCAGCAGTGGTCGCGCGTTCCCCTCGGCGCGGGTCTCATCGAGGTGACGCATCCGCGCGACCCACTTGGCCGGTTCGTGGAAGCCGACTCGTGGATCGTTGAGCCCGGCGGTAACGAGCATCGCCGGTCGGTTGGAGTCGATGGTGTTGTCGTAGGGGGAGTAGGAGGCGATGTACGTCGCCCAGGGCTCCTCGCGAGGATCGCCCCACTCGTCCCACTCGGTGACCGTGAGCGGAAGTGAGGGGTCGCTCATGGTGGTGACCACATCAACGAAGGGCACTTCGGCCACCGCGCAGTTCCACAGATCGGGTCGCATCGTGATGCAGGCCCCGGTCATGAGGCCTCCGGCGCTTCCGCCGCGGATGGTGAGTCGTCGTGGATCCGCGGTGCCGTTCGAGCCGATCCGCTCGGCAACGGCGTTCACGTCGTCGAAGGTGTTGCGCTTGTGAAGAAGGCGACCGTTGAGGTACCAGTTCCGCCCGAGCTCCCCTCCGCCACGGGGGTGCGCGAGCACCCACACGACGCCTCGGTCGAGCAGCGAGAGTCGAGCGACGGAGAACCATGGGGGGAGAGAGATCTCGTAGGCGCCGTAGGCGTAGACGACGGCCGCTGCCGAGCCGTCGAGCGGAGTGTCTCGATGGCGGACCACGTCGTACGGGACAAGAGTGCCGTCGGCGGTCTCTGCCCATTCGCGATGCGCGACGTAGTCGTCGGTGTCGACGTTGGGGGTCGGAGTTCGTCGCACGAGGGTGCTCGTGCCGTCGGAGAGGTCGATGTCGAGTATCCGGGGAGGTGAGGTGAGCGATTGGTGGACCACCCGAACGGTTCGGCTGGTCCATTCCTCGTTCGGCCCGAAAGTCAGGTCGTGGGGCTCGGAGTCGATGTCGAGGGGCATCTCGGCCCCATCGCGGTCGAGAACTCGCATCCTTGGCTGAGCATCGACCCACTCGAGTACGACCAGATGACCCTCGAAGGGCTCCGCGGCGACGATCCTTCGCCCGGGAGTGCCGGAGATGAACTCCGTCCAGTCACCGGGCGACGCCGGGTCGGCGGTCATCACGCGGAAGTCGACGGCGTCGAGATTGGTGACGATCACGAGGCGGTCTCCCCAGTCGTCGAGCTGGTACTCGACATCGGAAGCGCGGGGGCGCACCACCCGAGCGGGAGCGGTGATGTCGGTGGTGTCGAGGAGACGCACCTCCGAGGAGGTCTTCGACGCGGTGTGGATCACGATGTAGCGCCCGCTCCTCGTCGCGCCAATGCCGACGTAGAAGTGTTCGTCGTCCTCTCGGAAGACGACTTGGTCATCGGTAGCGGGAGAGCCGATCCGATGGAGGCGGACCTCACAGGGACGCTCCGCGTCGTCGGCGACGACGTAGAGCAGGTGAGCGCCGTCCGAGCTCCAAGCGATTCCCGCCCAGGTGGTGTCGTCGATGACGTCATCGAGGTCTGATCCGTTCGTGAGGTCCCGGATACGCAGGGAGTAGTGCTCGTCCCCGCGGGTGTCGGCCGACCAAGCGATCAGCCGGTGGTCGGGGGATGGCTCGAGCGCGCCGAGATCGAAGAAGTCGGTGTCGGACGCTTCGACGTTTTCGTCGAGGATGACCGTGGGCTCCGGGTCGTCGGCGCGCTCAGCTCGACAATGGATCGGATAGTCGAGTCCTTCGACGGTGCGAGCCGAATACCAGAACGGTCCGTGGCGGACAGGGGTCGAGATGTCGGTTTGGAGAACCCTCGATCTGATCTCGGCATCGATCGTGTCCACGAGTGCTCCTGTGGCCTCGAACCACGAGCGAGCGTGAGCGTTCTCTGCTTCGAGGTGGGCGCTCGTCGCCGGATCCGTGCGGTCGCGCAGCCAGTACCAGTCGTCGATGACGTCGCCGGTAACCCGAGGAAGGACATGCGGTCGTCGCTCTGGCGCTGGCGGAGTGGGCGGCGATGCATCGGCGGCTCGTCCTGACATGGGCCGCAGGGTAGGGGATAGCGTCCGTTCGGCCATGAGGGTGTGGATCGATCAGGACCTGTGCACGGGTGACGGCCTGTGTGTCGACCACTGCCCGTCGGTGTTCACGCTCTTGGAGGATGGCATCGCCTACGTGGTTGAGGCTGGTCGTGTCCTCAACGATCCAGGCGGATCGAGGAGCATCGCCGAGGTGCCTGAGCGGCTCGAGCGGGCCGTGGTCGAGTCGGCTGAGGTTTGCCCGGGAGAGTGCATCTTCATCGAGGTCCCGGTGCCTGCCATCGGTCCCGGCGAGGATCGTTCGGGTGCGTTGCCCGAAGGCGACTGAGCCGACCCGCTCGGGTGGTCCGGTGGCGCGGGAATTGTTACTATCCCCGTAGTGAAAATGCCGATCGGGAACTTCCCGGCCGGATACTCGAACCCCCTGAGGAGCAAGTGACGTGACGACGTTCGATCTCGATCTCTCCAAGTACCAGCTCGGCTGGAACGACGAGGTGGAGTACGCCTTCGATCCGGTCAAGGGTCTCAATCAGGGCGTGGTCGAGCAGATCTCCTGGTGGAAAGGCGAGCCGCGTTGGATGACCGAGTCCCGGCTCCGGTCGCTGCGACTCTTCGATCGCAAGCCCATGGCCGAGTGGTTCGCGACCAACATGCCCGACATCGATTTCCAGGACATCTTCTACTACCTGAAGCCCGCTGGCGAGCAGGTCGACGAGTGGGATGAGCTGCCTGAGGAGATGATGCGCACGTACGAGAAGCTCGGGATCCCCGAGGCCGAGCGCAAATACCTCGCCGGTGTGACGGCCCAGTACGAGTCCGAGGTCGTGTACCACAAGAACCGCGAGGACCTTGAGGCTCAGGGGATCCTCTTCTGCGACATGGACACCGCCTTGCGGGAGTATCCCGATCTCGTCAAGCAGTACTTCGGGTCGGTCATCCCGCCCGGCGACAACAAGTTCGCCGCCCTCAACTCGGCCGTGTGGTCGGGAGGGTCGTTCATCTACGTGCCGCCCGGCGTCGAATGTGAGATGCCGCTGCAGGCGTACTTCCGAATCAACTCCGAGAATGCCGGTCAGTTCGAGCGCACGCTCATCATCGCCGACGAGGGCGCCAAGGTGCACTACATCGAGGGTTGCTCCGCGCCGGTGTACACCAGCGACTCGCTCCACTCCGCGGTGGTCGAGATCATCGTGAAACCCGACGCCCGGGTCACCTACACGACGATCCAGAACTGGTCGCCCAACGTCTACAACTTGGTCACCAAGCGCGCTCGTGTTGAGGCGCGCGGTCACATGGAGTGGATCGACGGAAACATCGGCTCGAAGCTCACCATGAAGTACCCAGCCGTCTATCTCGTGGGCGAGGGCGCGACCGGCGAGGTGCTGTCGGTGGCTTACGCCGGTGAGGGGCAACATCAGGACGCTGGGGCGAAGATGGTCCACGCGGCTCCGAACACGACCTCAAAGATCGTGTCTAAGTCGATCTCCAAGGACGGCGGTGTGACCACCTATCGCGGTCTCGTCAAGGTCGACGAAGGAGCGCACGGCTGCCGCAGTCACGTGCAGTGCGACGCGCTGATCCTCGACGAGGACTCGGTGTCGAAGACCCTTCCCTACATGGAGATGGGCGAGCGAGATGCTGAGATCGGTCACGAGGCGACGGTCTCGAAGATCGCCGATGAGCAGATCTTCTACCTCATGTCGCGTGGCCTCACCGAGGAACAGGCCATCGGCATGGTGGTGAACGGATTCATTGAGCCGATCACCCGGACCCTGCCGATGGAGTACGCGGTCGAGTGGAGCCGACTCATCGAATTGCAGATGGAGGGTTCGGTCGGCTGATTCAGCCGGGCCCTAGGCTCGATGTCATGCCGATGCGAACCGAGTGCAAGCACTTTGAGTCGCGTTCCTACCCGAATGGGGACACGGTTCGGAAGTGCAACCTCGATCTCGCGCCGGATGCGCCGTGGCGCTGCCCCGAGGAGTGCCCGCGCTACGAGCGCCGTCTCGCGGATGCCGCGTGGACCCATGGTTCATTGGTGGTCCCGCCCACTCCACCCGAGCCGGACGGTCTCGATGACGGGTCGGCCGCGGCGCTGCTCGACGCCGCTGAGGACATCCTGAATGCCGCGGGCTCGCGGATCCTGGCTGAGGTCGAGGCGGAGCGTGAGTCTGACTCGCGCGGCCGCGGTTTGATCAGGCGACTGTTCCGTCGAGGGGAGTGACGAGAGTCACGCCACCGTCGCCGCTCGGGCGTCGAGCAGGGCCGGTATTTCCACTACGGCGATAGTAGAATTTGACCGTGGCTCGGCTTCGGGAACTTCCCCTGCCCTCCGCTGACGAGGAGATCTGGCGTTACAGCCGAATCGACGCGCTCGACCCGACAGCTTTCGAGGTCAAGGGTGCCGACACCAAGGTGCTCGGCGGCGAAGGTTTCGTGACCATCGGAGCGTCCGCGGCCGTCATCGCGGAGCCTGACGTGTTCGCCGAGATCAACACCGAGCATCAATCCACCGTTGTCGTCGAGGTGCCGCGAGGGACGACCGTCGACGAGCCGATCGTGATAACGCACACCTCCCGACCGGGATCGGCATCGTTTCCCCGAACGGTGTTGCGGGTGGGCGAGAACGCCGAGGTCACGGTCATCGAACGCTTCAACTCCGCGTCGGGCGGCGCAGCGCTCGTCGCGCCCGTGCTGAGTGCCGAGGTGGCGCCAGCGGGTCGCCTCACCTACCTCGCCGTGAACGATGTTGATCTTGAGGCGTGGCAGGTCGGTCACCAGCTCGTGGTTGGCGACCGCGACTCGTCGGTCCGTATCTCCACGGTCACTCTCGGTGGCCATTACACCAGGGTGCGCACGGAGGCTCGGTCGTCCGGTCAAGGCTCCTCCACCAAGCAGGTCGCCCTGTACTTCGCCGCCGGCGATCAAATGCACGATTTCCGAGTGATTCAAGATCACGATGCCCCGCACACCTCGAGTGACCTGCTCTTCAAGGGGGCTGTCCAGGACCGGGCGCGCAGCGTTTACACCGGCCTCATCACCATCCGCGAGCATGCGCGCGGCACCGCGGCGTATCAGACGAACCGCAATCTGACCCTCTCCGAAGGGGCGTGGGCGGAGAGCGTGCCGAATCTCGATATTCGAACCAATGACGTGAAGTGCTCGCATGCCTCGACGGTCGGGCCGATCGACGATGACCAGCGCTTCTACCTCGAGAGTCGCGGAGTGCCTCCTGAGACCGCTGAGCGCCTCGTCGTGCTCGGATTCTTCGAAGAGGTCCTCGATCAGCTTCCTCCGGGACCTCACGCCGATGAGCTCCGCGCCGCGGTCGCCGCCAAGCTCGATCTGCAGGGAGGTGCACCGTGAGCAATGTGGTTTGCTCTCTCGACGAGTTCGAATCAGGAACCGCGCGCCGGGTCGTCGTGGACGGCCGAGCCGTGGCGCTGGTGCGAATCGGTGACGACGTCTACGCGATCGACGATGTGTGCTCGCACGCCAATGTCTCGCTCTCCGACGGCGAGGTCTGGAGCGATTCGTGCATGCTCGAATGTCCCAAGCACGGCAGTTCGTTCAATTTGACGACCGGGGAGCCCGACACGCTGCCCGCCACCCGTCCTGTTGCGGTGCACACCGCTCGGGTCGAGGGCGGCATGGTCATCGTGGAGGTCGCGTCATGAGCGAACTGGTGATTAGCGGACTCCATGCCACGGTCGCTGGGCGCGAGATCTTGCGGGGCGTCGACCTCACGGTTCGTAGTGGCGAGGTGCACGCGGTCATGGGGCCGAACGGGGCGGGAAAGAGCACGCTGTCGGCGGTCGTCATGGGTCGCGCTGGCTACGAGGTCACCGCCGGGTCCGTCACGCTCGACGGTGAGGACGTCTTGGCGATGCCGACCTGGCAGCGCGCCGTCGCCGGGTTGCATCTGGTGATGCAGTACCCGACCGAGGTGCCAGGAGTCGCGCTACACGACGTCATGGTCGAGGCGCTCACCTCCCGCGGTCGCGCCAGCGGCGATGTGCGCGGGCACCTGGTGGCTGAGGCGGCGAGGATCGGTTTCGAGGAGCGGTTCCTCGATCGCCCGTTGAATGTCGATCTCTCTGGAGGTGAGAAGAAGCGCAACGAGACGCTGCAACTCGCGATGTTGCGGCCTCGTATCGCCATCCTCGACGAGCTCGACTCGGGCCTCGACATCGACGCGCTTCGCGATTGCTCACGCCGGGTCGAGGAACTCTCGAACGACGCCGAGAATCCGCTCGGTGTGCTCGCGATCACGCACTACAACCGGTTGCTCACCGAGTTGAAGCCCGATCGGGTGCACATCCTCGTTCGAGGACGCATCGTCGCGTCCGGAGGAGCAGAACTCGCCACCACCCTCGAGGCCGACGGATACGCGGCCTTCACCGATGGCGACGAGCCCGCCGAAGCGGGCGAAGAGGCCTCAGGCCTCGACGACCTCTTCCGAATGTGATCCGTGGCGGCGGCCGGGGAGGTCCGCCATCACCGCGCGGGCGACCTCATCGGGGATCAGTCCCCACACGGCGATCTCGCGAGGTGTCCGCAGGCATCCGTCGCACAGTCCGTCGTCTGCGATCACGCAGACCTTGGTGCACGGGGAGACGGTCGCCATCGCGCGACTGAACGTAGTCGCAGTCCGCTCGCTACCGTTCGCTCGTGCCCCCAACTTCCATAGCCCCGTCTGGGCGGTTCCCCGGACGTCGGGTGGTGGCCGGAGGGTTCCTGATCCTGACGACCTCGGCCGGTTTCGGCTTCTACGGCCTTGCGGTCTACCTCAACGCGCTGAGTCGCGAGCGAGGGTGGGAGGTCGCCTCGCTCTCGCTCGCCACGACGGTGTTCTTCCTCGTGGCGGGTTTCGTCGGCCTGTATGTGGCTCGGTTGATCGCGCGCCACGACATCCGTCTGGTGATCGTGGGCGGCGGGGTCATTGGGGGAGCGTCGCTCGCTTTGCTTGGACGAGTGAGCGAACCGTGGCACCTGTTCGTGGTGTATTCCCTCTACGCGGTCGGCTTTGCCGCAGCCGGCCTGGTGCCCGTCACGACGGTGGTCACCCGCTGGTATCACCGACGGCGGGCGATGGCGATCTCTGTCGCGTCGACGGGTCTCTCCTTCGGTGGGGTGGCGGTCACCCCCGGAGTGAAGTGGTTTATCGACCAGTCGGATCTCGCGACCGCCGCGCCGTGGCTCGGTCTGCTCTTCCTTATCGGCACCGTGTTGCCTGGGTGGTACATGGTGAGCTCGGATCCCGAGACCGTCGGCTTCCACCCAGATGGTGAGCCTCGAGCAGCCGATGCTCCTCCGACCGAGCTACCGGGGACGCCCTATGAGATCGCTCGCCGCTCCCGGTTTTTCATCGCCGTCACCGTCGGCTACGTGTTGGCGCTCGGGTCACAGGTCGGCGGTATTCAGCAACTGGTGCGTCTCGCGGAGGAGCGTACGGACGCGGCGACCGCGGCGTTCGCGACCTTGGCGCTCGCCTTGACCTCCATCGTCGCCCGCCTGGTCGGCGGTCGGGTGTTTCCGAGGTTCGCGCTGGCTCGGGTGGTGATGGTGCTCGCGGTGGGCCAGATGGTGGCGCTCGTCGCGATCGGTCTTTCGCAATCGGTGGTCTTGCTGTTCGCCTCGATCATCCTCTTCGGCGCGACCGTTGGGAACATCCTGATGCTGCAGCCGCTGCTGATCGCGGAGCGATTCGGGGTGAAGGAGTACCCGCGTCTCTTCTCGCGAAGCCAGTTCATCGGCATCTTCGGCACCGCGGGCGGGCCGTTGTTGCTCGGCTGGCTGCACGACAACGCCGGGGGGTACGACACCGCCTATGTCGTCGCCGGCATCGTCTCGCTGACCGGAGCCATCTGCTTCGCCGTCGGAGGCCCCGCCGAAGACCACCGTGACCACCTCACGGTGGCGACGGCACGCTGACTCAGCGCTGAGTGCCGACTTTCAAGTCGCGGAACGGCATCTTGGTGTCGACCGAGATGTCGCGGGGCAGGCCAAGCACGCGGTCACCGATGATGTTGCGCTGAATCTCATCGGTGCCCCCGGCGATACCGGCCTGGAACGAGTTCAGGACGACCGACTGCATCATCTGACCGAGCGCGTCACCGGGCTCCCAGGCCTGCGACCCTGCGCCGGCGATCTCCATGGCGATCTCTCGGAACCGCCACGAGATGACCGAGGAGTAGAGCTTGCCGAGAGAGCCTCCTGGCCCAGGTGCCTTGCCGGCCTTCAATTCCGCTCGGGTGCGCATGGCGATGAGGGACTTGGTGGTCTCCATGGCGTAGACCTTCATCAACTCATCGCGCACCACCGGGTCGTCGATACGGCCCGTGGCCTTGGCGGCTCCGAGCAGCAGGTCGTACATCGGCTGGCTGATGGCGCCCGAGCCCATCGAGCCGATCGCGACGCGCTCGTACATGAGCATCGCGGTGGCCTGTCGCCAGCCGTTGTTCATCTCTCCGAGCAGGTTGTCGGCGGGGACGCGAACGTCGGTGAAGAACACCTCGTTGAAGTGACTGCCCCCGTCGATCTGGTGGATCGGGCGGATCTCGACCCCGGGCGCCTTGAGGTCGACGATGAACATCGAGATACCGGCGTGTTTCGGCTGGTCGGGGTCGGTTCGGGCCACGATGACCCCGTAGTCGCTGCGATGGGCGAGCGTGGTCCAGACCTTCTGGCCGTTCAGCACCCACTCGTCGCCGTCGCGGTCGGCGCGGGTCTGGAGGCTGGCGACATCGCTACCGGCGCCCGGTTCGGAGAACATCTGGCACCACACGGTTCGCGCCGCGATGTTGTCGGGCATGTAGCGCCGCTTCTGCTCGTCGGTACCGAACTCGTTGAGCACCGGGAGACACATCCCGTGGCTGATGACGAGCTCGCCGGTCATCGCCGGGAACTCCTGGGCAACCTGGCGGAAGATCCGCTCATGCTCGAGGGTGAGACCGGCGCCCCCGAACTCGGTGTCGTAGGTCAGGCCGGCGAGTCCGGCCTCGGCGAGAGCGGCTTGGAAGGCGCGGGCGGCCTCAAGATCGCGGCGCGCCCCGGGCTTGGCGTGCTCACTCAGGAACTCGCGGCACCGCTCGCGAAACGCCTCGGCGTCGGCGGTGGTCAAGGTGGTGGTGTCCGACATGGTTCCTCCGGGGTCGAGATTCCTCAAACGGTGTCACAGGTCGGCGCCGGAGTGCGAATCCGGCGCAAGTGCGCCACGCACCTAGAGTCGTGGCGTGTTGGCGTGGCGTGAGGAGGGCGGAGCGCTCATCTGTGAGTTGCAATTCGTCGACTTCGCTGAGGCATTCGCGTTGGTGACCCGTGTCGCTGAGATCGCTGAGCGACTCGATCATCATCCGGACATCGAGATCTCCTACAGCCGGGTTGTGCTGCGGTGCACCTCCCACGATGCGGGGCGGACGGTCACCGCTCGCGATCATCGGCTCGCCGCGGAGATCGACGCGTTGTTGACGGAGGTCGGCGATGGCTGATCGGCATCCGAATGTCGAGCGGGTCGTTGCCGCGGCCCGTGAACTCGGCCTCGAGATCGAGCCGAGGACCTTCCCTGAGGGCACCAAGACCGCCCAGGACGCCGCTGACGCGATCGGGGTCGAACTCGGCCAGATCGTGAAGAGCCTGATCTTCGGAGTCGATGGCGAGCTGGTGCTCGCCTACGTGAGCGGCGCCAACCGTCTTGATGAGCGGCTGCTGGCCGCTGCCGCGGGAGGATCCGCCTGCGAGCGGGTCGACGCTGACGCCGTGCGTGGTGCGACGGGCTTCCCCATCGGAGGCGTGCCGCC
>JAURCL010000011.1 GCA_030828465.1 Acidimicrobiales bacterium | reverse complement strand
GACGTCGTTTCCAACGCTTATCCCAGAGTCAAGGGCAGGTTACTCACGTGTTACTCACCCGTTCGCCACTAATCCAGCAGAAGCAAGCTCCTGCTTTCATCGTTCGACTTGCATGTGTTAAGCACGCCGCCAGCGTTCGTCCTGAGCCAGGATCAAACTCTCCAACAAGAACCGGCCCAGGAGACGGACGGTTGTCCATCGACTGGGCAGATCTGAAGTCGAGCGCGGGACCGAGTGGAATGACCCGGCGACCCGCGATCTTGACTAAATTGTGTTTGCCACCGGGTGGGTACCCGGCAGCAGAATTGACAGACAGTCGTGTCTCAGGAGCCGAGGCTCCCCCTGACCGACTGCCCGCACTGGCGTTCTGTCTTCTCTTCCGTTTTCAAGGAGCCGAAGCTCTGGCACATCCGGCGGACCGGCTTGGTGCCCTCTGGAACCCTGTCCCAGAGGCGACTGCAGACGCTACTGCCCCCGTGTGACCGCAACAACCCCGATGTCAGGAAAAAACCCGGACCAGATGGTGTGACTTTCGGCCCTTCTGGAGGAGCAGGCGCCCGCCGGGGAGCAGCTCGATCGTCTCGAGCGACGCGCCGGACTCGATCACCTCTCCGTTGCAGCGGAAACCGCGCCCGTCGAAGGTCCGTCGGGCGTCCCCGAGGCTCGATGCGAGCCCGACCCTCACCATGAGCGAAGCGGTGTCCGAGAGGTCCGCGACCGTGACATCACTGGAATCGATCTCCGACTCCACGACGTCCAGCGCCTCGGCGGAAGCCGAGCGGGGATCCTGCCCGAACAGCACCGCGGCAGCCGCACTCGCGGCAGCCGCGGCGTCACGACCGTGGACGAGGGCGGTCAACTCGTCTGCCAACTCCCGTTGAGCACGCCGTTCGTGAGGGGCCTCGGTGTGCTCGGCAACCAGCGAATCGATCTCGGCGACCGGCCGAAGCGAAAACCGGAGCAGCCGGTCGCGCACATCGGCGTCATCGGTCTGCAACCAGAACTGACGGAATCGGTAGGGAGAGGTGCGTGCCGGGTCGAGCCACACCGCGCCATCGGCCGTCTTGCCGAACTTCGACCCATCGGCCTTTGTCAGCAACGGCCAGGTGAGACCGTGAGCCGAACCACCTGAAGTGCGGCGGATCAGATCGATGCCGGCGGTGATGTTGCCCCACTGATCACTTCCGCCCATCTGCATCTCGACGCCGTGCGCGTCGTGTAAATGTCTGAAATCGTTGGCCTGCAGCAACATGTAGCTGAACTCGGTGTACGACAGGCCGGCCTCGCCCGACAGACGGGATCGAACGGAGTCCTTGGCGAGCATCTGGCCGATCGTGACGTGCTTCCCGACCTCTCGAAGGAACTCGAGCATCCCGATGGGCGCAGTCCACTCGGCATTGTCGACGAGCGTCGCTGGGTTGGAAGTCGACTCGAAGTCGAGCAGTCGGGCGAGCTGACCCTTGATCGCGAGAACGTTGTGTTCGAGCTCGTCACGAGTAAGCAGGTTGCGCTCCTCGGACCGTCCGCTCGGATCCCCCACCATGCCCGTCGCTCCTCCCGCCAGCGGAAAGACCCGGTGACCCGCCTCCTGGAACCTACGGAGTCCAAGCTGCCCGAGGAGATGGCCGACATGGAGCGAGTCGGCCGTTGGATCGAACCCCACGTAGACCCCGATCGGACCGGCTGCGAGCCGTGCCCCGAGCACCGCGCGGTCCGTCGAATCGTGAACCAGGCCCCGCGCCTCCAATTCGGTGATCAGATCCATCATCTGATCTTGCCACGCAGCCACGCGATCCACTCCTCCCCCAGTACGGTTCCGACATGACGGAGCACGCCGATCCACTGGGCTCGTCCTTCGCGCGATTCGCCGACGAGATCGGGCGCGCGGCTCCAACTTACGGAGCGATCTGCCGAGGAGTCGCCGCTGTACCCGAAGTGCTCGCTCTCCTCGACGGTATTCCCACTCCACAACGCCGTCCAGTGCTGCTCCTCGCGGCGGTCCACCACCGACTCCTCGAGCTCCCCGACGAATCGCTGGCCCGGCACTATCGGACGATCACCCCCGAGGGCGAACACGGCGATCCAGTTCCTGAATTCATCGCCTTCTGCGCCGAGCACGCCGACGCACTCCGCTCCACCATCGCCAGGCGCTCCACCCAAACCAATGATGTCGGACGCGCCGCGCTGATCTACCCGACCCTGCTTCCCGTCGTCGCTCGCACGGAGAAGCCGATCGGTCTCGTCGACATCGGGACTAGCGCTGGGCTCAACCTCCATCTCGACCGATTCGCCTACCACTACCACGACGAGGACGGCGGAGAGGTGCGACTGCCGGGCCACGCTCCCGAGCTCGACTGCCTGGTGCGAGGGACGTCGGCGCGCGCCCTGCTCGACGGACCATCACCTCGTATCGGGCACCGAGTCGGGGTCGACCCGACTCCCATCGATCCGAGCGACCCCGAGGAGGCGCGCTGGTTGCTCGCCTGCCTCTGGCCCGATCAGGTGGAGCGCGTCGATCGGCTCAGAGCAGCCCTCATCCTCGCGGCCGACTACCGACACGAGGTGGAGATTCTCACCGGGAGTGGTGTCGACCGCGCCTCGGAAGCGGTGAGACGTTCCAGAGCGACGGGAAGCTGCCCGATCGTGCTCAACACCTGGAGCCTCACCTACTTCCACCCCGAGGAGCGGGCGACCTACGTGAACGAGCTCGATCGGCTCGGAGAAGAGGACGACCTGGCGTGGGTCTACCTCGAAGCCCCCAACGAGACCCCTGAGCTGCCCTGGGGGGAGGTCGACCGAAATATCTCACTATCAGTGCTTCGACGGATCGACTGGCAATCGGGTCGCCGCACCGAGACCACCGTTGGTATCGCGCACCCGCACGGCCGATGGATCGACGTCACCGACCGCTAACGGCCCCAGCCACCCGAGGTGTTGTCAGCCCAATACTGCTCGTCAGATCTGACGAGCGAAGGCGATCACCGCATCGGCGAGCATCTGGACGGCGATCGCCGCGAGCAACAGACCCGCGATTCTGCTGAGCAGCAGGATGCCCGAGTTTCGGAGCAAACGGATGAGCAGACCGGAGAACCGCATCGCGAGATAGACGGCGAGCAGCACGCCCAGGATCGCGAGCGCGATGAGGCTCCGGTCCGCCGCGTCCTCCGCGCGTCCAACGAACACGATCGTCGCGACGATCGCACCAGGTCCGGCGAGGAGCGGAGTGCCGAGCGGCACCATCGCAACGCCGACGTGGTCGTCCGGGTCGAGCGCATCGGCTTCGTCCCGGTCGGATCCGGTCAGCAGTTCGAGCGCCACGAGCAGCAGGAGAAGGCCACCCGCGCCCTGCAACGCCGGCACCGACACATCGAGATAGTCGAGCACCTGTCGGCCGAGGATGGCGAACACGCCGATCACCGCGGCGGCGGTGACGACAGCGACGAGAGCGGCGCGATTGCGAGCGCCCGCCGAGAGACGTCGCGTAACCGAGAGGAAGATCGGCACATTGCCGACCGGGTCCATGATCACGAGCATCGTCACCAGAACCTCGGCGAGGAACCGTGTGTCGTTCACACTGTCCACCCATCGCGCCGCGAACGATCATCAGTCAGCCGCGCCAGGAGGCGCACATGCTGATCCCGCGCCGCCGCGGGAGACCCCCCACCCCTCGAGGTTCTCATCGCCGCCCCGTTTGCGCCTCCGAAGAACGCTCGTACCTCCTCGCCGAGGGCCTCCGCGGCGATATCGGCGAGCGAGCCCTCACCGGCGAGATGACGGCGAACCAGGGCTCCGACGGTCGCGTGCGCCTCACGGAACGGTCGACCCGAACGCACCAAGAACTCAGCGAGATCGGTCGCCGCGAGCACGTCGGCCCCCGATGCCCTCTCCATCGCCTCGGGAATGAAGCGGGCGGTCGCAACCATGCCCCCCACCGCAGCGAGCGCCAGCGCCACCTGATCGACGGCGTCGAAGAGGGGCTCCTTGTCCTCCTGAAGGTCACGGTTGTAGGCGAGCGGAAGACCTTTGAGCGTCGCCAGAAGGCCCGTCAGGTGTCCGATGAGACGCCCTGACTTACCTCGCGCGAGTTCGGCAATATCGGCGTTCTTCTTCTGCGGGAGCATCGACGAGCCCGTCGCGTAGGCGTCGTCGAGCACGGCGAACCCGAACTCCTCCGAGGTCCACAGCACCCACTCCTCACCGATACGCGAGAGGTGCACGCCGAGGAGGGCGAGATCGAACAGCGCCTCGGCCACGAAGTCACGGTCGCCGACCGCATCGAGTGAGTTTTCGAACACCGCAGAGAAACCGAGTTCCCGGGCGGTGAACTCGGGGTCGATCGGCAGGGAGGTGCCGGCGAGGGCGCCCGCGCCGAGCGGCGAGACGTCCGCCCGCTCGATGGTTGAGAGCAGTCGGTCGACATCGCGCGAGAGCGCCCAGGCGTGCGCCATGAGGTGGTGGGCGAGCGACACCGACTGAGCCCGCTGCAGGTGCGTGTAGCCGGGCAGGGTGACGTCGAAGGACTCCTCCGCGCGCGACGCCAGCACCCCCTGGAGGGCGAGAACACCATCGACTACGTCGAGGAGCGCCTCCCGGGTCCATAGCCGCAGATCGGTGGCCACCTGATCGTTCCGGCTGCGGGCAGTGTGGAGCCGCGCGCCCGCCTCTCCGGCGAGCTCAGTCACCCGACGTTCGACCGCCGTGTGGATGTCCTCGTCAGAGGGAAGGAACGCAAGCGTGCCATCGCGCAGTTCCTTCCCGACCTGCTCGAGCGCCGCCGTCACGACCTCGCCGTCAGCAGCGGTCATCAGTCCCGCGCGAACGAGACCGGCGACATGGGCCCTCGAGCCCCGGACGTCTTGGGGGCCGAGGCGACGGTCGAACGGGAGGCTCACGGTATAGGCCATTAACGCCTCGGCGGGGCCTCCCTCGAACCGGCCGTGCCACAGCGTCGATCCGGTGCTCATCGCGAGGATCCGTCCTCGATGCCAGCCAGTTCGCGCAATGCCCCAGCGAGCCGCTGGCCCCCGATTTCCTCTGATGCCACGCAGAGCATCGTGTCATCCCCGGCCACCGTTCCAATGAGACCATCAACACCGCTCCGGTCAAGAGCGGACGCCACTACGTGGGCACAACCCGGAGGCGTGCGCACGACAACGATCGACCCGGAGTGGGTGACGTCGGCCACCCACTCGCCCATCACCCTTCTCAGTTGGTCGAGGGGCGCGACGCGATCCGGGGCGAACACCGGCAGGGCGTAGACCGACTGACCCGCCGATGAACGGATCTTGATCGCGCCGATGTCATCGAGGTCCCTCGAGACGGTGGCCTGAGTCGCAGAGATCCCCTCCGCCGAGAGCAGCTCGACGAGTTGGGATTGGCTCGCGACCTCCGACGCCTCGATGAGCCGGGTGACCGCTTGCTGCCGGCGCGCCTTCGCGCTCATCGATCCGCCGCCATCAGCGCGAGCAGACCTCGGGCGGCGTGCATCCGATCATGGGCCTGGGTGATGACCCTGCTCCTCGGCCCGTCGAACACCTCAGCGGTGACCTCGAGACCGCGGTAGGCGGGCATGCAGTGCATGAAAATCGCGTCATCAGCCGCGAGATCCATCAGCGACGCGTCGACGGTGTAGTCGGCGAAGGCCGCGCGTCGCACGGCCGCATCATCCTCCTGACCCATCGACACCCAGGTGTCGGTATGCACGGCATGCGCGCCGGTCACCGCGGTTCCGGGCTCATCGGTCTGCGAGATGGATGCCTCGCCGAGAGCCGCGAGACGCTCGAGTTCCGCCTCGGTCGCCTGGTAGCCGGAGGGGCACGCGAGGCGAACCTCCATTCCGAGAAGGAGTGACGCCTCAGCGAGGGACCGAGCGACGTTGTTGTAGTCACCCACCCACGCGACGGCGCGACCGGACAGCTCACCGAACTCGCGGCGCATCGTGAGAGCGTCGGCGAGCGCTTGCATCGGATGGGAGCGGTCGGAGAGCAGGTTGATCACCGTGGTCACCCCGGCGTCGCGCATGCGAACGAGGTGGCCGTGGTCGAACACCCTCGCCGCGACGATCCGGTGGTAGCCGGCGAGCACCCTGATCACGTCCTCCACGGGCTCCCGGGAGTCGAGTCCTACCTCCTCGCCACGGGTGTACACCGGGTGACCACCAAGTTGCACCACGGCCATCTCCATCGAGTGACGGGTTCGATTCGACGGTTTCTCGAATACGAGCGCGACACCTTCGCCCTCGAGGGGACGTCCGAGCGCGGCGACCGGCGACTGCGCCAGGTCGAGCACCTGGCGGAGACCGTCGGCGCCGAGGTCGGTGATATCGAGCATCGCCGCTAACTCACTCATCCGACGTCCCCTCCGAGACGAGTCGAGAGACGACACCCGACAGGATCTCCGCGGCCTCGTCGATCTCGGCCTCGCTCACGGTGAGCGGCGGGGCGAGACGGATGGTGGAGGCGTTCACCGCGTTCACGATCAGGCCCGACTCGAGGCAGCCCGCGGCGACATCGGCGGCCACCACACCCGAGGCGAGTTCGACGCCGAGGAGCAGACCGGACCCTCGGACACCGTCGATGCCCGGGCGATCCGCAAGTGCCTGTCGGATGCGCTCGCCTCCGGCAACCGCGAGGGCCGGTGCGTCGAGGCGGGTCATCTCCTCGATAACGGCCAGTACCGCTGAGGTGGCGAGGGCTGTGCCGCTAAACGTGCTGCCGTGATCGCCGGGCGAGAACGAGCGCGCGATCGAGTTAGGCGCCCAACAGGCACCGACCGGCATGCCGTTCCCCATGCCCTTGGCCATCGTCACCACATCGGGCGAGACACCGGCGTGCTCGAAGCCGAACCACCGCCCGGTCCTCGCGAAACCAGTCTGGACCTCATCAACGATCATGAGGGCGCCAGTCGCGTCGCAGAGCGCCCGAATCCCCTCCAGATAGCCAACGGGTGCCGGCTGTACCCCGCCCTCTCCCTGGATGGACTCGATGAGTACCGCCGCCACTGACGCATCGACAGCTGCCGTCATCGCGTCCAGATCACCCCAGGCGACGTGCCGGAATCCCTCGGGCATGGGCTGGAATGGCTCGTGCTTCGATGGTTGTCCGGTCGCAGCGAGCGTGGCGAGTGTCCGACCGTGGAACGAACCGAGAGCGCTCACCACCGTGTGACGTCCCCGGCCACCGTGGCGCCGAGCGAGTTTGATTGCGCACTCATTCGCCTCAGCACCGGAGTTGGTGAAGAAGATTTGGCCGTGCTGGCCGGTCGCTTCAGCGAGCAGGGCATCGATCTGTTGTGCCGCTGACGTGGCGACCGGATTGGCGAAGAAGTTCGAAACGTGCACGAGGGTGCGTGCCTGATCGGAGATCGCCTGGGCGACCCGCTCATTGGCGTGGCCGAGTGACACCACTGCGATACCGGAGAGGAAGTCGAGCAGTCGACGTCCTTCGCTGTCCCAGACCTCGGTGCCCGAGCCGCGGACGATCATGCGCGCCGGCGGGCCGAAAACCGGCATAAAGGGACAGTGCTCCCCTCCCCCGACGTCGAATGCGTGTGCGCTCATCGTGCCTCCATGGGTTCGTCGCCGATCTCCTCGACCATCGTGCCGATCCCCTCGAGGGTGAGCAGCTCGAGCAGCAGCACATGCTCGATGCGACCGTCGAGGATGTGGGCGCGCCGAACTCCGCGGCGCACCGCATCGACGCAGCTCGCCACTTTGGGAATCATCCCCCCGGCGATCGTGCCGTCGGCGATCAGCCCGTCGAGTTCGTCAGGGGTGGTTTGACGGATCAGACTTCCGGCATCGTCGACATCGCGTCGGAGGCCCTCGACATCGGTGAGGTAGACGAGCTTCTCCGCCCCGAGCGCGACTGCCACCTCTCCGGCGACAGTGTCGGCGTTGATGTTGTACGCCTGCCCATTCTCGTCGGTGCCGACCGTGGCGACGACGGGGATGAACTCGTCCTCGAGGAGCCGATCGAGGACGGCGGGATTGACGCGCACCACGTCTCCGACGTAGCCGAGGTCGGGATCGCGGGCAACCGCCCGGATCAGACCTCCATCCTCTCCGCTGACACCGACGGCGAAGTCCCCGTGGACGTTGATCGCCGAGACGATCTGCGGGTTCACCTGACCGATGAGGACCATCCTCGCGATGTCGACCGTCTCGGCGTCAGTGACCCGAAGCCCATTGCGGAACTCGGATTCCTTGCCGAGCTTCGTCATGAGGTCGCTGATCTGGGGCCCTCCACCGTGCACCACCACGGGTCGCATGCCGACGAGGCGCATGAGCACGATGTCACGGGCGAAGACGTCGAGAGCGTCGTGGCCTGAAGTGCCCGCGAGGGCGTTGCCGCCGTACTTGACGACCACGACCTTTCCGGCGAACCGCCTGATGAAGGGCAGGGCCTCGACGAGCGTCGCTGCCCGAGCTGCGGCATCTCCGATCATGGCGCGACTCCGATCCTGCTCAGGCCCGCGCTCTCGGTGAGACCGAGGGCAACATTTGCCGCCTGAACCGCCCCACCCGAGGCTCCCTTGGCGAGGTTGTCGATGGCGCTGATCACGATCACGTGGCCGGTGCGCTGGTCGAGCCGCGCCGAGATGTGCACAGCGTTGCTCCCCGTCGTGGACCCGGTGGCGGGGATCGCCCGATCCACCCGGACGAACGGCTCGTCTCGGTAGGCCTCGCGGAGAGCTTCAAGCACGGCGTCCTCACTGAGGTCGCCGGTCGCCGGCTCGGCGTAGCAGGTAGCAAGGATCCCCCGCTTCATGGGCACGAGATGGGGGGTGAAGAGCAACTCGGCGCCGATCTCCTGCTCCATCTCGGGTGTGTGGCGATGGTTGACGAGCCCGTAGGCGGTCATGCTCTCGTCGATGGTGGTGAACGAGTAGGCGTGCTCGCTGCGCCGACCGGCTCCGGTCACGCCACTGGCGGCGTCGACGATGATCCCCCGATCACGAATGAGCCCGGCGACGACCAGCGGTCGGAGGGCGAGAACTGCTGCGGTCACGTAGCAGCCCGGGGTAGCGATGAGGCGGGCGCCCGCGAGCTCGGCTCGATGCACCTCAGGAAGCCCGTAGACAGCGCGCTCGACCAGCTCGGGGTGAGTGTGCTCGAACCCGTAGTAGATCGGATACGCCGAGGCGTCCCGGAGTCGGAAGGCGGCGGAGAGATCGACGACACACCCCGCTCGATCGATCAGTTGCGGAACGAGTTCGAGCGAGGCTTCATGGGGAAGGCACAGGAACACGAGATCCATCTCGGCGAGGGACTCGACATCGACGGCTGAGAAGACCGCCTCGTGATGGGCAACACCGAGCGCGGGGTGGATTTCCGAGACGGAGACGCCGACCGAGGCGTCGGCCGTGGCCGCTTCGAGGGAGAGCTCGGGGTGAGCATCGATGATCCGGAGGAGCTCGGCGCCGGTGAAGCCCGAGGCGCCGACGACCGCTGTGCGCAACATTCGCATGATCATACGCATCAACGCATACTCATCCAACATGCGATCCACCTGCGCGCCGAGCAGACTGGCGTCATGGCTCCGGTTTCGACGGCGGGACGGTTGTTGGTGGCCACCCCACCTCTCGTTGACCCGAACTTCGACCGAGCGGTCGTCTACGTGGTCGATCACGACCACGCGGGTGCGGTCGGCGTCATCTTGAACCGCCCCGATGATGCGACGCTCCCGGAGGCGCTGGATCGTTGGACTCAACTACTCGCAGAGCCCACCGTCCTCTTCCGAGGTGGCCCAGTCGCTCCCGAGGCCCTGCTGGCGCTCGGACTCGCCCGAGACGGAACCGACCAGGAGCAGCTCATCGTCGGACGGGTGCGCTCGGTCGACCTGTCCTCCGACCCCACTCTCCTCACCGCCGAGCTCCGAGGCCTTCGGGTCTTCTCCGGCTACTCGGGCTGGGGCCCAGGTCAACTCGACGGCGAGATCGCCTCGGGCGCCTGGATCGTCGCCGACGCGAACGACAACGACCTCGTCGACCCGACTCCCGACACGCTCTGGCGGCGGGTTCTCGCCCGGCAGACCGGCCGTCTCGCCTGGCTCGCGAGCGTGCCCGACGACCTCAGCGCGAACTGATCACGAGGTGCGAAGGCTCGCGCCGACCCGTTCCGCACCGGCAGCGCAGGCGTCCCGGATCTCGGAGATGTCAGCATCCGTGAGGCTCCCGCCCGGATCCTGCAACCGCAGCCGGTAGGCGAGGCTCCGCCGTCCCGACCCGAGCGACTCCCCGCGGAACACGTCGAACAACTGGAGCGAGACCAGACGGCTCGCGGCCGCCTGTCGGAGTGCCTTGGTCAGGCGCTCGGCCGGCACCGTGTCGTCGAGAACAAACGCGAGATCGAGGTCGCTGCTCGGCGTGCGAGGAACCGGCGATGCACTCGACACCCGCTCACCTCGCTCGAGAAGCACATCGAGTCGGACCTCGAGCACGGCCACGCGCTCGGACACCCCGAACTCCGACAGCACCGTCGGGTGGATCTCCCCCACCACACCGAGTTCGTCGCGACCTGCGCGCAGGGTCGCGGAGCGGGTCGGGTGCATCCCAGGTCCAGGGGTCGACTGGTCGAGTTGCGCACCGACCCCGAGCGCGGCGCAGATCTCATCCCACACGGCAACCGCCGCTGGTGCTTCCTGTCCGGCGAGCACGACACCGAGCACCTCGGCCTCGGCGGGGAGTTCAGCTTCAGCCGGCGGGTAGACGTGACCGATCTCGAAGAGCGAGACACCTTCACGACGGTGCGATTCGTTGTAGGCCAGCGCGGCGAGCAGTCCCGGCCGCAGCGAGGTGCGAAGGGCGCTCTCCTCGACCGCGAGCGGGTTGGTGATCGAGAGATAGTCGCCCTCCAGCCCAGCACGAGCGAGATCGCCAGGAGCGAGGAACGGATTCGGCATCGCCTCGGAGATACCGAGTCCGACGAGCACCTCACGGGCCAACCGTCGTCGTTGCTGCGCGCGCGTTAGGTGGCCGAACACGTCGGCGCGCGGGACTGTCCGTCCGAGGTTCTCGTATCCGTGGAGCCTCGCCACCTCCTCGACGATGTCGATTTCCTCGCTGGCATCGGGACGCCAACTTGGGATCGCGACGGTTAACTCCGGTTCCGAACCCGCGGCTTCGAATCCGATCGGCTTCAACATCTCGGTGACCCGCTCAGCGCCGAGTGTCACCCCAAGTACCCGGTCGAGCACTGAGAGCCGGAGTGATGTCTCGCGCCTTGGGGCGGGCAGGTGATCCGAGCGGACATCCACAGTGCCCGGATGCACGACCAGGTCGGGGCACGACTCCGACAGGAGTTCAACGAAGCGGTCGATCGACCGGTCGATCACGTACGGATCAACGCCGCGCTCGTAACGCGCGGACGCCTCGCTCCGCAGCGAATACCGAGCGGCCGTCTCCATCACCCCACGGGGGGAGAACCAGGCCGTCTCGAGTGCGACGGTGGTCGTCGCCTCGGAGATCTCGCTGTCGAGACCGCCCATGACCCCACCGAGACCGACCGGGCGGTCATCACCGTCGCAGATCAACAGGTCGGAACCGCCAAGCGTTCGCTCAACGCCGTCGAGGGTCACGAAGGACTCACCGTCAGCGGCGAGACGGACCCGGAGAGCTCCGCCCCCGAGCCGGTCGAGATCGTAGGCGTGGTTCGGTTGACCGAGCTCAAGCATGACCATGTTTGACACGTCAACCACGTTGTTGATGGACCGCATCCCCGCCGATGCGAGCCGTCGGCGCATCCACGCCGGGCTCTGCGTGACCGTCACCCCTGAGAGCACCGTCGTGGTGAAACGACCGCAGCGATCCCCCGCCACGAGCTCGACCGGTACCGAACGCTCAGCACCCCCGCGTCGCGCCCCCTCCGGGATGGGACGCAGGGCGAGACCCCGCCGGCCCGCGAGGTCTCGCGCGACACCGAGGTGACTCCAGCAATCGGGGCGGTTGCGCGTGACATCGAGATCGAACAGGACATCGGGCTCGAGACCGAGCACCGCCGTGTACGGCTGGCCCGGCCCGGCCGCCGGGTCGAGCAGCAGGATCCCTGAGCCGTCGTCATCGACACCGAGTTCAGCCCCGGAGCACAGCATTCCCTCGGAGTCGATGCCGAGGATCCCGCGCCGCTCGATGAGGCGCCCGTCGGGCATCGCTGTGCCGAGGGTCGCGAGTGGTACGAGGTCGCCCTCCGACATATTTGAGGCTCCGCACCACACATGACGTTCCGCCCCATCGCCAGCGTCGACCCACACCCGACGTACCTTCGCGGCATCGGGATGGGTCTCGACTCGGAGCACTCTCGCGGAGACCACCCCCTCGACACCGTGACCGAGCGGGACTGCCTCCTCCACAGCGAGACCGAGCGAGGTGAGGTCAGCGGCGACTGAGGCCACCGCGTCATCGTCGGACGGATCGGCAAACTCCGCGAAGGTGTTGAGCCAGGAGAGCAGGATCTTCACGCCATCACCTCAGAACTGCTCGATGAATCGGATGTCGTTCACGTACATGTCCCGGATGTCGGCGACGCCGTGACGCATGACCGCCATGCGGTCGATGCCGAAGCCGAACGCGAAACCGCTCCACTCGTCGGGGTCGAGACCTCCAGCTCGGATGACTGCCGGATGCACCATTCCACATCCGCCGAGTTCGAGCCATGAACCGTCGGGACGCTGGATATCGAACTCCGCCGAGGGTTCGGTGAACGGGAAGTAGGAGGGACGGAGCCGAGAGGTGAACCCGGCGCCAAAGAAGGCCTTCGTGAACGCCTCGATCGTTCCGGCGAGGTCGGTCATCGAGATACCGCGATCGACGACAAGGCCTTCAATCTGGTGGAAGACCGGCATGTGCGTGGCATCCGGTGTGTCGCGCCGGAACACCCGACCCGGGGCGACGACGTAGATCGGGGGCTCCTGAGTCAGCATGGTTCTGATCTGCACCGGGGAGGTATGAGTGCGCAGCAGGGTGGTTCCGAGTCGACCACCCGGAGGCACGTGATCGACGAACAGGGTGTCGAACTCCCCGCGGGCAGGGTGCCCCTCCCCCATGTTCAAGGCCTCGAAGTTGTGCCAGTCGGTCTCGACCTCGGGACCTTCAGCGACGCTGAACCCGAGTCCGAGGAAGACGTCCTCGAGGCGCTGCCACGCCTGAGTGACGATGTGGAGATGCCCGCGCGAGCCGTCCGACCGGAACTCGGTGAGGTCGAGTTGCTCCTCGGCGATACGCAGCTCGGTCTCCACTCCACCTAACTCGCCCCGTCGGGCCTCGATGGCCTCCTCGAGCGCGGTGCGCGAGGCGTGCATGGCCGCACCGGCCGCTCGGCGCGCGTCGGCATCGTCGATGGCGCCAAGGCCCTTCTTCAGCCCAGCGAGCGCACCCCGCTTGCCGAGATGCTCCGCCACGACGCGCTCGAGATCCGCCACCGTGTCGGCATGACCGATGGCGCTGAGTGCGGCCTCGCGCGCTTCGTCGATTTCTGGTGTCATCTCGTCTCCCCCGACCGGGTCACCCCGACGGCTCTCGCTTCCCTCCGAAACTCCCCGGCGCGGCGAGGGGACCGATCCGCTGTCAGGAGATCAGTATCCCCGGGTGAGCCACCCGGGGCGCGGAAATCGGTGCTGGGCCAATCTGGACACGCCCCAGAGGTTAGGCGCGAGCACCTCGGGCGACCACCTATCGGTGTCACAACAACCCGCGACCGCGGGATGCGGCGAAGCAGACGATCGTTGCCGCCATGGCCGCATTAAGGCTCTCGGCTCGCCCCGCGTGTCGGATCGATACCCAGCCGTCGACCGGTGCGTCGTCATCGATTCCCTGCGCCTCATTGCCGACGACGATCCCGAGGCGGCCCGGTTCCGACCAATCGACATCGAGGTGTCCATCGCCGCGGTGCGAGGAGGTTCCGACCAAGTGGAACCCGTTGTCGCGCAACTCTTGGAGGTCAACTTCGAGGATCGGCACATAGAACCGCGCTCCAGCCGACGCCCTCACGACTTTGGGCGAGAGGTGATCGACACTGCCCGGTGTGACGACGACCGCGTCGAACCCAGCGGCCTCGGCCGAGCGGATCACGGTCCCGAGGTTTCCCGGGTCGGCCATTCGGTCAACGACCAATGCTGTCGCCACCCCGGTGAGACCACGGGACTCCGGCACCTTGAAGAGCGCAACGTTGGGGCGCGGGCTCTCGGTCGATGCCACCCGTTCGAGGACGCCCTCCGCGACCCAACGCGTCTCCACCCGAGTCATCGGGGTGGCTCCCTCGGTGACAAATTCCTCGGCGCAGACCCAGCCGGCGGAGAGCGCCTCGCGGATCAGCGTTGCTCCCTCCACGACAACGAGCTCAGTCTCGCGACGCTCCTCACGTCTCGAGACCAGACGACGCAGTCGCTGGATCCTCGGGTTACGGAATCCGAGTACGGACTCCGGTTCGGGATCGGCCGAACCGATCCCGCTGGTCACAGAGCTGCCTTGGCCTGCTCCACCAGGGCACCGAAGGCGGCCGGATCAGTGACGGCGAGATCGGCGAGGATCTTGCGGTCAACCTCGATGCCCGCGGCTGACAGTCCCGCGATGAATCGCGAGTAACTCATGTCGTGCTGACGGCAGCCGGCGTTGATCCGCTGGATCCATAGACGGCGGAACTCGCCCTTCTTGGCGCGACGGTCGCGGAAGGCGTACTGCCCGCTCCGCATGACCTGCTCGTTTGCCGCCCGAAAGGAACGGCTCTTGTTGCCGTAGTAACCCCGGGCCTGCTTCAGGACCTTCTTGTGCCGCTTCTTGGCGGCCACACCGCGCTTCACGCGTGCCATGTCATTTCTCCTTGTTCGATTCTCTCGTCTCCACCACAGCGGATGCCGTGGTCAGCGCTCCGCGAGGAGTCGCTTGATGTTGCGCTCGTCGGTGGAATGCACGTCGACGTCCCCGTCGAGCCGACGGGTGCGCGTGGACGGCTTCTTCTCGAATAGGTGCTGGCGCATGGCCTGCTGGCGGCGCAGCTTGCCGGAGCCAGTCTTCTTAAACCGCTTCGCGGCCGTCTTGCTCGTCTTCATCTTTGGCATGTCGTGTCTCCTAGCTCTCTTGTTCTTCATTCACGATCGTCGACTCCTCGGCGACCACGTCGTTCTTGTCACGCTCAGCCGCCGCGCTCGCGGCCTCCGCCTCCTGAGCCTTCCGCGCCGCTTCGGCCGCCTTCTTGTCGGGCGACATCACCATCGACATCGAGCGACCTTCGAGCCGCGCCTGGCTGTCAATCTTTCCGAGCGGACCGACCGATTCGATGACCTGATCGAGGATCCTCGTTCCGAGTTCCGGGTGGGCCATCTCTCGGCCGCGGAACTGCAGGGTCACCTTGACCTTGTGTCCGTCCTCAAGGAACTCGATCAGATGACGCACCTTGGTGTCGAAGTCACCCCTGCCGATCTTCGGCCGGAACTTGACCTCTTTCACCGAGACCTGGGTCGATTTGCGCCGGGACTCCTTGGCCTTCTGCGCCTCCTCGTACCGGAACTTGCCGTAGTCCATGATCCGGCACACCGGGGGGTTCGCGGCAGGGGCCACCTCGACGAGATCGAGATCGAGACCTCTGGCCATCCGCAGTGCCTCGGGGACCGGTTGGATTCCGAGCTGGTCCCCATCGGGACCGATCAGTCGGACCTCGCGGGCCCGAATCCGGTCATTGATCCGGTGCTGGTCGCTCTTCGGCGGTGCTATGACGTGACTCTCCTGTGCAAGGGCTGTGGCCTCCCGGGTGTGCGTGGCGAAGCCCATGCACTCCCCGGGCCGTGCCCGGATCGTCAGGACCCGGGCGCACCCCACGGTGGCCGGGTGGGGGTCTCCCCCACTTCGCGTCGGTTGTGGCCCCCGGGCACGCCCGGCGGCCCCCGTAGACTAACGGCCGTGAATGACGAATCCGACGAGATCGAATTCGACGGAGCACACGGTGGTGACTCGGACGACGCCGTCCGCCAAGCCGCCGAAGCCCTCGAAGAAGCCCGCTCCCGACTCGCCTCGGTTCCCGCTGAGGTCGTGGTCACCAATCACGTGATGGGCCTGTACGAATTGGCGGCCATCCACCTCTCCTCCGATCCGGTCGACTTGGTTTCTGCCGCGCTGGCGATCGACGCGGTGGGCTGCCTAGTAGAGGGGCTCGGCGCTCGACTCGGTGACGAGCACCAGACGATGACCGACGCCTTGGCCAATATCCGGATGGCGTTCGTTCAGGTCAAGGCCGCGTCCGGCGCCGCCGACTGAAGCGTCCGGCCGGGGCCGAGCGCACCCGACCCTCGGCTACCACGACTCCCTCGCCCTCGAGTAGTCGCTGCTGTTCGGCCTCGCCACCCGGGACGAGACGCCCCGAGGAGTTCACCACCCGCCACCAGGGCACCTCGTGATCGGTCGTGGCGAGTATCCGGCCGACGAGACGGGCGCGACCCGGCCACCCAGCCGTCGCCGCGACATCCCCGTAGGACACCACCTCGCCCGACTGGAGGGCGGCGATCACCGCGAGGATCTCCTCGTCTCGCCGCACCGGATCAGGCGAGAGGCTCGATGTCGGCCGCTTCGACGCGTCCGAGTCGTTGCGTGAGTCGGAACCTGACCCTCGAGCCGGTTCGAACCGAGCGAGTGCCGTCGACAATCGCGACACAATGGAATGGCACCGTCGATCCATCGTCGGCAGTGATCAGCCCGAGCCCTGAGTCGTCGTCGAAGTTGGCGACCTCCCCGGTGGAGCGACGCATCGAGTGGAGCACGGCCGAACTCAGGGGACGATCTTGGAGATCGGGATCTCGAGCAGATCGGTCGCCCCGGCCTCGGAGAGGGCTGGGATGATCCGGTTGATTCCCGACTTCTCGACGACGCTCTCGATCGCGAAGTCACCGTTCGCGAGTTGGTTGATGGTCGGTGACTTCGCCGACGGAAGCACGGCGAGCACATCGTCGCGCCGGGACGCGGTCACGTTGAGCTTCAGCAGCACCTTGCCGCGCGCGTCGAGAGCGCCGTTCAACAGGACCATCAGCTGTTCCATGGCTCGACGTCGCTCGGGATCGGCGTGGGCTGCAGGATTCGCCACCACCTCGGTCCAACTGGTGAGGATCGTGTCGATCACCCGGAGGCCAGCGGCCCGGAGAGCTCGACCCGTCTCGGTGATGTCGACGACGCAGTCGGCGATGTCGGGAATCTTGGCCTCACTCGCTCCGTAGGAGAGGCGCACATCGGCCGCGACTCCGTGCTCGGCGAAGAATCGTCGAGTCATCTCCGGGTACTCCGAGGCCACCCTCACCCCATCGGGAAGGTCGGACACTGATTCGACCGGTGAGTCACCGGCGACCGCCACGACCACGCGAACTGGGTCGGAGGTCGCCTTCGAGTACCGCAGTTCACCGAGGCTGACGACATCCGAGGAGGTCTCGGTTACCCAGTCACGACCGGTGATGCCGAGATCGAACAGGCCCTCTGCCACATAGACGGGAATCTCCTGGGGTCGAAGGATCCGCACCTCAGCGACCCGGGGATCGTCGATCGAGGCCCGATAGTCGACGGAGGACGACCGCGACACCGGTAGGTCGGCGGCCTCGAACAGTTCGAGGGTGGCCTTCTCGAGGGATCCCTTCGGTAGAACGATCCGGAGCACGTCGGCAGGCTAACCGTGCCTCTCCGCGGACCGAACGAGGTCAGTGGGTGCGATCGGTGCCGGCGAGGAGGTCGAGCGCGTGTCCGAGCACGTCGATTACCGCGTCGATCTGCTCGATCGCGCCCTTCGGTGAGCCGGGGAGGTTGACGACAAGAGCGGATCCGATCGTGCCGGCGCGACCCCGTGAGAGACGACCGAATGGGCTGATGGCTCGCATCGCCTCGGCGAGACCGGGCGCCTCCCGGTCGATGACGTCGCGCGTTCCTTCCGGAGTTAAATCCCTCGGCCCGAAACCCGTTCCGCCGGTGGTCGCTATCAGGCCGCAGAAGTCGGCGGCCAGGGCGGTCAACGCCTGAGCCACAGATTCCCGACCGTCGGGGATTACGACATGGTCGACGACCTCGAAGTCGTGGGCCGCGAGGTGCTCGGCGAGACCTCGGCCACCGGTGTCGTCACGGTGACCCGAAGCCACCCCGTCGCTCACGGTGAGCACCTTTGCCGGACGGGTCATGGCCGTCGACGGTACCGCAGCATCACCATGCCATCGGTGTCCGCGTCGTGGGGAAGGACCCGCCACCCGTCCCCGAACCTTCGCCACGATCCAACGGGCGGTGAGGGGTCGATCTCAAGACCCTCGGGAGTGCGATGCGAGATTGACTCGGCGGCGGTCAGGGTGCAGACGCTGTAGATCAGTCGACCCCCCGGACGCAGGAGCCGGGCACCGGCCGTGAGGAGGTCAGCCTGTACGGGGACGAGATCGCGGATCGTTTGAGGAGTGACCCTCCAGCGCGCGTCCGGCCGCCGGCGGAGCGCTCCGAGACCTGAGCACGGGGCATCGATCAGGACGGCATCGAAGATGCCCTCGGGGAGAGGCGGGCGGCACGAGTCGGCGGCGAGGGGGAACACCCGCCCGACGCCCTCAGCCGCCGTTGCCGCCGCGTTGTCGGCGACCAGTCCGGCACGCGCCGGGTGGAGGTCGAGAGCGACCACATCGGCCCCGGTCGCGGCCATCGCGGTCGTCTTGCCTCCGGGCGCGGAGCAGAGGTCGGCGATCAGCTCTCCGCGGCGCGCTTCGATCGAAGCCGCAACCCACTGGGACGCTGGATCCTGCACGTATCCGTCCGCCCGGCGGTTCACCGTGGGAGCGACGTTCATGCGCTCGAGCGCCTCGGCGGCGTCCGCATCGCCGAGTTCGTCGACAAACAGATCATGGATCCAGTCGGGGTAGCTAAGCCTTGCAGCCGCCGAGGGCCAGGTCATCTCGATGCTCGCCACTCGTCGGAGGACCGCGTTCACGAAACCCCTTGTGCGCCTCGGAGCGAGCGCCACGGTTTCGGAGACGGCAGCGTGCGCCGCGACCCCGCCAAACACGAGCTGGTAGGCACCGAGCCGCAGCAGGGTTCGCGTTGAATCGTCGGGAGGTACTTCGACGAACCGGTCGACGAGTAGATCGCAGGCCCTTCGCATCCGAGTAGTTCCGTAGACGAGATCGGTGACCATTCCTCGGTCAGCGGCACCGAGATCACTTCTGTTAAGGGTTGCTGGCAGCACGAGATTGGCGTAGGCACCATCCCGTTCGATTCGACCGAGCACCTCCAGGGCGAGGGCTCGAGCGCTCACAGGAACCACTCGTCCGGCTCGGGACGAGCTCCGCGCCACCAGGCATCGAAACTGAGGTTGCCACGTCCCTCGGGACGAACGATGCTGGGGCGGAGCTCACCGTCGACCGTTGTCGCCTCGATGATCTTCACCACCGCTCCTCGCCAGGTCGTCCAGGCACCACCGACCCTGACCTGGCGGAGCCCGACGAAGGGGTCGGCGGTCCAATCGATCCGCAGATCGTCGCGCGTGATCTTGTCGGCGTACGTGGCCTGCCCGACTTGGGGCTCAGGAGTGTCGAGTCCGGCCGTCAGACACTCGACAAGAAGTGCGGCACCCGCCTCACCCAGCGACATCGTGAGCTCGTCGGCGGTCAGTTCCCCGATCTCGACGCGCGTCCTCGCGTGAACCGGCCCGGTGTCGAGGCCCTCCTCGAGTTGCATGAGGCACACGGCGGTCGATCTGTCTCCCGCGAGCACCGCCCGTTCGACCGGAGCCGCTCCCCGCCAGCGCGGCAGGTCGGAGAAATGCAGGTTCACCATCGGGAGCCGTTCCAGGATCGACGCTGGGATGAGTCGACCGAAGGCGACGACCACCCCGAGTTCGGCGTCGATCCCTTGGAGGGAGTCGAGGTCATAGGCCACGGGAAGATCGAGATCACGCGCAGCTGACTCGACCGGCGAGGGCGAGAGCGGTGCTCGGCGTCCTCGACGTCTCGGCGGTCCGGTGACGACGAGGCGCACGGAATGGCCGGCGGTGACCAGCGCTCGCAATGGCACCGCGGCGACCTCTGGGGTGCCGAGGTAAACGAGATCCATCGGTCAGCGGAATCGAAGGCGACGCGGACGAGGTTCGCTATCACCCTCGCCGGAGGTGATCCGACGGTACTCAGCCATCGCCTCGCGTCGCTGCTCGTCGCCCATCCGGTCGAACATGAGCACGCCGTTCAGGTGATCGAGCTCATGCTGATACATCCGCGCCTCGAGGTCATCGGCTTCGTACTCGATGATCTCGCCGTTGACATCGACTCCTCGGAGCAGGACGGTGCGCGGTCGAACCAACTCGACGTAGAGCCCTGGAATAGAGAGACATCCCTCGTCGTACACCCACTCCCCGGAGGACTCGACGATCTCCGGGTTGAAGATGGCCCGCCGGTCCCCGTCGAGATCCCAGACGACCACCTGCTTCTGCACTCCGATCTGCGGGGCAGCGAGAGCGATACCCCCATCGCTGTGGTCAAGGGTGTCGAACATCTGCTCGACGAGTCGAATTGCCCGGCCGTCGACGTCAACGACCGGGGCTGCCTGCGACTTGAGCACCGGGTCGCCGAAGGTTCGGATCTCGAGGCCCACAGGTGGCAGGCTACCGAAGCGATGGCGCACTACTTCGACGAAGAGCCTGATGCGCCGAGCGATCCCCGCCGCATCGACGTCACCGCCGGCTCGGTCTCGTTCTCTCTCGACACCGATGCAGGCGTGTTCAGCCATGGTCGACTCGACACCGCGACCGCGCTCCTCCTCAACACCTCTCCCCCACCGCCGACGACCGGCGATCTCCTCGATCTCGGCTGCGGCTCTGGTCCGATCGCGCTGGTCATGGCCCATCAGAGTCCCGGTGCGACCGTCTGGGCGGTGGATGTGAACCGCCGAGCGCGGAACCTAACCGCCTCGAACGCGAAGCGGCTCGGACTCGACAACGTCAGGGTGTGTGCCCCCGACGAGGTGCCCCCGCAACTCCGTTTCGCGGCCATCCGATCGAACCCGCCGATACGCATCGGGAAAGAGGAGATGCGCTCGCTGCTCGCGAGCTGGCTCGACCGACTCGAGGTGGACGCTCTCGCGCATCTCGTCGTGTCGAGACATCTCGGGGCTGATTCGCTCTCCTCCTGGCTGACCGAGCGGGGCCACCCGGTCGACCGGGTCACCTCGCGACGCGGTTTCCGCGTGCTTAGCGTTGGGGATCGACGAGCACCCTGACCCCCGTCGGACGCTCCGCGGCGGCGAGCGCGGCGCCGAGTTGGTCGACATCGGCCGCCCGGATGAGGTAGCCGTCCTCGGTGGGTGAGGCGGCGACCGAGGTTGGAAGCGAGGAGATGAGGCGGTCGACCCCGGCGCCGGTGGCCCGCGCCAACGCCCCGAAAGGAGGGAGGCCTAGTTGGGCTCGGATGTCGCGGTCGGCCTCGACTGCGAGCGATGGGTCGGTGTGCGCGACAGCGCGCACCACGGGATGATCGGGGCTGTTGGTCTGCAGGATCAGCAGACCGCCCTCGGCGGAGCCACCGGCCAGCCGTGCGCCCCGCGCGATCAAACCGAGCGCTTGGCTTCCTGCCCGGAACCGCGGTGCCAGCAGCTCCGCGTCGATATCGAGGAAGGCGACGGTGTCCGCGGAGCTCACTCGATGGAGGACCGCTTCGGTGCCGACGAACACGGCCGCCGATCCGGCGGCCTGGACGGAGCGATGCGGGTCGTCGCCCTCCACCGCGATAGCCGCTCGCCCGGCGGCGGCCTCGATCTCCTCTCGGAGGCGGCGAACCCCCGGCCGGAGGTTCGCGAAGGCGCTCGAGCCGCAGTCTCCGCACACCGCGGGCCGCTGGTGACCGCACGAGGGGCAGACCAAGCCGCCGTCCTCGGGGGTTGCGACCGCCGCCTCGCACACCTCGCAGCGCAGCACGGCCGCGCACCCGCGGCAGGCGAGTCGTCGGGCGCGGCCGGTGACGTTCATAACGCACACCACGGTTCGAGATGGGTCGCGGAGTTCCGCGATCAGCTCCGAACCGAGCAGAGAGCGTCGCCACGGCTCCACCTCCCCTCGATCGTCAACCACGACCCTCGGCCAACCGCGACGCTCCCGATCCGAAGGTGGATGCTCGAGCACGCGCCCCTCGAGTGCCTCCACCGTTGGGACCGGCGACACCAAGAGCACCGGAGTGCCGAGACGGCGACCTCGTTCCAACGCGACCTCTCGGGCATGCCAGCAGGGCGTGCGCTCCGCCTGGAGCCGCTCATCGTGCTCGTCGAGCACCACGATCACCGCGAGGTCGGGTATCGAGGCCCATACCGCGGTCCGGGTTCCCACCGCGAGGTCGACCCCCGAGCGCGCATCGGACCACTGATCAGGCAGGTGGGCGACGCTGACCCCGGCGCGCCGGATGCGGGCGGCGAGGATCGCGGCGTCGTCCACTCCGGGGACGATGACGAGGGTCGGCCCGATCGCGAGCGCGCTCGCGATCGCCGGGAGCTGATCGGCTGAGGGAGGCAGACGGAGGACGCCCCCGCCACTCTCGAGAAGCCGTGCCGCGGCTGGGGAGCTCGGTTGGGGAGCGGACCCGCTGCGTCGCGATGCGCCGACGGCGCGAACCGCTCGCGGGGGCGAGGCGGCGGAGAGGAAGTGACTTCGACGGCCGGCCCACCGAGCCGCGGCCCAATCGGCGAGTTCGATGACCTCGATCATCGGTCCGAGACCCGACACCGTTGCCACGGTCTTGAGCGACTCCGTGGAGGGCTCGTCCTCGGACACCCCGACCACCCATCCGCCGACACGGCGGCCATGGAGGTCGATCCGAACCCGGTTGCCGATCAGAGCGGGGGGATCGTCAACCGGATGGGGCCAGCGGTAGTCGAAGGTCTTGTCGGGGCCGGACCGGTCGGGCAGTACCCGGACCACCGGCGCCGACTGGGCCCCCGACCCCACGCCGGCTCAGAGGCCGACGGCCGAGGTGAAGTCGTCGAGCCGGCTGAGCTCCTCCCAGCTGAACCCCGTCCGACCGAAGTGGCCGTAAGCGGCCGTGCGGAGGTAGCCGGGCTTCAGGAGGTCGAGATCGCGGATGATCGCGCCGGGACGGAGGTCGAAGACGTCGCGGACAGCGCTCTCGATTCGCGCAGGGTCGACCTGCTCGGTTTCAAAGGTCTGTACGAGGATGCTCATTGGGTGCGCGACGCCGATCGCGTAGGCCACCTGGACTTCGCAGCGACGCGCGGCTCCCGACGCGACGACGTGCTTGGCCACCCATCGGGCGGCGTAGGCGGCGGACCGGTCGACCTTGGAGGGGTCTTTACCGCTGAAGGCTCCACCTCCGTGTCGGCCCATGCCGCCGTACGTGTCGACGATGATCTTGCGGCCAGTGAGACCGCAGTCGCCCTGCGGGCCGCCGGTAACGAAGCGTCCCGTCGGGTTCACGAAGATCTCGTAGTCGTCGTCGGCGAACTGCTCGGGGATGACCGGGGTGATGACCTGCTCGATCATGTCGGGTCGAATGACCGTGTCTCGATCGATGCCGTCCTGGTGCTGGGTGCTGAGCACGACGTTCCTGATCGCCACCGGCACCCCGTCCTCGTATTCGAAGGTGACCTGGGTCTTGCCATCCGGCCGCAGGTAGGGCACCTGACCGTGGTGCCGCACATGAGCGAGGCGCTCGGCGAGACGATGCGCCGTCCAGATGGGAAGGGGCATGAGATCGGGGGTCTCGTCGCAGGCGAAGCCGAACATCATCCCCTGGTCGCCGGCGCCCTGACGGTCGAGTTCGTCCTCCACCGATCCCTTCGAACGGGTCTCCTCCGAGGAGTCGACACCTTGGGCGATGTCGCTGCTCTGGTCGTCGATCGACACGATGACTCCACAGGTGTCACCGTCGAACCCGGCACTCGCGTCGTCGTAGCCAATGTCTTTGATGGTCTTGCGGACGATCCTCGGGATCTCGACATAGGCCGAGGTGGTGATCTCACCCGCCACCACGCAGAGTCCGGTGGTGACCATGGTCTCGCAGGCGACGCGACCGTTCGGGTCCTCGGTCAAAATCGCGTCGAGAATCGCGTCGCTGACCTGGTCGGCCACCTTGTCGGGATGTCCTTCGGTGACGCTCTCAGAGGTGAATGTCCAACGTGCCACGATCGCTCCTCGTGTGTTCTCCGGTGCAGGGTGCTCGGTTGCTGTACGCCGGTCGAACCGGCCGGACGCGAGGAGCCTCTGCTCAGCGCACCGCGGGGAGGAGCCTAGCCACGCGGTCGATCACGCGGGTGGCGATCTCCTCCTTCGAGAGCAGGCCGGTCTCCTCAGCGCCCCCCTCTCGGTCGAGGATGGTGACCGCGTTCGTCGCATGTCCGAAGCCGACCTCGGGAGCCGAAACGTCATTGGCCACAATCAGGTCGAGCGACTTAGCGGACAGCTTGCGACGCGCGTTGTCGACGAGATCATCAGTCTCGGCGGCGAATCCGACGAGCACCTGACCAGCGGGCTTGGCCGCACCCAACCCGGCCAACAGGTCGCGGGTGGGTTCGAGACGAATCTCGGGTAGGCCATCGGCCTTCTTGTGCTTGCCATCGGAGATCCGCACCGGGCGGAAGTCGGCGACGGCCGCCGCCATGATCACGGCATCAGCGCTCGGGGCCTCGCGGTCGAGCGCGTCGCCCATCTGCTCGGCCGTATCGACACGCACAACTGCGCATCCCGCGGGAGCGGCCGATTCGGCCGCCGTGATGAGGATGACCTCGGCTCCCCGACGAGCCGCCTCGGCGGCGATCGCGTGGCCTTGACGGCCCGAACTCCGGTTGGAGATGACCCGCACCGCATCTATCGGCTCCCTGGTTCCACCGGCGGTCACCACGACACGCCGAGCGGCGAGGTCTCCGCTGACTGAGAGGGTGGTCTCGACCGCGCTGAGGATGCTGTCGAGTCCGGCCAAACGTCCGACGCCGACGTCACCTCCGGCGAGACGGCCGGCCTCGGGTTCGACGATGGTGATGCCGCGAGAACGAAGGGTCGCGATGTTCGCAACCACGGCCGGGTGCTCCCACATCTCCGTGTGCATGGCGGGACACACCACCACCGGCGCGCGCGTGGCGATCAAGACGTTGGTGAGCACATCCGTCGAGAGGCCGTTGGCCAATGCGCCGATGACCCGAGCGGTCGCCGGGGCCACCACCACCAGGTCGGCTCGGCGCCCGAGTTCGGTGTGGGGAATGCGCGACTCGCCCTCCCAGAGCGAGACGAGCGCTCGCTCGCTCGCGAGGGCGTCGAACGTGGTTCGGCCGACGAAACGAAGCGCTCCCTCGGTGAGGACCGGCGTGACATGAGCCCCGGCGTCGACGAGTCGGCGACAGAGTTCGACGGACTTGTAGGCGGCTATGCCCCCGCTAACGCCGAGGACGACCCTCCGGCCGGCGAGCATGACGGGATCAGCCGGCGTCGTCGTCGGCGAATCCCTCACCGACGGGGAGCGAGAGCTCCTCAGCAACCTCCTCGACCGGCTCCGCCCACACGATCTTGTCAGCGTCGATCTCCTCAAAGGCGAGGCTGAGCGGCTTGCGAGCGGTGGAGGAGACCTGAGGCGGAACCATGTGACCGAGGCCATCACCGAGCTGGTTGAAGTAGGAGTTGATGTTCCGGGCCCGGCGGGCGGCCAAGGTGACGAGCGAGAACTTGGAGTCGACGCGACCGAGGAGGTTCTCGATCGGCGGGCTCATCATGGTGTCGTGCGACTGGGGCATGGCAACTCCTCGTGCTGGTAGGCGGGAGGAGTCTACCGGCTTCGTTCTGATTCGATGATCGCCATCATCGCGTCGACCGTGGTGCTCAAGTCGTCGTTGACCACGACATGATCGGCGATCGCGATTCCCAGCGGCTCCTCGAGTTCCGCCTTGCGAAGCCGCGCGAACACCTTGTCGTTGGGGTCGCCCCTCCCCCGCAGTCGACGCTCCTGTTCATCGCGAGACGGCGGAAGCACGAAGATCAGGATCGCATCGGGGTGCTGCTCCTTGACCTGACGGGCGCCATCGAGCTCGATCTCCAGCACGAGGTCACGACCCTCGAGGCTCGAGGTGTCGGGGGTCGGAGTGCCGTAATAGTTGCCGAGAAACTCTGTCCATTCGAGGAATCCGCCCTCGGAGATCCGCTGCTCGAAACTCGGGCCGTCGGTGAAGACGTAGGCATCCTCGGCCTCTCCGTCCCGGCGCGCTCGTGTGGTCCACGATCTCGAGAGCCACAGCCGGTTATCGCGCTGGACAAGAAGGTCGACGATGGTCCCTTTGCCGACCCCTCCGGGTCCGGAGACGACGACGACCAGCGGCTCAGGAGCCAAGGCGCTCGAGCAGGGCGGAGCGCTGCTGCGCTCCGAGACCCTGGATCCGACGGTTGTCGGCGATACCGATCTCATCCATGATCCGCCGGGCCTTGACCTTGCCGACCTTGGGCAGTGCCTCGAGGAGAGCGACCACCTTCATCTTCGCGATGTGGATGTCATCGGAGCCGAGAGCCTCGGCCAGGGTGAGCGAGCCCATTTTGAGTCTCGCCTTCACCTCGGCCCTCGCGGTGCGAGCGGCCGCGGCCTTCTCGAGCGCGGCTCTGCGCTGCTCGGGTGTGAGTGCCGGAGGAGTCGCCATGGCCGAACGCTACAACGGCGTGGCTCGCTGACAGGGAATATCCGCTCAGAGGTCAGCGAGGCCGGTGAACTCGGCCACCGAGCCGAGCCCTCGTTCAGCCGCTTCGGAGACCAGTCCATCTCTGACCCGGGCGAGCACGCGGGGATCGGCGAAGAGCGCCGTCCCGATCTGCACCGCGGATGCGCCAACCGCCATCAACTCGATGGCATCGGAGGTCTCGGCGACCCCGCCGACTCCGATGAGCGGCGTGTCGGGCAGAGCGGCTCGCACGTCGGCGACGGCGCGAACCGCGATCGGATGGATGGCCGGGCCCGAGAGTCCTCCACCTCCGTTTCCAAGGGTCGGTCGAAGGGTCTCGGGATCGAGGGCGAGGCCGAGCAGGGTGTTCACCAGGGTCAGCGCCTCGGCCCCAGCGTTGGTCACCGCTCGAGCGACCTCGGCGATCCGATCGGTGTTCGGGCTGAGTTTCGCCCAACGGGGTCGCCCGCAGGCCTCCGTGGCACGCAACACCTCGGCGGAGAGGTCGGCGTCATGGGCGAAGATCCCTCCCCTCCCCTCGAGGTTGGGGCAGGAGAGATTGACCTCGACGGCGACCACCCCAGCCGGGGCATCAGCGAGCATCTCCGCCGCCCGGCGATAGTCCTCGACCGAGCGTCCCCAGATGCTGCAGACGACATGCGCCCCAGTGCCGAGCAACTCGGTAAGGGCCGTCTCGAGCCAGACGTCGATGCCGGGACCCTGTAGGCCGACGGAGTTCATCATGCCGGCGCGCACGGGATGGAGCCGCGGAGCGGGGTTCCCCGGCCAGTCGTAGGGGGCGAGTGACTTGGTGACGACCGCGCCGATAGTGGCGAGGTCGACGTAGGGAGCCAGCTCCGCGCCGTAGCCGGCGGTTCCCGATGCGGTCATCACAGCCGATCGGAGTTGGACCGAACCAATGTTCACCATCGGATCGATCGTCGACACGCCGGAGGCCGCGGGCGAGGTCGCCCCCTCATCACGGCGCGATCGACGAAGCCCGCTCATCGGCGATGGTGCTCCTGAAGGGGCCGCACGTCGAGCGAGCGGCCAAGGGACTCCTCCATTCCACGAGCGGCCGCGAGGGCGGCGCTGACGGTCGTGAAGCAACTGACACGGTGGAGGCTCGCCGCCTTCCGGATGTGCTCGCCATCGCTTCGTCCAGCGGAACCCCGCGGGGTGTTCACCACGAGGGAGATCTCACCGGCCGCGATGAGATCGACAGCGGTCGGTCCGTCGACGCCGTCCTGCACCTTGTCGAGCACCTGGTCGACCACAACGCCGTATCGGCTGAGATGCTCCGCTGTCCCACGGGTTGCCACCACCCTCATCCCGAGGGATCGGAGGTGCCTCGCCACGACGATGCCGGCTGGCTTGTCGTGATCGTTCAGCGAGAGGAAGGCCGTGCCGGCCTCCGACAGTCCATTCCCCGCCGCCAACTCCGCCTTGAAGAACGCCTGACCGAACGTCCGGTCGATGCCCATGACCTCGCCGGTGGAGCGCATTTCGGGACCGAGGGCGGGGTCGACCTCGGGGAACCGGTTGAACGGCAGCACGGCCTCCTTCACGGCGACATGGCCGGACACCGGCTCCACGAGCAAGCCCTCGGAGCGCAGTTCGGCGAGGGTGGCTCCCAACATCACTCGGGTCGCCACCTTGGCGAGCGACACACCCGTCGCCTTCGCGACGAACGGCACGGTGCGGGACGCGCGCGGATTCGCCTCGATGACGTACACCGTCGTGCCGACCACGGCGTACTGCACGTTGATCAGGCCGCAGACGTCGAGCCGATGCGCGATCGCCTCGGTGTAGGCGGTGATCACCTCGACCACCCAGTCGGGCAGAGTCTGCGGTGGGATCGCGCAGGCCGAGTCACCGCTGTGAACTCCGGCCTCCTCGACGTGCTCCATGACGCCGCCGATGAGCACTTCGCCACTGCTGTCACGGACCGCGTCGACGTCGACCTCGATGGCGCTGGCGAGGAAGCGGTCGATCAGCACCGGACGTTCGGCGGAGAGCCCTCCCTCCCGGCCGAGGCTTCCCGCTCCGGACAGCTCGTCCATGGCCGAGACGAGCCCCTCGTCGTCGTGGATGATCTGCATGGCTCGCCCGCCGAGCACATATGAGGGTCGAACCAAAACCGGGAAACCGACCCGAGAGCAGATGGCGCGCGCCTGGTCGATATCGACCGCGGTGCCTCCCGGAGGCTGCGGAATCGAGAGCTCCTCGCAGAGTCGGTTCCAGAGCTCGCGGTCTTCGGCCGCGTCAATCGATTCGGCCGAGGTACCCGCGACCAATTCGGCGGGGATCTGCCCAGCCAGTTTGAGCGGCGTCTGCCCGCCGAGGGAGACGATCACCCGCTCGGGACGCTCCGCCTCGATCACGTTGAGCACATCCTCTCGGGTGAGCGGCTCGAAGTAGAGCCGATCACTGGTGTCGTAGTCGGTCGACACCGTCTCGGGATTGCAGTTGAGCATGATCGTTTCGAACCCTGCCTCGCGCAGTGAGAAACTCGCGTGGACGCAGCAGTAGTCGAACTCGATGCCCTGACCGATTCGGTTGGGCCCTGAACCGAGGATCAGCACCTTGCGGCGATCGGAGGGCGCGACCTCATCCTCGTCTTCCCAGGTCGAGTAGTGGTATGGCGTGCGCGCCGCGAACTCCGCCGCGCAGGTGTCGACCGTCTTATAAGTGGGGCGCACCCCGACTTCAAGCCGACCGGCCCGAACCTCATCCTCACTGATTCCCCACATCCGAGCGAGTTGGGAATCGGCGAAGCCGAGACGCTTCGCGCGACGCCAACCTCGCCGTCCAAGGGTGCTCGGAGTCGACGAGGCGAGCACCTCGAACTCATCGACGATGATCGACATCTGATCGAGGAACCATGGGTCGATCCGGGTAGCGGAGTGCACGCGCTCGAGGTCGACCCTCCGGCGCAGCAGTTCCCCGACGAGGAGGATGCGGTCGGGCGTGGCCACCGACGCAGCGATGAGCAGGTCGTCATCAGACCGTCCGCTCAAATCACCCAGGGCGCGCTGGACGAGGAGTCCATCATGACCCTGCTCGAGCGAGCGCAGGGCCTTTTGCAGGCTCTCGGGGAAGGTGCGGCCGATCGACATGACCTCGCCGACGGACTGCATCTGCGTGCCGAGAACACCGGAGGTTCCCGGCAGTTTCTCGAAGGCCCACCGCGGGATCTTGGTGACCACGTAGTCGATGACCGGTTCGAAACTCGCCGGGGTCGCCTTCGTGATGTCGTTCGGAATCTCATCGAGGGTGTATCCGACGGCGAGCTTGGCCGCGATCTTCGCGATCGGGAACCCGGTCGCCTTGGAGGCGAGCGCCGAGGAGCGCGACACACGGGGGTTCATCTCGATGACCACCTGTCGACCGGTCTCTGGGTCGACCGCGAACTGGACATTCGACCCACCGGTCTCCACGCCGACACGTCGGATACACGCGATCGCGGAGTCGCGCATCTCCTGGTACTCGACGTCGCTCAGGGTCTGCTGCGGCGCGACGGTGATCGAGTCGCCGGTGTGCACCCCCATTGGGTCGACGTTCTCGATGGAGCAGATGATCACGCAGTTGTCAGCGCGATCCCGCATGACCTCGAGTTCGTACTCCTTCCACCCGGCGATCGACTCCTCGATGAGGATCTCACCGATCGGGCTGGCGTCGATACCGGCCGCGGCGATCCGCTCGAACTGTTCGGGACTCGATGCGATTCCGGTTCCTCGCCCTCCGAGGATGTACGCCGGCCTGATGATCACGGGAAGACCGATCTCGTCGACCACGCGGCGCGCCTCGTCCACGCTGTGGGCGATTCCCGATCGGGGCACGTCGAGGCCGATCTCGAGCATCGCCTCCTTGAAGCGCTGCCGGTCTTCAGCGGTGGCGATCGCCTCGGCGTTCGCGCCGATCATCTCGGGTGTGCCCGGGACACCGATGATCCCGCGCTCATGAAGCTCCATCGCGAGGTTGAGACCGGTTTGGCCACCGAGGGTTGGCAGCACCGCGTCGGGGCGCTCCCGTTCGATGACGCTCGCCAGCACCTCCCAGGTGAGCGGCTCCACGTAGGTGGCGTCGGCGAAGTCCGGGTCGGTCATGATCGTTGCCGGATTCGAGTTGGCGAGCACCACCCGGTAGCCCTCCTCTCGGAGTACCCGGCAGGCCTGCGTTCCCGAGTAGTCGAACTCGCAGGCCTGGCCGATCACGATCGGGCCCGATCCGATGATGAGGATGTTGGAGAGGTCGTCGCGGCGCGGCATCAGCGTCCTCCATCCATCATCTGCGCGAAGCGCTCGAACAGATGGCGGCTGTCGTGGGGACCTGGTCCGGCTTCTGGGTGGTGCTGCACGGAGAAGCACCGCTCGCCGACCACTTCCAGGCCCTCGCAGACACCGTCGTTCAGGTTCACGTGCGTCATCCGAACTTGCCGGCCAAGCCCGGAGAAGGCATCCGCGTCAACCGCGAAGTTGTGGTTCTGCGAGGTGATCTCGATCCGTCCGGTGTCGAGATCCTTCACGGGATGGTTGCCGCCGTGATGACCGAAGGGAAGTTTCACCGTCGGTGCCCCAAGCGATCGACCGAGGATCTGATGGCCGAGGCAGATACCGAAGACCGGCACCTGACCGATGAGCGCGGCGACGGTGTCGACGAGATGGTCGAGGATGCCAGGGTCACCCGGCCCGTTCGAGAGGAATACACCGTCTGCTCCGCGCGCGAGCACCTCGGCCGCCGGTGTGGACGCGGGCACCACCTCGACGGAGCCGAAGTCGGTCAGGCAACGCAGGATCGTCGCCTTGACCCCGAAGTCGAGGGCAACGATGCGCCGGGGGGCAGTGGAGTCGAGCGTGTACGGCTCGGCGGTCGTCACCGTCGACACTAGATCGACGCCATCGGTACCGGGTTCGGAACGCGCGGCATCGAGCAACTCAGCCTCGCTGGCTGATCCGAACGCACCGGGTACAGCTCCGGAGTCGCGAAGCAGCCTCGTGAGCCGCCGGGTGTCGACCCCGGCGATCCCCGGGATGCCGAGCGCGGCGAGGTGTTCGCCAAGTCCCCGTTCAGCCCGATGGTTCGAATGGCGTCGGGCGAGGTCGCGAACGATGACCCCGCGGCATGCCGCTCCGCGCGACTCGGCGTCGGCCGTGTTCACGCCGTAGTTGCCGATGTGCGGGTAGGTGAAGGTCACCATCTGGCCCGCGTAACTGGGGTCGGTCAGGATCTCCTGGTAGCCCGAGAGCGCGGTGTTGAACACCACCTCACCGCTCGCGACCGACGCCGGCGCTCCAATCAACTCTCCCTCGAAGACACTGCCGTCCGCGAGGACAAGGGCTCCCTCACGGAGGCCGTCGTTGTGCTGTTCGCTCATCTCGTCGCTACTCCGTCGCGCACCACGGCTTCGCCGTGGAGGAAGGTGTGACGCGCCCGTCCCGTTAGCGGCACGTCCTGATAGGGGGTGTTGGTGCTCCGGCTCGCCAGAGCGTTGGGGTCGACCGTCCAGTTGATGGCCGGGTCAATGACGGTGAGGTTCGCCGGCTCGCCAACCTCGACTGGCCGTCCGTGGAGATGGTGGAGACCAGCGATCGCCGCTGGTCTCCACGAGAGGAGTGCGATGAGTTCGCGGAGCGGGAGGTCGAGATGCGCGCGCGCCACGCCGAACGCGGTCTCGAGGCCGAGCATGCCGGGCGGAGCGGAATCGAGCGGCCGCTCTTTGGCGTGACCGGGGTGGGGAGCGTGATCGGTGGCGATGGCATCGATCGTGCCGTCGATGAGCCCGAGTCGCACCTCCTCCACATCGCGCATCGTGCGAAGGGGCGGATTGACCTTGAAGACGGGATCGAATCCGCGGAGGCGCTCGTCGGTGAGGCTGATGTGGTGCGGGGTGGCCTCGGCGGTGACCGGAAGGCCATCGGCCTTCGCCGCCCGCACAAGTTCGACGCTGCGGGCGGTCGACAAGTGCAGCAGATGGACCGGCGAGCCAGTGAGGCGCACCAGTTCGATGTCGCGGTGCACCATCAGTTCCTCGGCCAGGGCAGGCCAGCCGGGAAGGCCGAGATGCGAGCAGCACTCGCCCTCGTGCATCACGGCACCCGCGGTGAGCGATGACACCTCACAGTGTTGGGCGAGCGTGAGACCGAGCTCGCCCGCGTACTCGAGGGCGCGTCGCATGAGCCCGTCGTTCTGAACACCGCTGCCGTCGTCGGTGAAGATCCGCACACCGGCAGCGGCCAGTTCCGCGAACGGCACCAGCCGCTCACCCGCCCGACCGACGGTGATCGAGGCCGATGGGTGGACATCGCAGAGCCCGGCCCGTCGGCCCTCGGCGCGCACGAAGTCCACGACGCTGACGCAGTCCTGCGTCGGGTCGGTGTTCGGCATGGCGACGACCGCGGTGTAGCCACCGAGAGCGGCCGCGCGCGATCCGGTCTCGATCGTCTCGGCTTCGGTCATCCCGGGCTCACGGAGGTGGGTATGGAGGTCGACGAATCCGGGCGCGACCACCAGACCGGTCACGTCGATCACCTCGCCGACCTCGGCATCGAGTCGTTCCCCGATCTCAGCGACGACCCCGTCGGCGATCCGAACATCGATCCGACGCTCACCGCCGATATCGATCACCGTGCCCCCGGTGAGAAGCACGTCACCGACACCTTGCGAGCCGCGGCTCATAACCCGACGACTCCCGATCCGACCGCTGCGGACCCACCATCGGTGTCGACACCGCCGAGCAGATCGAAGAGCACCGCCATGCGAGCCGCGATGCCGTTCGTCACCTGCTGGGTGATGACCGAGCCGGTGAGCCGAGCCGGATCGACCGTGATCTCGACACCTCGGTTCATCGGCCCCGGATGCATCACCAGGACATCTTCGCCGAGTCGCCCCGCCCGTTCGGGGGTGAGCGCGAATCGACGGCTGTACTCCTCCCCCGAGGGGACCACCGCGGAGTCGATCCGCTCGAGTTGCATCCGCAGCAGATAGACGATGTCGAGGTCAGCGAGTGCGGCGTCGAGGTCGTCGGTACTCGGGGCAAGCGGAGTAGGCGGCATCAGTGTTCGCGGGCCGATGTGCAGCACCGAGGCTCCGAGCAACCCGAGCGCCTCGGTCAGCGACCGGGCGACTCGGCTGTGCCGGATGTCGCCGACGATCCCGACGCGAAGACCTTCGAAGCCCTCCGCACCACGCGCCGCACGTTCTGATCGGATGGTGTAGAGGTCGAGGAGCGCCTGGGTCGGGTGCTGGTGCCAGCCGTCACCGGCGTTGATGACGCTGGCATCGCTCCACTCGGAGATGCGCCAGGGCACACCCGACGAGCGATGCCGGATCACAAAGGCGTCCACCCCCATCGCCTCGAGCGTCTCGACCGTGTCCCGGAGGCTCTCACCCTTGTTCACGCTCGACGAACCGACCGCGAGCGTCATGGTGTCGGCGCTCAACCTCTTGGCCGCCGTGTCAAAGCTCATTCGAGTCCTCGTCGAGTCCTCGAAGAACAGATTGCACACGGTCCGACCGCGAAGGGCCGGCACCTTCGGGTTGGCCCGTCGACCAACCTCGGCCATGTGATCGGTCAGATCGAGCAACCGGAGCAGGCCCTCCACACCAACGTCGGCGATACCCCGCAGATGACGAACCGCCATCACCGATCACCCTCGTCGTGCGCGTCGGTGTCGCTCGCGTCGATGATGACCACACCCTCGTGGTCAACCTCAACCGATTCACCGAGGCTGGTGGGAAGGTTCTTGCCAACGAAGTCAGGGCGGATTGGAAGTTCGCGATGACCCCGATCGACCATGACCGCGAGTTGGACCGAGTCGGGACGCCCGTAATCGTTGAGAGCGTCGAGGGCCGCTTTGACCGAACGGCCGGTGTAGAGCACGTCGTCGACGAGCACGACGCGCGCACCGTCGATCTCCGATGGAAGTGAGCTCACCGACCCGGGCACTACCGGACGTCGGCCGATGTCGTCGCGGTGCAAGCTGATGTCGAGGGACCCGACCGGAACGGGATCGCCGATCCTCGCGATCTCCTCCCCGAGACGTTCAGCGAGCCAGACACCGCCTCGTTGAAGCCCGATGAGCACGACGCGGTCGAGACCGCGATTCCTCTCGATGATCTCGTGCGCCATCCGCGTTGTCGCGCGCCGCACATCGTCGGGCCCGAGCACCCGCTTCCCCTCGGTCATCTCACTCCTCGCCGTTCGGGCCTCACGGGACCCGCTTCACGGACGACCAGAACTTATCAGGCGAGCCGGCAGGTGCGAGACTGCGGTCATGAGCGATTCCTTCTCCCCGAACGCGGACGAGTTGATTGAGAACAATCGGCGCCACGCCGAGCGGTTCGATGCCGCGGGATTGCGGGTGGAGCCGACGCGGCGCCTCGCCGTGGTCGCCTGCATGGACTCACGGATGGACACCTTCGAGATCCTTGGTCTCCGACATGGTGAGGCCCACATCATCCGGAACGCTGGCGGGGTGATCACCGACGACGTGATCCGCTCGCTGTGCCTCTCTCAGCGATTTCTCGGCACACGCGAGATCATCCTTGTTCACCACACCGACTGCGGACTGCAGCGCGTGGGAGAGGACGAGTTCAAAGAGGAGCTCGAGCGCGAGCTCGGCGTACGCCCCGGCTGGCTGCTTGAGTCATTCAGCGACCCGTACGCCGATGTCGCTCAATCGATGCGCCGCCTCGCGATGAACCCGTTCATCCTCCATCGTGACCAGGTGCGAGGTTTCGTCTACGACGTGGAGACCGGCGTGCTCGCTGAGGTCAATCACGGCTGAGCCGGAGCAGAGCCCCACCGATACGCTCGGGCTCACAACAGAGAGCCTGCGGGGTTGGGTGAAAGTCCCGACCGGCGGTACAGCCCGCGAACCCATCGAGCGATCGGTGGGCCGATCCGGTGGAACTCCGGAGCCGACGGTCACAGTCCGGATGGGAGCAGGTCGAGGAGGACGGTCACAGCCGTCCCTGTCGGCGTATCCCCGCGGGCGCGTACGCGACTATGAACGACACCACACCTCGAACCGACGCCCTCGTCGGGCCACCACACGCCGAAGCCCTGATGGCGCTCGCGGTGGAGGTCGCTCGCGGGGCTCGAATCGCGGCGCGACCGAACCCTTGGGTCGGAGCCATCGTGCTCGACGCTGGCGGTTCGGTGATCGCTGAGGGAGCGACCGAGCCGGTCGGCGGCCGTCACGCCGAGGTCGTCGCTCTCGAAGTCGCCGGCGACCGCGCCCGGGGAGGCACCCTCGCGGTCACCCTGGAACCCTGTTCGCATCACGGTCGAACACCCCCGTGCGCCGAGGCCGTCATCGCCGCCGGGATCGCCCGAGTACTGGTCGGCGTGGAGGATCCCGATCCCCGGGTCTCGGGTCAGGGCATCGGACAACTTCGCGAGGCCGGTATCGAGGTCACCTCCGGCGTGGCCACCGAACTCGTCTCCGAGCAACTCGCGCCCTATCTCCATCAGCGCCGCACCGGACGTCCCTATGTGATCGCGAAAATGGCCGCCACCCTCGACGGCCGAACGGCGGCCCCCGACGGGACCTCCAACTGGATCAGCGGGCAGGAGGCCCGGCGAGAGGTCCATCGACTGCGCGCCGAGAGCGACGCCGTACTCGTCGGCGCTGGAACCGTTCGCGCCGACAATCCCCGGCTCACCGTTCGCGATGCCGTTGGGTGCGATCCGCTCCGCATCGTGCTCGGAACCGCGCCCGACGACGCCGAGATCCGCCCCTGCCTGGAGTGGACCGACGCCCCAGAAGCGTTACTCGATCACTTGGGCGCAGAGGGTCATCTCCAACTGCTGGTCGAGGGTGGAGCGGAGACGATCGGCACCCTGCTCGAGCGCGATCTCGTCGACCGTCTCGTGGTCTATTTGGCGCCAAGCATCCATGGTGGCTCGGCGGGATACCACCTCGTCGGCGGAGTCGGCGCGACCACCATCGCCGAGTTGCGACGGGGTCGGTTCATCGATGTCCGCCGAGTCGGTGAGGACATCCGAGTCGAGTTCGATCCCCGTTCGGGGTCGTTCGGAGAGGAGAGGTGATGTTCACCGGAATCGTTGAGGAGTTGGGTCAGGTCGTAGCGCTTGAGGGCGGTCGACTGAAGGTCGCCGCCGACCTGGTGCTCGACGGCGTCGGCCTCGGTGACTCGATCGCCGTGAACGGGTGCTGTCTCACGGTGGTCACCCACGACGAGGGGTCATGGGAGGCCGATCTCTCCGAGGAGACGCTCCGCCGCACGGCGCTGTCCTCACTCGAGCCGGGTTCGAGAGTGAATCTGGAGCGGGCGGTGCGGGCCGATCAGCGGATGGGTGGCCACATCGTCCAGGGGCATGTCGACGGAGTCGGCACGGTGCGTGGTCGGGTTCCCGATCTGCGAGTCAGCGTTCCGAACGGCCTGGAGCGCTACCTCGTGGAGAAGGGCTCGGTCACGGTTGATGGGGTGAGCCTCACCGTGGTTGACGTCGACGGTGACACCTTCTCGGTGGCGGTCATCCCCCACACCTCAGAGGTCACCAATCTCGGCACGCTCGCCGAGGGCGCGCCGGTGAATGTCGAGGTCGACATCGTTGCCAAGTACGTGGAGCGCATGGCGCTTCCCCACATCGAACATCTCCGGGAGGAGCGGTCATGAGCCAGCAGGACACAAAGGACCAAGGGTCGACCGCCGTGCGACTCGATCCGGTCGACGAGGCCATCGCCGCGATCGCACGGGGCGAGATCGTCGTTGTCGCCGACGACGAGGATCGCGAGAACGAGGGCGACCTCATCATGGCTGCCGATGCCGCCGACGATCGCACGATCGCGTTCTTCGTGAGGCACACCTCGGGAGTGATCTGCGCTGCCCTCTCACAGGAGCGGTGCATCGATCTGCGACTCCCGCTCATGGTTCCCCCGGTCGCCAACAACGAGTCGCAAGGCACGGCCTTCACCGTGTCGGTTGACCTCCGAGAGGGCACGACGACCGGGATCTCAGCGGGCGACCGCGCCCGCACGATCCGAGCGCTCGCCGATGACCCTGTCGGACCCGAGGAGTTCAATCGTCCCGGTCACATCTTCCCCCTCCAGGCCCGATCGGGCGGGGTGTTGAAGCGGGCGGGGCACACCGAGGCCGCGGTCGACCTCGCGCGTCTTGCCGGTCGCTCCCCCGCCGGGGTGCTCTGCGAGCTCGTCTCTGAGGACGGCTCGATGATGCGAGGACCGGAACTGCGCCGGTTCGCGGACGAGCATGGTTTGAAGTTCATCTCGATCGCCGAGTTGATCCGCTTTCGCAGGAGGAGCGAGAAGCTCATCGTGTCGGCGGCCAAAGCTCGCGTTCCGACCGAGTGGGGCGAGTTCACCTGTCATGCGTTCCAGAGCGTGATCGACAACGAGACACACCTCGCTTTCGTCAAGGGTGACCCATCGACCCACGACGGTCCGGTGCTCGTTCGGGTGCACAGCGAGTGCCTGACCGGTGATGTGTTCGGAAGCGTGAAATGCGACTGCGGTCCGCAGTTGCACGAGGCGATGAGGCGGGTCGGCGAGGCGGGGGTGGGCGTCGTCGTCTATCTGCGCGGGCACGAGGGTCGAGGCATCGGTATCAGCCACAAGCTCCGCGCCTACGAACTCCAGGACGGGGGCCTGGACACAGTCGACGCCAACGTCGAGCTCGGTCTCCCCGTCGACAGCCGCGAGTACGGCATCGGGGCGCAAATCCTCGTCGAGCTCGGGGTCCGGCGCCTCGAGCTCATGACCAACAACCCATCGAAATATGGGGGACTCGATGGCTTCGGCCTCACCATCGAGGGCCGCGTCCCGATCCACGTGCCCGTCCACCCGGAAGCCGAGCGCTACCTCACGACGAAGCGCGAGCGAATGGGTCACTCCAGCCCTGAGGAGGACGCGCGATGAGCCGGGATCTGCCCGCCACTCCAGCGCCGATCCCGGACGGCTCCGGCCTGCGCGTCTGCATCGTGCGGGCCCGTTTCAACGATCAGATCGTCTCCGCCCTCGTGGATGGAGCGCGCCGGGCTCTCGAGCGCTGTGAGGTCGCGGAGATCAACGAGGTGGTCGTGCCCGGAGCGCTCGAGATTCCCGTCGTGTGCGAGACGGCTGCCGCCTCTCACGACGCGGTCGTCGCCCTCGGTTGTGTGATTCGGGGCGAGACCTACCACTTCGAGGTGGTCTCCGATGTGAGCGCTCGCGGTGTCCTCGATGCCGGGCTGCGCACCCGCACCGCGATCACCAACGGTGTCTTGACCGTCGAGAACGTCGCGCAGGCCGAAGCTCGCTCAGGGCCCGGGGACGACAACAAGGGATTCGAGGCCGCCCTCGGGGCGGTCGAATTGGCCCGGGTGCTCGCGAACCTGGCCTGAGTCCGGCTGACTGAGTCTGGCTGGCTGAGGGGGCGGTCACAATCACTAGGGTCGCGACATGGTGCAGCCCCACGAGCTCGGCCCCTTCTTCGAGGATTTCACCGTCGGCGCGGAGGTCAGACCACTGCCGACCCTCACCGTCACCGAAGCCGACAACACCGCCTATCGCGCGGTAACTGGCGATCAACACGCGCTAACCGCCGATCACGGTCTGTACCGCGCGGTGGGAGGTGCGGGGGCGCTCGCCAATCCGGGGCTGGTCGCCCATGTCTCCATCGGCCAGACGACCAATGCGACCCGACGCGCGATCGCCAACCTGTACTACCGCTCGGTGAGGATTCTCCGACCGGTCAGGGTCGGTGAGACCCTGCGCACGAGCACCACCGTGCTCGGTAAGCGCTCCTCATCACCGAAGGACGGCCAGCACCGCGGGAAGGTCTGGCTCGGCATCACCACCGTCGGCGATGACGGGGAGGTCATGCGCTACGAGCGCTGCGCCTTGGTGCCGGCCCGCGGGACGGGACCCGAGGAGACCGACGAGATTCCCGGACCGTCGGAGCCGACGCCCCTTCCCGAACTCGTGCCGCTCATTCCGAATTGGGACCTCGCAGCGCTCGAGCGAACTGACTGGAACACCGACGAGACGCGGGTCGATCCGCTCCGAGACCATGTCGATCTGGCTGCCCCGTTCGCGCGACTCACGTTCAATCAGGCGGCGGTGCACCGAGACCGAACCCTTCCCGTAGCCGGACGCCGATTGGTCTATGGCGGCCACGTCCAGGCTCTCGCCCAGGCCTCGCTCTCGCGAATCCTGCCCGGGCTCGCCCAGATCGTCGCTTGGGATGGTTGCGACCATGTGGGCCCGGCCTTCGAGGAGGATCTCCTCGAGTTCTCCCATCAACTCCTCGAGACCCTTGATGTGCCCGGCGGACGTCTGCTTCGACTGGCCGTCACTGGATCGACGGTGGATGGCGGGGCGGGCGAGGTGCTCCGGTGGACGCCCATCGTCTTCGCGCCCTGATCCGCTGCCCGAGCCAACCGAGGAGACGCCCGTCGACCCGCGGGGTGCCCGGGGGTGCTACCCGAGCGGCGGTACTGTCCGAGCGTGGATGAGCCGACGTACTTCTCCACGCGGCTGACCGACGACCCCCGGCGCGCCGCGGTCTGGACCCACATCGCCCGCTATCTCCGCCCGTGGATCGACGCTGGCGGCGCCGCACTCGATCTGGCTGCCGGCCGGGGCGAGTTGACCGCTGCGCTCGAGGCGAAGCGACGAGTGGCGATCGACCTCCACCCCGCCCTCCCCGATCTCGTTCCGGAGGGCGTCGAGGCGGTGGTCGGTGACGCCACCGACCTCCGCCGATTCACCGATGCCGAGTTCACCACGGTGACGGCCAGCAACTTCCTTGAGCACCTCGAGCACACCGACATCGATCGATGCCTCAGCGAGGTCCTCCGGGTGCTTCGGCCGGGCGGTCATCTGATTCTCGTGCAGCCGAATTTCGCTCTCGCGCCCCGGGCCTACTTCGACGACTACACCCACCGGACGATCCACACCGATGTCTCCCTCGCCGACCGACTCGGCGCGGCAGGCTTCGAGGTGGTGCACGTCGAACGACGGTTCCTGCCGCTCAGCATGAGGAGTCGCCTCTCCTTCGGTCATCGACTCGTTCCGCTCTACCTACGGCTCCCCTGGCGCCCCCTGGCCGGACAGATGCTGCTCGTCGCTCGACGGCCGTGACCCCGAACGCCCGCAAGGGACTCATCGCCGCCTCACTCACGGCGCTCGGAATCTCGATGGTGCTGCGGGTGTGGGCCTCCTCGATGGCCGTCGCCGCCGAGCGGACCGACTGGGTGCTCACGGTCCTCGCGGCGCGCGATCTTCGGGCCGGGTCATGGGTCGGCGCGCTTCCCGCCGCGCGAATCGGCCCAGTGGAATCGGCGCTGATCGCCCTCATCGGTCTGCCCTTCGCCGAGGCGACCATCCTCGCGATCTGGCCGGTGCTGTCGACCGCGGGAATCGCCGCCCTCGTCTGGGCCCTCGCGAGGACCCGGCTGGCCTCCCCGTGGCCCTTGGTGGCCGCCGCCCTGGCCAGCATCCATCCGGCAAGTGCCATCGCCACCGCTGGCCGACCGGTGGCGGGGCTCGTCGCTGTGCTCGGGTTCGGGCTGGGGATGCTCGTGCTCATCGAGCGTCCAACCGGCGAGCCCCCGTGGTGGGCCCTCGGCCTGCTCTTCGGATTGGGCTGGTGGGAGTCGGATCGCATCGTCGTCTTCCTTGTTCCCGTCGTGGTCGCTCTCGTCATCTCCGGCCGACTTCCCTCGGGGCGCGCCGCGCTGACGACTGCAGCGTGGGCTTCGGTGGGCGCGCTGCCGTGGCTGGCCCGCGCGCTGATCGGTCGAGGGGGCGGAGGGTTCCCCAACCCGCCCGAGGCCTGGGGCGCTGCGGCACGAGCGCAGTGGCCCGACCTCTGGGGTCGGGTCGTCGGCATCGCGGCACCCTCGGATGCCGTGCGGCTCATCTCACCGACGCCAGTTCTCGCGCTGGCAGCGATCGTTGTCATGGCCGCGGCCCTCGTTTTGGCTCGTCGACCACGAGCCCGCTTCGCGACCCTGCTGCTGATTCCTGTCGTCGGGGTTGCGAGCCTCGTGTCCGATCTCAGCCCACTCGAAGCAACGGTGCTCCTCGCGGCTCCGATCGCGCTGCTCGCCGTTGTCGCGATCTCGGCTCTCCCCGATCGGCATCGGCCGGCTGCCGCGGTGGCGCTTCTGGCCGTCACCTCACTCGGCACCGGCCTCACCGTGCGCTCACTCAGCAATGAGGTCGCGGGTCGCGATAATCCGTCCACGCTCGCCGCGATGCTCGCTGAGGCCGGGGTGACCGGGGCGTACTCCCTCGATGACACCGCCGTGTTCCTCGAGTTCCACCAGCCGGAGATCACCTCTTCGACAGCGATGATCCCGGACGAGCGACGCGACCGATCGGTGCGCGAGGCGCGCCGTGTCGCGCACGTCTTTTGGATTCCGGGGGATCCGGAGGGCGCCGCTTCGACACGCGACCGTCTCAACGCGATCGCGGGACCGGTGGAGGAGTTCACCGAGGGCCCGTATCTGGCGGTCGTCCCGATCGTGAACGTGCCGCCGGAACAGCTCGGCCCCTAACCGACGACCTCGTTGAGGAGTTGCTCGACCGTCGACCCGAACGATCCGACGCCGAAATCGTCCGCTCTGCGCATCGCCGCCTCGGACAACGCGCTCCTCCGGCTCGGGTCGGCGAGCAGCGCCGAGGTCTGATCCAGGAGGTCGGCGCGGTCGTGCCAATGAAGGCCGCTGACCCCGTGCTCGACGACCTCAGCAGGCCCGGCCGCACCAAAGACAACGGGCACCAGCCCAGCTGCCATCGCCTCCACCACCGCGATCCCGAAGTGCTCGAAACGATCTGGATGCGACTCCGGGTCCTCATCGAGTCCGGCCGCGTGCCACAGGATCGAGGCTCGTGACAGGAGCTGCGCGACCTCGGCTCTCGGTGCGTTCACTCGGACATCGACTCGGTGGTCACGCGCCCGTCGTTTGAGACCGAGGACGAAGTCACGGCTTCGCGAGTCAGCACCGCCTATCAGCACGAGGCGCCACGATTCGGCCTCCGGCCGCTGCTCGAGCTCGAGCCACGTGTCAAGCAGCGCGTCCTGCTTCTTGGAGTGGCCGTAGACGGGGTCGAAGAAGCGTCCGAGTGCCACGATGACGGGCTCGCGCTCGACGCCCCCGGCGACCAGCGGGGTGACCGGGGGGTGCAGCACCCCGGAGGACACTCCCCACAGACGCTCAACCCATCGCGCGGTGTACGACGAGTTGGCCAAGAACTGCGTATATGACGACACCCAGCTCTGATCGATCCGCCGACGGCGGAGCCCCTCGCGCACGCCATCGAGAGCGGCGGGCAGGTCACGCTCGCCAAGCGCTCGGAGTCCGAGGCGAGCGACACGGTCCACGCGGCGCGCCCGATGTCCCGTCGGGACTGAGGGAAAATGGACGTAGTACCAGGACGCAGCGGCGCGGCTGACGGCGCGGCTCAGATAGGTCCCGTTCACGAAAAGATCGAAATCGGCGCTTGCCTCACCGGCTTCGTCATCATCGGTCACCCGCCTCCACGAGCATCGCGCGAGGTCGATCCCGAGCCGAGCCCGGGTCGCTTCGAGGTCGACCGGTTCGGGTCCGAGCAGGGTGACCTCCACCCCCGGTCGATCGGCGAGATGCGCGGCGAGAGTGCCGGCGACCTGCTCCCCTCCGCCATAGGTCGACCAGTAGAGGTTGTACACCCCCACCCTCACCATTTCGAGCGCTCCCACTGTCGATGCACCACGGGTCGTGGAATCGACGCTGGCACCGATTCGCGACGCGACAGCACATATTTCGGAAGGGATCGCAGGTACGCGGCGAGCACTCGCCGTCGATGTCGAGGCTCGACTCGAGACGGCATCCTCAAGGTGAGCGGTCGCTTTACGAGCAGGGCGAGGTTGACCCGCAGGCAATGTCGCGCCTCAGCGAGTCCGGTGAGCAGCACGAGGCGCAGCGGCGCGTTCCGAGCGGTAACCAGCAGCCGGTTGCGCTCGGTGTGGAAGCGAAAGACGTCAGACCCGACCCCACTGGTCTGCGCGTGACGGTGTCTGACCAGCGCTCGTGGTTCGTACACATGTCGCCAGCCGGCCCGTCGGGCGCGCCAGGCGAGGTCGGTGTCCTCGTAATAGAGGAAAAGGTGCTCATCGAAGACGCCGACCTGGTCGAGATGACTGGCACGCAGCAGCGCCGCGCCCCCGCACCATGCGAACACCTCCTCGGAGGTCCCGAACTGGCCCTCGTCGCGCTCGGTGAACCCGCGATCGCCGGCGAACCCGAACCGGTAGAGCTCGGAGCCAACGTTGTTGATGGCATCGAAGGTGTCGGCCCCCACTTCGATCTCGACCCACACAGCGGCTCGCTCGCCACCCTCACCAACGGTCACCTCGACCTGCTCGACGTCCGCGGTGAGCGTCACCCGATGGGGCTGCTTCGCGGACAGGCGGAGAGCGACCCGTCCGGGTTGGGGGCTGGTGTCGCGGGCCACCAGTCGCAGTTCGGCCGTGGCTCGCGTCCATCGGGCGAACTCCTCATCGCGCGCGCGATCCGGATCGACGGGGCCGTGGAACCCCTCGTCGAATCGAAGCCGGTCATCGTCGCGCTCATCTCCGATGCGCACCGCTGAGAGGCAGACTCCGAGCGATTGGCCGGGATCCGACTCATCGACACCGTCGACCGCGAGGGTGATGCCATGGAACCGATCGGCGAGGAGCATCTTCGAGGCGACACCGCCGATATCGCTTGACGATTCCATCCGCTCCACGAGCCGGCGAAGCCACTGCGGGTCGACGGTGGCGTCGTTGTTGAGGAGCGCGATGTGATCGACCTGATCGGCGAGCGGGCCGTCGATGCCGTGACGAATCCCAAGGTTGCAACCACCAGCGAAACCGAGGTTCTCGAGCGGTTCGAGCACCACGACCTCGGGGAACTCGGCGCGAACGCGTTCGGCGACATCGTCGAGTGAGCCGTTGTCGACGAGGATGACCTCGAGCCGATCGGTTGGCCAGTCGAGCGCGCGAAGCGATGCGAGGCAGTCGATCGTCATCTGCCCGCCGTCGAAGGTCAGCACGACCACGCGAACCCGCGGAAGGTCGGCCGTCATCACGCGCCCTCCACGACCAGCCGGCGGCGACCGGTCATCGAGCCCGCATCGGCGCGCTCGTCGAGCACCACGCGATCGAACTCATCGGGAGCGGCGTCGCGTCCGAGCATGCCGACCGGACGAAGGGTCGACTCCGCCGACCCGAGTCCGTTCTCCTCGCCAGCAAGGCCCTCGCCGGCGACGAACAGGGTGTGGACTGGTTCGTCGAGTCCCGTCGCGATCGCTCGCGCGCGCTCAATCGTCTCAGCGCCCACGGCAACGCGACGTTCGAGTAGCCGCACCGGTCGAGCGCACATCGGTCGATACTCCCCTCTCAGCGCGGCGACCACACGGGACCCGAGCGCGGGCGGTGTCCAGGTTTCGGCGATCCGGCGGGCGCTGGCCGAGAGACGCGACCGGTGGGCATCGTCGACGAGGGCCGATTCGATCGCCCCGGCCATCGCCGTGACGTCGTAGGGGTCGAACTGGAGAGCCGGGTCACCAGCAACTTGGTCGAGGGAAGAGCCTCGAGCGCAGATCACCGGACACCCGCAAGCGGCCGCCTCCACGACGGGAAGACCGAACCCCTCCTCGGTTGAGGGGAAGACGCTCAGTTCGGCCCGTTGGAGCATTGCGATCAGTTCCGCCTCCGGAACTCCTCCCGCCAGGGTCACCGATTCGCCGAGGCCGAGGTGCACGACCTCGTGATTCCATCGGAGATGCGTCGCTCGGTCGACCCCGGCCACGACGACGAGCCGACGGGGCGCGCGCACCGCGGCGGGGATCCGTTCCCAGGCTCGGAGGAGTCGCGGGATGTTCTTGCGCTCATCGGCTCCCCCGACGACCACGACCTCTCCCGGCCGGACGCGGGCGACACCGGGGGCGACGCGGAACGCGGGTTCGACGGCCGATCCGATGTCGACGATTGGGATGGATCCGAGCGAGAGCTCATGACGGGCGGTCAGCGCGGCGAACTGCGAGATGGCGAGCATGAGATCGACGGTGCGCGCGAGCGCGCCACGCAACTCGCTCTGTCGTCGCGCGGCCGGACTCACCAAATATCGACTCGGATAGCGCTGCGGGATGACGTCGTACATGACGGCGGCGACCGGGAGGCCCGCTTCGTTCACGCTGGATGGGATCGGGTCGAGGGCGACCGGGTGCAGCATCATTTGGGTGGCCACGAACCAGGGCGCCTCCGACGATGCTTCAGCGAGCAAGCTTCGCACCGATGAGCGGTCGAGCGGGCGGGCGTCGACGTCGGGGAGCGTCCGCTGCCACTCCCGCGCCCCGGCGGACCCATCGGTGAGCACGACCGGTACCTCTCCGACAGCGTGGAGGGAGCGCACCAAGGTGGTGACCCACCGTCCGATCCCCCGCCCGGCCGCGGTCGGGTGCGTGAGCGCGCGCCCGTCGATGATGATCGGGGCGCCCCGCCCGTCCGGCGGGACCACGGTCATGTGTCGTCGCCGTCGGCCTCGAGACCGAGCCGGCGCAGTTGCCGATCGATCACCCGGACCGAGGCGAGCGCGGTCTCGGCGTCAAGGCGAACCCTCTCAGCGAGACCGATGCTGAGCGGTGGACCGTCCTCAGCCGCGGCCCGAAGCTCGTGGTTGAGCTGTTGAACGAGTTCATCGATCCGGTCGACGGCGACACGAAGTTCCCTTACCTCGGACCGGAGCGCTCGGAGATCGCCTCCGGTGATCCGGCGCAGCAACGCCCTGAGGACCCGCACGCCCTGAGACTACCCCTGCGAGGTCGGCCCCGACCGGGCGCCAACACCGCGCACCCGCACCCTGATCAGCATCGCGATCATCTCAAGGCCGAGCCGTACCGCTTTGAGGCGGTCGCCGGTGACCGAGCTCTGACCGACTCGGGGTCGATAGGTCACCGGGATCTGCACGAGATCCAGTCGGAGGTCGACCGCTGTGAGCATCATCTCGAACCCGGCGGGCGAGCCGTCGCCGTGCCAACGGGGCGAGATCTCGTCGACGGCCGAGCGGGACAGCACACGGAAGGTGCAGCCGACGTCGGAGAGGTAGACGGTGTTGAACAGGACCTCGGTGAGTTTCGCCACCGCCCAGTTCCCCCAGCGTAGGAACCATCCCATGTTCGCTCCGGAGAGGATGAACGTCTGGACGGTGCGTGAGCCGAGTACCAGTTCGACATCGGCCGAGTACGCCAGCAGTTTGAGGAGGTCGGCCGGCTCGAAGGTTCCGTCGGGCTCGCAGATGCACACCAGGTCGGCGTCGGAGGTCTCGGCGAGCCCGCGGCGTATCGCCGCCCCGTAGCCCTGGGTTGACTCGTGGACCTCTCGCGCCGCTGTAGTCGCGACCGCCGGGGAGGTGTCGCGATGGGCGTTGTTGTTGACGACCACGATGTCGTCGACCACGCCGAGTGACTCGAAGGAACGGATGCACTCAGCGATTGACAGGTGCTCGTTGTAGGTCGGCAGCACAACCGCCACCCGCTGTCCGTTCCACATGATTCCTCCAGCGACCGATCCCGCGGTCAGCCGTCGACGGGAATGTACAGCCGATACGGGCCGACCTCGGTGACCCGATAGGTGTCAGCGGCGAGCGGCAACGTTGGTTCGGAGCCGGCCAGGTGCAGGTGCGCGACGCGACCGGGGTCGGCGCCCTCCACGAGTCGCTGCGACTCGGGGAGCCGTACCACATACGGGTTTCCGTTCACTGCGGTGACGATGCGACCGTCACTCGCGTACTCCACCGGCAACACACCCCAGTAGTGCCCGGACAGCCGCGCGACCGAGGCCTCGTCGAGCGCCTCGGCGACGGCGTTGGCGAGGCCATTCGCATCGGGTGTTGCCGGCGCCTCAGAGTGGAGCCACGGCACGACGGTGACCGCCAGAAGCGCAGCGGGAACGACAACGACACCGGCTCGCCGTACCGAGGTGGAGACGAGGGCAGCGAGATGCTCGGCGCCGATCGCGACGGTGAGCGCGAGGAACGGCAGGTAGATCACGGCGTAGCGCGAGTCGGCCACAAACGCCAGGTTGGCGAGCGTCGCCATGAGCGGCCAGCAAACGAGTACGGGCACGACCACCAGCAGCAGCACCATGGAGCGTTGCCACACCGCCACCGAGATGCCGACGACGGCGAGCGCCACCACCGCAATGATCACGAGCGCAGCGATCGCACCGGGCACGACCCAGCCTCCCCCCTCCCCCATGAGGCCGAGCGAGCGAGGGACGAGCCCGGTGAAGAACCGGGTCAGGCGATCCCCCCAGGTGTCGCTGGCCTCGACGGGCTGTGTGAGCGACGGCCAGTCGTTGCGCGCGTTCCA
>JAURCL010000010.1 GCA_030828465.1 Acidimicrobiales bacterium | reverse complement strand
GAAGTGGGTCATCTCGGTGTACGAGCCGGTCTCGATCGACGAGGCCTCCATGTCTTTCTCGAGGACTCGGTAGTCAGCTGGATCGGGCTGGTTCCAAGCGGTCGTGATCGGGAAGACGTGGATGATCTCGCCCTCGGAGCACAGCCATGACCGCTGGAACTCGCGGTCGATAACCGAGCCGTTGTCGATGTCGGCGCAGGTCTCGGGATCAGGCTCGGGTGGTGGCGGCGTCACCCAGAGGCCGAGGTTCTCCGAGGTCTGCTGTCCGGCGATCCCGTCGACGATCAGGTTGTTGTTGGCCTGGTAGTCGAGCACGGCCTGGGCTGTCTCGGTGTTGAACACGTCGTCGGGCTCACCTGAGAAGTAGCCGGCGGCCCAGAGGTGCCGCTCGATGCAGAGCACCTCCTCAGACACGGCACCCTTCACGAGCGTCGACGAGATCGAGCAGTCGCCGGGCTCGACAACGGGCTCGGGCACGGTGCTCGTGGTCGAGGTGGTGGATGGTGTGGTGGATGGTGTGGTCGACGTGCCGACCGTCGACTCATCGACCGGCTCGACCGCGCTCGTCACCGGGGCATCCGCGGCCTCGGCGACGGGGTCCGTGACATCACCCGACGAGCAGGAACTCACCACGAGCCCGGCGAGGAGCAGCAGAAGACGCCGTTCCATGCATCGAAACGCTATCGACGGCGTTGCCGGCCGGCGGTTCACCGTCAGGCAGCAGGCTCTGGGGTCATGAACGCCACCGCGGTCCCGAGACCCGCGCGCCGGTCGACAGCCGCGATCCGCCGGCCCGGTTGGACCGCGTCGCGCGCGGGAGAAACCAGATCTCCTCCGGCAGCGACCACCTCATCGAGGTCAGGCACCGTCAGCACGAACCCCCACAGCGCGGTGGCGACGCCGGCGCGCTCCACCAACTCAAGAATCGTGCCCCCGGGTCCGAGACGGTGGAATCCCTGCCGCACGTCGGCCGTCTCCCGGATCCTCCTCAATCCCTCGCCAGTGAGCGCCTCGATGGCGGCTGAGGTGCGCTCGATTGAGTCGGTGGTGATGACGATGTGATCGACATACCCGAGTCCGCCGAGAGAGTGCCCCTCAACTTCTCCAGCGGGCGAGTACCCGACCGGAATGCCGTCGCAGGCCGCCGGACCTGACTCGGCGTCGAACACCCATCCGAGATGCTCCCCGGGCGGTTCAGGCCACACGAGGTCGGGGCCACGCAGACTGAGTCGCCCATCAGACGAGCGCAACCAATCGGGGACCAGCAAGTCCCAAGCATCCGGGGAACCCGGAAGGGAGAGATGACTCAGCCGTGCGGTCACGGCCGTGACACGTCGAGCAGGAGACCGAGGGGCGGCGTCAGCCGCGACCCATGTTCGGGCGCTTGCCGTGGTTCGCCTTCGAGCGACGCAGGCGCGCCTTGCGCTTCTTGGTCTTCTTCGACATAGCCGCGGAGTCTACGGGGGTGTCCGTTGGTCGCAACCGGCTCGATCCAGGGGTGCGAATCATCGCCCGGAATAGTCCGGACGTCCTCGGCGTTGTTCTCCTCGCCGACTCGCCCCCAGCCGGCCAAATCGAACGAAATCAACGTCAGGACATCGCTATGAGCACCACCGAACTCACACTCGACAACTTCGAGAGCACCGTCACCGCCGACGGCATCACCCTCGTCGACTTCTGGGCCGAGTGGTGTGGTCCCTGCAAGATGTTCGGCCCGATCTTCGAGGAAGCCGCAACGGAGAACCCCGACGTCACGTTCGCCAAGGTCAACACCGAGGCCGAACAACAGCTCGCCGGATCGCTCGGCATCATGTCGATCCCAACGGTGATGATCTTCCGCGACGGCATCCAACTCTTCGCGCAGCCCGGCGCCCTGCCGAAGGGGGCGCTCGACGACCTCATCCGCCAGGTGCGCGAACTCGACATGGATGATGTTCGCGCTCAGCTCGCCGACGGCGACAACTCCCCCAGTTGACCCGTCGCGGCGTCGGGGCTCCCCCAGCCCCTTGACGCCGGACGCGATGTCGGCACCCCCCTCGACATCGCGTCACGCTGTCCGGGGTCGGGCACACCCCCCGCCCGACCCCGGCCGGCGGTAGCGTCTCCCGCCCATGGAGCGCTTCGGACTCGTCGGTCTTCCCAATGCTGGGAAGAGCTCGCTCTACAACGCGTTGACCGGTGGCGGCGCCCTCGCGGCCCCCTACGCCTTCGCCACCAAGGACCCGAACATCGGCGTCGCAAAGGTGCCCGATGAGCGTCTCGAGCGACTCGCGGCGATGTCATCGTCGAAGAACACCATCCACGCCGCAGTCGAGGTGGTCGACATCGGCGGGCTCGTGGAGGGCGCCTCCAAGGGCGAGGGACTCGGCAACAAATTCCTCGCCAATATCCGGGAGGTCGACGCGATCGTCTTCGTGCTTCGGGCCTTCGCCGACGACGACGTGCCCGGACCGTCCGACCCGCTCGAGCACCTCCGCGTGGTCGAGCTCGAGCTCGCCCTCGCCGACCTCGAGACCGTTGAGAAACGGCTTGCCGCCGTTGAGCGTCAGTCGAAACTCGACAAGAGCCTCGGCGACGAGCTCGACGCCCTCCGCGCGGCGGAGGCGGCACTGAGCGATGGTCGACCTCTCTACCGAGCGGGACTCAGCCCCGCGCACCGCGAGACCCTCGCTCCCCACTTTCTGCTGACCAATCGGCGTGTTCTCGCCGTAGTCAATGTCGGCGAGAACGAACTCGACGGGATCGCCGAAGCCGAGGCTCGCGTGGCGGCGGAGTTCAACGACGCCGGCGACAACGTCGAAGTGATCGGCATGTGCGTCCAGTTGGAGGCCGAGGCCGCCGCGATCTCCGATCCCGCCGAGCGAGCCGAGATGCTCGAGGGCTTCGGTCTCGGGGAGGGCGCGCTCTTCCGGATGGTGCGGTCGAGCTATCACTTGCTCGGCCTGCGCACCTACTTCACCACCGGCGAGAAGGAGAGCCGTGCCTGGACCTTCTACGAGGGTTCGACGGCCCCGGTGTGCGCGGGACGCATCCACTCGGATTTTCAACGGGGATTCATCCGCGCTGAGGTCATCGCCTGGGACGAACTGCTCGAGCTCGGCTCGTGGAACGCCGCGAAGGACGTGGGTCGCCTCAGGGTGGAGGGCAAGGACTACGTCGCCCGCGATGGCGACGTGATGGAGTTCCGCTTCAACGTCTGACCGTTCGGCACCTGGAGACCGTCAGAGCGCCGTGCGCAGATGACACACTCTGGGCGTGGCCTGGCTGGTGAACGACGCCCGCGTGATGGCCTCGGCGGAACTCGCCGAGTCGCGCGTCGATCGTCGCCGCGGCCTCCTCGGACGCGATGACTTCGATGGAGCGCTCGTGTTGCGGCCCTGTCGATGGGTGCACACCGTCGGCATGCGGTTCGCGATCGACGTTGCCTACCTCGATCGCGACGGCGTGGTGATCAAGACCGCTCGAATGCAGCGACACCGCCTCGGCGTTCCCGTCCCGGCCGCGCGAACGGTCATCGAGGCGCAGGCCGGCGCGTTCGCTCGCTGGGGCCTCAGAGTGGGCGATGAGGTGGCGATCAGGAACGACGACCGGTGAGCGGCACGCTCCACCTCGTCTCGACCCCGATCGGCAACCTGTCGGATGTTTCGGCGCGCGCCGTCGAGGTCCTCGGCCGAGCTGACCTGATCTGCTGTGAGGACACCCGTCACAGCGGGCGCCTGCTCCAGCACCTCGGCATCGAGTCCCGTCGGCTCGCCGTGTGCAATGAGCACACCGAGCGGGACCTCGTCGAGGAGGTCGTCGACCTCCTCGCGAGCGGGCACTCGGTGGCGTTGATCAGCGATGCCGGCACACCGGCGCTCTCCGATCCGGGCGGTCGACTAGCAGCCGCCGTCGCCGACTCAGGACACCGCGTCGAGGCGGTTCCGGGGGCGAGCGCCCTGCTCGCCGCGTTAGTGGTCAGCGGTCTCGACACCTCGCGATTCGCCTTCGAGGGATTTCTCCCGCGATCGGGCCGTGATCGCGAGGAGCGACTCGCCGAGGTGGCGGCCAGCGCGGTGACGGTCGTGCTCTACGAGGCTCCCCACCGCTTGGAACGAACCCTCGACGACCTCCGCGAGGTGTGTGGGGGCGAGCGCCGGGTCTCGGTGTCTCGAGAGCTGACCAAGATGCACGAGGAGACCGTGCGCGGGAGCCTCGGCTCGATCGACATCGGATCGCCCCGCGGTGAGTACGTGATCGTTCTCGAGGGACGTCCGGCCGACGACACACCCGTCGACGAGTCGATGGTGCGCGATCTCCTCGAGCGCGAGCTCGCGGACGGCGCGACCCGACGCGATGCCGCGACCACGGTCGCCCGGCGACTCGGTGTTCCGAGGCGCACCGCCTACGATCTCGTTATCGCGATGGCGAAAGACTCTGGGACCGACGACGGGGGCACTCGGTGAGCGAGTACGTCCACGTCGCGTCCAGCGGGCCGAGCGCCGCGTTCTTCGACCTCGACCGGACGCTCATCAGCGGCTCCTCGGCGTTCACGCTCGCCCGAGCCGCCCAAGCCGCCCGGCTCATGCCGACCCGGGAACTGCTGCGCGACGCGGTCGGCGCAACGTTGTTCAAATTGCGCGGCGATCACGGCAACGACATCGCCGCTGAGGCGCGCGATCGGATCCTCGGATTCATCCGCGGTCAGCGCCGCGACGACCTCCAGTCGCTCAACGAGCGGGTCATCCCGACGCTCCTCGGCCGAATCAGACCGGAGGCCCGACGGCTGCTCGACATCCACCGGCACGCGAACCGCTCAACCTTCATCGTCTCGGCTGCCCCTCAGGAGATCGTGGAGCCGCTCGCGCTCTCCCTCGGCATGACCGGGGCGATCGGCACTCGCGGTGAAGTGCTCGACGGTGTCTACACCGGCGAGTTGGAGGGACCGTTCTGCTACGGCGAGGGAAAGGTGGAGGCGATCGAGCAGTTGGCCCGTTGGGACAACTTGGACCTCGCGCAGTGCTACGCCTACAGCGACTCCTCGAGCGATCTCCCGATGCTGTCGGCGGTCGGACACCCGGTCGTTGTCAACCCCGACGGGCGCCTGGAACGTCACGCCCGCCGCAGCGGCTGGCCGATCGTGCACTTCCGCCAGCGCTCGCGGACCGTGATCCGTCGCACCCTCGCGGCGCTCGCGACCTCATCGGTGGCCGCCGGCGCGTTCGCGGTCGGGCTGTCGGTGGGAGCTCGACGCGCCCGCCGAGTCGTGCCGGTGATCAGCCAGTTCAGCCGAGCGGCGTGAGCGCGAGCTGACGCGCCTGAGCGACGAGCCGACCGGCGGAGTCCCACACCTCGCCGTCCTCTTCGAACATCCCGTCGGCGATGAACCGGGACCGGAACACGCACGCGAGTGGGCCCGGGGCCGGGACACCTCGGATGTGCGCGGTGAGCCCCACCGTCGGCACCCAGAGCACCGGCAGTTCGGAGTTGAAGACGGGAGGAGGGAAGGCGTCGACGACGAGCAGCAGCGCGATCCGGTCGATCTCGGAGCCGTCGGCGAACTCGAACCATCCCTGCATCTCAGCGGTGCCGGTTGGGCGGCCCTCCCGGAACCCGGTGCACGCGGGGTCGAGTCGCATCGAGAACCGGGCGAAGATCGTCGGCATCGGCTGATCGGGCCCGGGGCGATCGACGACGCAGTCAGCGAAGTCGGGAAGCTGGGGCGGCGCGCCGGCGATGATCGAGGGAGCGGAGGGATCGCCGTGACCGAAGGCGCCGAGCAGCCTCACCACCTCTCGGCCCGTGGTGTCCGACACCATGGTCGCCGTGGCGGTCGCGATCATCCGGCCGATCTTGACCACCTCGACGGTGACCGTGTGGTGGCCAGGGAGTCCCGGCGACAGGTAGTGGGCGGTGACGGTGAGCGGGGGTCGACCGACCACCTGCTCCATCGCGCGCGCAGCGATCGCGAGCAGATATCCGCCGTTCGCGTTGCCGGCGATGTCCCAACCGTCGATCACCTCGCAGTCGAACACCGTCATGCCGGACGGGTCGATGTCTCCCCGAGCGACGACTGCGGTCGCACTGGCGAACTCCCCGGGCACGACGAGGACGCTATCCGGCGGCTGGGTAGCGTCGGGGAGGTGAGCCGCTTCTACGTGACCACACCGATCTATTACGTCAACGCGGAACCCCACCTCGGGCATGCCTACACGACGATCGTCGGCGACGCGCTCACCCGCTGGCACCGCCTCCTCGGTGACGATGTGCTCTACCTCACGGGAACCGACGAGCACGGACTGAAGATCCGCCAGGCCGCCGACGCCGCCGGCCTCTCCCCCAAGGAGTTCTGCGACTCGATCGCTCCGAAATTCGCCGAGGCGTGGGGTCGACTGGACATCGCCAACGACGACTTCATCCGCACCACGGAACCCCGCCACCACGCTGCCGTCACCGAGTTGCTCCAGCGCTGCTACGACGCGGGCGACATCGAACTCGACACGTACTCCGGCAAGTACTGCGTGGCCTGCGAGGAGTACTACACCGACGACGAACTGCTCGACGACGACCTCTGCCCGATCCACAAACGGCCGGTCGACCATTTCGAGGAGGAGAATTACTTCTTCCGCCTCAGCCGCTTCCAAGACCGCCTCCTCGACTGGTACGCAGCGCACCCCGGTGCGATCGTGCCGGAGTTTCGAGGCAACGAGGCACTCGGCCTCATCCGCGGTGGCCTCCGCGATTTCTCGGTGAGCAGGACCAGCCTCGACTGGGGAATCCGGCTCCCCTGGGATGACCGCCATGTCGCCTACGTGTGGTTCGACGCGCTCACCAACTACCTGTCGGCCACCGGCTTCGGCGATCCCTCCGTCGACTACACCGAGCGCTGGCCCGTCGATTACCACCTGATCGGCAAGGACATCATCCGCCATCACTGCGTCTACTGGCCCGCCATGCTGATGAGCGCCGGTGTCGAGTTGCCGAAAGGTTGGGCGGTCGGCGGTTGGCTGCTCGTCGACGGCGAGAAGATGGCCAAGAGCACCGGCAACGTGGTGAACCCGCTCGATCTCGTCGACACCGTCGGCGTCGACGGGTTCCGCTACTACGTGCTCGCCGAGACGTCCTACGGATCCGACGGCGACTTCTCCTACGACGGTCTCGTCGCTCGCTACAACTCCGATCTCGCGAACAACCTCGGCAACCTCGCCTCGCGGGTCGCGACCGTGGTCGGCAAGTCCTGCGGTGGTGTCGGACCCGCACCACGCGACGACTCCCCGCTCGCCGCCGCCGCGGAAGCCGCGGTCGCCGACACCTCGGCCGCATGGGAGGCGGTGACTCCCTCGCGCGCCCTCGAGGCGACGTGGTCGCTGATCCGGGCGACGAACGCCTTCCTTGAGGCCAACGAGCCCTGGAAGATGACCCCGGGAGCCGACCTCGACGCGGTGATGGGCGATGCCCTCGAGGCGTTGCGGATCGTCACCCTGCTCGCCTGGCCGGCCGTCCCGTCGACCGCGGACGCGATCTGGTCGCGCCTCGGTCTCAACGGATCGGTGGCGGATCGGCGACTGCCCGACGACGCCCGCTGGGGCGGCTATCCCGGTGGCGTGACCGTGACGAAGGGTGATCCACTCTTCCCGCGCATCCGGAGCTGATCCGAGTGTCGCGAAAGGTGGACGAGGTCGCGTCGGATGGCCTCCGATGGGCTGACTCGCACTGCCACGTCTACGACGAGCGCATCCCCGACGGCTCCGCCTCTGCGCTCGATCTCGCCCGAGCCGATGGTGTCGACACGTTCGTCGTGGTCGGATGCGATCGCGCCACGACGCTCTCCGCGCTTGAGGTGGCCGCGGCGCACCGCGACGTGTGGGCGACGGTCGGCTTGCACCCGCACGAGGCATCGCACGGAACCGACTCCGTCGTCGATCTCCTCGACTCGCCCGGCGTGGTCGCCGTCGGTGAGGCCGGGCTCGACTACCACTACGACCACTCCCCTCGCGGCACTCAGGCCGAGGCGTTCCGCACCCAGATCGGGTGGGCCAACGAACGCTCCTTGCCGTTGGTGATTCACACCCGCGAGGCCTGGGAAGAGACCTTCGAGATCCTCGATGCGGAGGGCATCCCCGAGCGGACGGTGTTCCACTGTTTCACCGGCGGGGTCGACGAGCTCGATGCCTGCATCAAGCGGGGCGCGATGGTGAGTTTCTCGGGCATCGTCACCTTCCCGAGCGCCACCGACCTCCGCGAGGCGGCCGTCAGATGCCCGCTCGAGTCGATGCTCATCGAGACCGACAGCCCCTATCTCGCCCCGGTTCCCCACCGGGGGCGCGCCAACCATCCGGCGCTCGTGGCCACCGTCGGCACCGCGATCGCCGACCTCCGTGATCTCGACCGCGCCGAGGTCGCAACCGCGACCCACGCCAACACCCGCCGATTCTTCGCCATCGACGATGTGGAGTCCCGATGGCCCTCGTGAGCGTCGACCCTGTCGTTCGTCAGCGACGGCGATTCGCCTTTGCCCTTGCGCTCACGGTGATCGCGGTCCCAGCGGCGGTGCTGCTCGACGGCGACGACCGACCGGACGACATGTCGACGGTGGTGACCGCGATCCCGGTTGACGAGACAGCGGAGACCGCCGACGCAACCGAGTCCGACGATCCGCTCGGTGTGCCCATTCCGGCCCACCTCGAGCGGCGGGTGACGATCGCGCCCCCCGAGGGAGCGTTCATCGCGATTCCCTCCGACGACGGCACCTACACCGGGCTCGCCTCGTTCACCTACGAGTCACCTGAGGAGGATCTCTGCTTCGCGCGAGGGGCCGAGATCGGCCGCTACGTGACGATCACCAACATCGAGAACAAGCGCTCGGTGTCATGCATCGTGACGCTGGTCGACCGCGCCGGCTTCCAGGAGGTCGAACTCCATCCGATCGCGTTCAGCCGGATCGCCGACCCGACCGACGCGCCGATCCGGGTGGAGTACCGCTGGTGACCCATTCGCGTCCCGCTCTGGCGGCGCTCCTCGAGGAGAGCGGTCTGGCTCCCCGTCGCGACCTCGGGCAGAACTTCGTGGTCGATCCCAACACGGTCCGTCGAATCGCCGAGCTCGCCGCGGTCGGCGCCGGTGACCATGTGGTCGAGGTGGGCGCAGGACTCGGCTCACTCACCCTTGCCCTCGCCGAGACCGGTGCCTCGGTGACCGCGGTCGAGGTGGATCGGGGTATCGCGACAGTGCTCCGGCGTCTCACCGACGGTGTCGAGGTGATCCGAGTCGTCGAGGGCGACGCGATGAACCTTGATTGGGAGTCGGTGCTCGACGGGGCCGACTCGTGGACCCTGGTCGCCAACCTTCCCTACAACATCGCCACCCCGCTGATCGTTGAGCTCCTCGCCGGGGTGCCGCGAATCTCGCGGATGCTCGTCATGGTGCAGCTCGAGGCGGCGGAGCGCTTCGCTGCCGGGCCGGGCTCAGGTCAATACGGGGCCGTGTCGGTGCGCATCGCCCATCGCGCCCGGGCGCGCATCGTCGGCCGCGTCCCACCCACGGTCTTCCTGCCTCGGCCGAACGTCGACTCGGCCCTTGTCGCTATCGAGCGTCACCCCGAGGTCCCGGTCATCGACGAGGGTGTGCTCGACGAGCTCCTCCGCGCCGGCTTTGGTCAACGTCGCAAGATGCTGCGCCGATCGCTCGCCGGCATCGCCTCGGTATCGCTGATCGAGGCGTCCGGTATCGATCCGACGGCGCGGCCGGAGACACTCGGACTCGAGCAGTGGTACGCGCTCACCGATGCGGTGGTGGCCTCGAGATGACTCGTCTGCTCGCCCACGCCAAGCTGACTCTGTCGCTCAGGGTGACGGGTCGTCGAGCCGACGGCTTCCACCTGATCGACGCCGAAATGGTCTCCCTCGATCTCGCTGATGAGCTCGAGATTGAGCCCGCCGAGCAGTCGTCGATCGAGGTGTCGGGACCCTTCGCCGTCGGTGTGCCAACCGACGAGACCAATCTCTGCCTGCGGGCCCTCGTTCTCGCCGGTCGCACAGCGCGCGTCAGGTTGCGCAAGTCGATCCCCCACGGCGGCGGCCTTGGCGGCGGTTCGGCGGACGCCGCGGCGGTACTCCGATGGGCCGAGTTCGATGACCTGACCGGGGCATCGCGTCTCGGCGCCGACATCCCGTTCTGCCTCGTCGGGGGCCGAGCGCGCGTGACCGGGATCGGCGAGATCGTCGAGCCGCAGCCTGACCGGCATCTCGATGTCACGCTCGTGATTCCGCCGCTGTCGTCGTCGACACCGGCGGTCTACGCGGCCTGGGACGCGCTGGGCGGTCCGACCGGTGAACGGCGCAACGATCTCGAGACAGCGGCGATCGCGGTCACCCCAGAACTCGCTGGGTGGCGGGACGCGATCCGAGAGCGCTGTGGGGCCGCTCCCGTGCTGGCCGGCAGTGGGGCCACCTGGTTCGTCGAGGGCCGACATGGCGACGCCCTCGCCGGTCTGACCGACGAGGGCGCTCGTGTGGTGGAGACGTCGACGCTCGGAGCGTGACGTCGCTTCGACGCGAGGTGCTACTTGCGGCGCTGGTGGCGCGTGCGCCTCAGCATCTTCTTGTGCTTCTTCTTCCGCATGCGCTTCCTGCGCTTCTTCACGAGCGAACCCATAGGGCGGGCACGCTACCGGCTGCGGCGGCGTTCCGAACGGGGTCGGGCGAATGCGCGTCGGCGGATACCGTGTGGTCGTCGGGGTGGCAGTCATCCCGTCGACCATCCGGGGTCGTCTAATTGGCAGGACAGCGGTTTTTGGTGCCGCGTGTAGGGGTTCGAGTCCTCTCCCCGGAACCACATGGACATCTCGGCCATCATCCTCGCGGCCGGTGTCGGGACCCGGATGAGGTCGCGCACCCCCAAACCCCTTCACCCGATCTGCGGCCGCCCCATGCTGTTGCACGTGGTCCACGCCCTCGAGGCGGTGCGGCCGAGCACGACCGTGGTCGTGGTGGGCCACGGCGGTGAGCTCGTCTCGGAGGAGGCGGAGCGTCTTGCGCCCGAGTGGGCGGGCATCCGCTTCGCCGAGCAGGTCCAGCAGAACGGCACTGGCGACGCGACCGCCGTTGGCATGACGCGACTCGACGGTGACGACTACGACGACGACTCGGTGGTGCTCGTGCTCCCCGGCGACACTCCCCTGCTTCGCTCCGAGACCCTCGCCGAACTGGTCCGCTCCCACGACGAGAACCGCAACGCGGCAACGGTGCTCACGAGCACGCTCGACGATCCGACGGGTTACGGGCGAGTGGTCCGCGCCAGTGACGGCCGGGTGCTCCGGGTCGTCGAGCAGCGCGACGCCAGCCCGGAGGAGCTCGACATCAAGGAGTGGAACACCGGTGTCTACGCCTTCCGCCGTGACCTCCTCGGGCCCGCGCTGCGGAACCTGAACGCCGACAACTCCCAGGGCGAGTACTACCTCACCGATGTGATCGCTCAGTTGGCCGACCTCGGCCATCGCGTCGGATGCGTACGGGCCCCGTCCGCCGAGACCCAAGGCGTGAACGACCGCTGGCAGCTCGCCCTCGCGGAACGCGAGATGCGAAACCGGACCAACCGCCACTGGTTGAGCGCGGGGGTCACCATGTTCGACCCGCGGCAGACCTTCCTCGACGTGACGGTCACGATCGGCACCGACGTGACTCTCTACCCGGGAACGATCCTGCGCGGGATGACCTCGATCGGAGACGGATCTCGGATCGGGCCCTTCACCCATCTCGACGACTGCGCCGTCGGCCGCGAGTGCGTGGTCGAGAACTCCGTCGGCGTCGGAGCGACGATCGGCGACGCAGCCCACGTCGGGCCCTTCGCTCATCTGCCCGCCGGCACGACGGTGCCTTCGGGCGGGGTGAGCGGCGCGTTCTACACTGCGTCTGACGACCGCTGATCGCGAGGCCCCACCCGGGGGAGGAGAGCAGACACTTGGAACCACTCGAGAAGGTCACCACGAAGAAGCTCGCGGTCTACAGCGGTCGGACCCATCCGACCCTCGCCGCGGAGGTGGCCTCCCATCTCGGGGTGTCGCTCGGCAACCCGAACATCGTCGAGTTCTCCAACGGTGAGATCCGCCCGCGATTCGCGGAGAGCGTGCGCGGCACCGACGTGTTCATCATGCAGAGCCACTACGGCATCGACGGTCGCTCGGTCAACGACTCGATCATGGAGCAGTTGACGATGATCGACGCCGCGGAGCGAGCCTCGGCGAAGCGCATCACCGCGGTCTGCCCGTTCTACGGATACGCCCGCCAGGACCGCAAGGCCGAGGGTCGCGAGCCGATCACGGCCCGCCTCGTCGCCGACATGTTCCGGCTGGCCGGAGCGAACCGCCTGATCTCGATCGACCTGCACTCCGGCCAGATCCAGGGGTTCTTCGACGGGCCGGTCGACCACCTCACCGCCGGTCCGGTGCTCGAGGCCTACATCAGGGCCCAGGCTCCCGATGCTCCGGTCATCGTCTCCCCCGACTCGGGCCGCATCAAGGTGGCCGAGCGAATGGCCCAGCACCTGCACGACTGCGAGGCCGACATCGCCTTCATCTATAAGCGTCGCCCGAAGGGTCAGGCGAACGTGGTGGAGGCCAAGGAGGTCATCGGCGACGTGGCCGGCCGGCTCTGCATCCTGACCGACGACATGATCGACACCGGTGGAACCATCGTCTCGGCAGCCGAGATCCTGCTCGCCCGCGGGGCGACCGAGGTGTGGGCCATGGCCACCCACGGGGTGCTGTCGGGTCCCGCGGTGGATCGATTGAAGAACTCACCGATCTCGCGGGTGGTGCTGACCAACACGCTCCCGCTCCCCGAGGAGAAGCAACTCCCTCAGATCGAGGTGCTGTCGATCGCCCCGCTCATCGCCGAGGCGCTCTCAGCGGTGTTCGATGACACCAGCGTCAGCGAGATCTTCGCTGGCGAGAACTACGCCTGAGCCCCGCCTCGCGCGGGTGTTGCCCCGCCCGTCCGCCGATAGCCTCGGCCGGTGCCGCATCGGGCCCGTCCCGACCGAACCTTCACCGAGGCGCACATGTCCAGCAACGTTCTCATCGCCGAAACCGGTCGCCAGACCGGCAGCCCGTCCTCCCGCCGGCTCCGCCGCGAGGACCGCATCCCCGCCGTCGTCTACGGCCTCGGGATGACCCCGATCAGCATCTCGGTGAACCGCCGCGATCTTCGCGCCGCCCTGGCGGGCCCCTCGGGCGTCAACACCGTGCTCGATCTGACCGTTGAGGGCAACGTCTACCCGGCGATCGTCAAGGAGATGCAGCGCCACCCGGTACGCCGCACCGTGAGCCACATCGACTTCCTCCAGGTGAATCTCGACGTCGAGATTGTCGTCAGCGTTCCCGTCCACCTGAACGGTGAGGCGAAGGAAGTCGCGCTGCATAACGGTCTCGTCGATCTGCAGATGACCGAGCTTCAGGTCCGCACCACGCCGAGGACCATCCCCGACTCGTTCGAGATCGACATCTCCGAGATGACTATCGATGACGTCATCACCGTCGGCCAGATCGCCGTTCCCGCTGGATGCTCCTTCGTTCACGAGGACGATCAGCCGGTCGTCACGGTGACGATCCTGCGCACCGCTGTCGAGGAGGAGCCGGCTGCCGAGGAGGGCGAGGATGGCGAAGCCACCGTGTCCGAGGGCGAAGCCTCTGACGACGCCTCCGCCGAGGCCTCGGGCGACGACTCCGAGTGATCGCCCGCTGAGCGCGGCGATCGCGAGCTGAGCCGATGTTCGCCAGAATCCGCGGCGGCGACGCCTCGGGAAGTTTCGACTGGCTCATTCTCGGCCTCGGCAATCCGGGTCGCCGCTACGAGCGAACCCGTCACAACGTCGGTGAGGAGGCGGTCCGACTGCTCGCGGAGCGTCTCGGCGACACCCTTCGCACCGGGAAGAATGACGCCGCGGTCGCGGAGACCCGAATCGACGAAACGCGGGTCGTTCTCGCCGTTCCGCTCACCTTCATGAACGAGTCCGGTCGCGCCGCCGCCTCGCTGGTGAAGCGATTCAAGTTCGCCGACCCCGAGCGGATCATCGTGGTCCATGACGAACTCGATTTGGAGCCCGGTGTTGTGCGGGTGAAGGCCGGAGGTGGCCTGGCCGGCCACAACGGTCTGCGAAGCATCACCTCGGCGCTCTCCACCCAGGACTACCTGCGGATCCGTATCGGTGTCGGCAAACCTCCATCGGCGGCGCGGGGCGCCGATCATGTGCTGTCGCGCATCCCCGCTCGCGAGCGAGAAGTGCTCGATGTGTCGGTGGAGATCGCGGCCGACGCGATCAGTTCGATCGTCACGCGGGGTGCCGCCGAGACGATGCAGGACATCAACTCGCGATGACCGAGGCTCCACTCGGGTCGCTGGTCGGCCTTCTCCGAGACGAGCCGGCGGTCATGGGGGCCCTCGGTGACCCATCGGCGCGGATCGCGGTCGCCGAGGTGGCCCGTCCGGTGTCGATCGCGGCGCTGGCGCGCCTGTCCGAGCGACGACCACTCGTGGTGGCGTGCGCGACGGGCACCGACGCCGCTCGCCTGCACGACGATCTCTGCCAGTTGCTTCCCTCGGAGTCGGTGGCCCTCTTCCCAGCGTGGGAGACCCTCCCGTTCGAACGGGTCTCCCCGGCGATCGAGACGATGGGGCGCCGCCTCGAGGTGCTCTGGCGCCTCCGTCGTGCCGATGACTGCCCCCGGGTGATCGTGGCCGGGGTGCGGGCGCTGCTGCAGCGTCTCGGACCGGGCGCCGACAAGGTGTCAGCGCTCAAGGTGGCCCACGGAGATGTCATCGACCCTGAGGCGATCGTCCGCGATCTCGTCGCCGCGGGCTACCGCCGCGAGGAGTTGGTCGAGCACCGCGGCGAGTTCGCCCGCCGCGGCGCGATCATCGATGTGTTCCCCTCCACGGCCGACCGACCTGTGCGCATCGACCTGTGGGGCGACGAGGTCGACCGGCTGACCGAGTTCGGGGTGAATGACCAGCGCTCGATCACCGACGTCCCCTCGGTACGAATCTTCCCCGCGCGCGAGTTGACCCCGGATGCCGGTGTGCGGGAGCGCGCTTCATCACTCGTGGCGAGCGATCCGTGGGGCCGCGAGCAATGGGAGCGACTCGCCGAGGGCACCCACTTCGATGGGATGGAGTCGTGGCTGCCCTGGCTCGTCGACTCGGATCTCCTCATCACCGATCTGCTTCCCGAGTCCGCCCGTGTGCTCCTCGTCGAGCCGCGCCGGATGCGCGATCGGGCCGCGGACCTGATCGCGGAAGAGGACGACCTGGCCCGCACCCTCGCCCAGACCTGGGCTCGCGATCCGGAGGTGTCCTTCCCGCGGCTCCACGTGGATCCTGATCGCCTCCTCGCTGGCTCGGGTGCCTTCTGGACGATGGACTCGGCTCCCGAATCGCCCGACACACCCATCGTCGAGTCGTCGGGTTGGGGTCCGGTGGGCGGCGACGTCGCGGGGTTGGCAAACCGTGTTCGCGACCTGATCGCCAGTGGCACCCGGGTGGTGATAGCGGCCGATGGTGACGGTTCAGCGAACCGGATCACCGAGTCGTTCCTCGAGCACGGCCTCGAGTTGGCTCGCGCGACCCCCTCGACCGATTTGTCGATACCCGGCGGCTATGTCGCCGTCGCCCCCATCCATCGGGGCTGGCACCTACCTCGGGCGAAGGTCGCGGTGATCTGCGAGGCCGATCTCACCGGTCGCCGGCGAGCTCATCGTCGCCCACGGCAGCGCACCGCCACCACCACCTTCGAGGGTCTCCGACCCGGGAGCTACGTGGTCCACGAGCATCACGGGGTCGGTCGCTACGAGGGGATGGTCACTCGGGCGATCGGCGGGGCCGAGCGCGACTACCTGCTCCTCGCCTACAAGGGCGCCGACAAGCTGTATGTGCCCTCCGATCAGATTGGCTCGCTCCGCCCCTACATCGGTGGGGAGACGCCGACCCTGCACCGGCTCGGAGGCAGCGACTTCGCGGCCTCGAAGACGCGTGTCCGCTCCGCGGTTCGCGAGATCGCCCAGGAGCTCGTCGTGCTCTACCAACGCCGCGTGTCCACCGAGGGTCACGCCTTCGGGCCGGACACTCCCTGGCAGGCGGAGATGGAATCGGCCTTCCCCTATGTGGAGACCCCTGATCAGCGGCGGGCGATCGACGAGGTGAAGGCCGATATGGAGCGGGCGATGCCGATGGACCGCCTCGTGTGCGGCGATGTCGGCTTCGGCAAGACCGAGGTGGCGATCCGGGCCGCCTTCAAGGCGATCCAGGGTGGCAAGCAGGTGGCGGTGCTCGCCCCGACCACGCTGCTCGCCACACAGCACGGGGCGACGTTCGCCGATCGGTTCTCGGGCTACCCGATCCGAGTGGAGGTGCTCTCGCGCTTCCTCACCCGTGCTGAGGCAGACCGGGTGGTGGCCGGTCTCGCCACCGGGGAGATCGACTGCGTGATCGGCACCCATCGCCTGCTGACGGGCGACGTCGCCTTCAAGGATCTCGGTCTGCTCGTGGTCGACGAGGAGCAGCGGTTCGGGGTGACCCACAAGGAAGCCATCAAGCAGCTAGCGACCTCGGTCGACGTGATCACCATGTCGGCTACCCCGATCCCCCGCACCCTCGAAATGTCGCTCGTCGGTATCCGAGATCTGTCGTTGCTGCAAACCCCACCGGCGGACCGACAGCCGATCCTGACCTTCGTCGGCGAGTACGACGAGCGAGTCGCGGTGGAGGCGATCCGACGCGAACTGCTCCGCGAGGGCCAGGTGTTCTGGGTGCACAACCGAGTCAAGTCGATCGAAGGCGCGGCAGCCCGCTTGCGCGAGCTCGTACCTGAAGCCCGTATCGCGGTCGCCCACGGACAGATGGACGAGGGAACTCTCGAGCAGGTCGTGGTCGACTTCTGGGAAGGGCACTACGACGTTCTGGTATGCACGACGATCATCGAGTCGGGAATCGATATGCCGACGGTGAACACCCTGGTGGTCGAGCGCTCCGACCTGCTCGGTCTTGGACAGATGCACCAGTTGCGCGGCCGGGTGGGGCGCAGTGGTCAACGGGCCTACGCCTATCTCTTCCATCCGCGGGAACGCACGCTGAGCGAGGAGGCCTACGAGCGGCTCCGAACGATCGGCGAGTCCACCGATCTCGGATCCGGCTTCCGGATCGCCATGCGCGATCTGGAGATCCGCGGCGCCGGGAACCTCCTCGGCGAGTCACAGTCCGGGCACATCGCCGCGGTCGGCTACGACCTCTACTGCCAGATGGTCACCGAAGCGGTGGCCGAGATGAAGGGGGAACCGCCGCCGACCCCACCGTCGGTGTCGCTCGACATCCCGACCGATGCGTTCCTGCCGGGCGACTATGTCGCCAAGGAGGAGTTGAGGCTCGAGGCCTATCGACGGCTCGCCCAGGTCACCACCGCCGAGGAGGTGGCCGACATCCGCGCCGAGTGGGAGGACCGCTACGGCCCCGTTCCGGCCGAGGCGGAGATGTTGTTGACGATCGGTGAGTTGCGCGCCGAGTGCATCCGTTGCGGGATCACCGAGTTGCAGGTGACGGGCGATCGTCAGCGCGGGCGTCAGGCCCGGTTGAGCGGTGTCGAGTTGAAGGCGAGCGAGTCGATGCGGCTTCGTCGTCTTGCCCGCAATGCGATCGTCAAGGAGCAGCAGCGTCAGCTGGTCGTGCCACTCCCCCGCGATGTCGCGCCGCCGGTGCACCTGGTGGGGTTGCTCCGCGAGTTGATCACGACGGCCTGACGCTCGGCGTTCGTTGGCCGTCAGTGCAGATAGAGGTTGCGCAACCCAAGGCCCATCACGAACCACGACCCAAGCCCGTAGAGCAGCCACTGCCGATCGCGGATGAATGGGCTCGACCGGTAGCTGTAGAGGATGCCGACGGCGATGATGGTCGAGAAGCCGTAGAGGGCGTGCATATCGTCGAGCTCGAGCTCCATGCGGTTGACGATCAACACGCCGAGCACGGCCTGCGTGAACACGGTCGCCTGCACCACGACCGTGGTGGGCCAGATGGCTCGGTGGCGGAGCCGCGGTGCCATCTGGGCCGCGTTGAACCAAAGGCCGAGAGCGGCGTTCGACCAGATGAGTACCCAGGCGTTGAGGTCGTGCCATTCGAGAAGGGTCATCCGGTGCACCCGCTGCCACCGATGATGACGAGCACATAGTCGTCATCGTCGATACCGGTACTGAGGCCTCTGAGCGTCGGACCGATGTAGAAGCTCGGCGGGATGTCGAGATCGGCGTCGCCTTCGTCGACGGCGATCGACCCGAACTCCGAGCGCAGGCCGTCGAGCTGGTCGCCGAGGGTGACTCCCCCGGCGGTGCGCAGCCCGAGGGGCTCATCGCCGAGGCGGTCGATGAGACCGTAGGTCCACGAGATGAGATGGGTTCTGCCGGTGGCGATGTCGGACTCGTCGCCGAACATGACCGACAGCACCCCCCATTCGACGCGGCGGACGGTGGTGCCGCGACAGAGGTAGAACTCGAGGGGATCCACCCAGCCGCTGTCGTCGGTCGGCGCGCCGAGGATCGATGAGATGTAGTTGACGGAGGTGTCCGGATCGGCGCCGAGCAGCGCGCCCCCGATGCCGTCGGGCCCGAGGATCAACTCGTCGACGCCGAGTGGCGGCGGAATGGTCGTGGTCGGAGGAAGGGTGGTCGTGATGGTCGTGCTCGTGGTGGCGGCCGGCTCATCGGGGCTCGCATCGGCGATGTCGTTGGCCATCGCTTCAGCCGTGGACGCGTCGGTCGCCGTTGGTGTCTCGGGGCTGCCCGCGACCGGTGGGAGCGGTTCGGCGTCGCCATCGAGGTAGGCGCAGCCCGTCACGGCGGCCGTGGCGAAAGCGATGGCGATGGCGATGACACGTCGGGGCCCGGTCACTGCCAGAGCATGCCACCGCTCCGGCCGGCGACGTCGGCACGACGCGAGATCACGCCATCAGCGGATGAGCGTGTCGGCCTCCCGACCGCGGGCGACGAGCCGTGCGGTTCGGGTGACCGGTTCGATCTCGACGGTGGTAACCGACGTGTTATCGAGCCGATCGATCACGAGCCGGTCGTCGCCGAGGCAATGTCCGATGACGGCGTTGATGGCGATGAAGTGGGAGAAGACGACGGTGTCCCCGGTGGATCCGAGGACCGCCTCGACCACGCCGTCGCGGTACTCGGTGTATCGGTCACCGAGTTCGGTCCAGGTACCGCTCATCGCTCGGCGAAGCCACGTGAGGCGGTCAGCCATCTCGATCCCCTCCGGAGACGGGATCTCGGCCACCCGTGCTTCGACGAGCGCCTCGACACCTCGCCGATCGGAGAACGCCGCGGCGGTCTCACGGCACCGACGAAGTGGACTCGTCCACACCGCCGATCCGGCGGACACCGTCCCGTCGAGCGACGTGGCGACCACCTCGGCCTGCTCGCGCCCGAGATCGTCGAGTCCCGGATCGGGGTCGGCATCCCAGCCGGCGGTGGCTCGACCGTGTCGAACGAGACGGACCGTGTGGGTCACGCCTGCCGGGCCGCCCCGGAGTCGATCAAGGCCTCGACCCGATCGGGGGCGATCCCCCAGTCGAGGAGGGTCTCGCGGGTGTGTTGCCCGGGGTGCGCGGGGGGCGAGGATACTTCGGGAGCGGTTCGCGAGAATCTGGGGGCGGGCGCCGGCTGGCGGAGTCCGGCGACCTCGGTGAAGGTGCCACGAGCGACATTGTGCGGGTGCTCAGCCGCCTCGGCCATCGTCAGCACCGGCGCGAAGCACACATCGGTGTGCTCGAGCAGCGCGCACCATTCGTCTCGCGTGCGCCGGAGGAAAATGTCGGTGAGGCGCCGTTTCAGATCAGGCCATGCGGCCCTGTCCATCTGCCGCGCGAAGTCGGGATCCTCGGTGAGTTCGAGGCGCTCGAGGAGTTCGGCGTAGAACTGCGGCTCGATCGACCCGATGGAGATGTAGGTGCCGTCGGAGCACTCGTAGACGTCGTAGAAGTGCGCCCCGGTGTCGAGGAGGTTGGTGCCTCTGGAGTCGGGGTCGTGTACCCCCATCGCGGAGAACGCCCAGAACATCGACATGAGCACGGCCGCGCCGTCAACCATGGCGGCGTCGATCACCTGACCCACGCCGGATCGGGAGGCCTCCAACAGTCCGCACACCACGCCGTAGGCGAGGAGCATTCCTCCCCCACCGAAGTCACCGACCATGTTGAGTGGTGGGACGGGACCGGTATCCGCTCGGCCCATGTGGGCGAGCGAGCCGGCGAGAGCGATGTAGTTGATGTCGTGCCCGGCGGACTGGGCGTAGGGGCCGTCTTGGCCCCATCCGGTCATCCGGCCGAATACGAGCCGGGGGTTGCGCTCCGCGCAGACCTCGGGGCCGATACCGAGGCGCTCCATGACCCCGGGGCGAAACCCCTCGATGAGTGCGTCGGCCTCGCCAACGAGGTCGAGGAGGGTGGCGACTCCGTCGGGGTGCTTCAGGTCGAGGGCGATGTTGCGACGGCCGCGTTGGAGCACGTCGAGGCCGGGGTCGGTTGCGATGCCGCGGACGGCCGCGGCGCGATCGACCCGGATCACGTCGGCCCCCATATCCGCGAGCATCATCGCCGCGAACGGGCCGGGCCCGATCCCCGCGATCTCGATGATCCGCACTCCCTTAAGTGGTCCCGCCATGTCAGTCCTCCGGATGTCTCGTACGGCCGTCTCGTGTTAGCGGTTGCGATCGCCGTGGGCAATCACGGCGTCGACGATCCGTGGCCAAAGTGGCACGGGCAGATCGTGGCCCATGTCATCGAGCATGAGCAGTTCCGCCCTGGGGGTGATCTCGGCGGTGCGCTCCCCACCGGATGGGGTGATGAGGGTGTCGTCCCAGCCGTGGATCACGAGCATCGGTACCCGAAGCTGGCTGAGCCCGGCAGCTCGGTCGCCGCTCGCGAGAATCGCGGTCATCTGACGCGAGGCGCCCTCGGGGTAGAACGCGCGGTCGTACGAGGCAGCCGCGAAGCGGCGGGCGCGTTCAAGGTCGAAATGGCGCTTGGAGGCCCAGACCGCGTACTCCGAGGCGCCATCGATGTAGGCCTGTCGATCAGGCGGCGGGTCGGCGAGCAGCACAGCAAGAGACTCGGGAGTGGGTTCTCCGTAGTCGCGCTCACCGGTGGTGCTCATGATCGAGGTCACCGAGGCGATCCGATCCGGATGCTCGATGGCCATGGTCTGCACGATCATCCCGCCCATCGAGACACCCATGATGTGCGCTCGATCGATGCCGAGGTGGTCAAGGAGCCCCACTCCGTCGGCCGCCATGTCGGAGAGGTCGTACGGGCTCTCGATCGTCTCGTCGTGGCCGAGTAGGAAGATCTCGGTAGCCCGGGCGGTGTCGACGGTGACACCGTCGAGATGGGTGGAGAGCCCGCAGTCCCGGTTGTCGTAGCGGATCACATAGCGGCCCCGGGCAGCGAGCATGCCGCAGAACTCCGGGTCCCACGAGATCAGTTGGGAGGTGAAGCCGGCCACCAGAAGAAGAGCGGGATCGTCGGGGGATCCGAAGGTGTCGTATTCGATGTCGATCGAGTTCGGGAGGGTCGCTCTGGGCATCGCTTGAGTGTGCCATGAGCGCCCCTTCGGATCGGCTTCGGAGCGGCCGGTACCGTTGCGTCGTGGAACCAGCCGACCTGCTCGTCGATCTTGATGACGATCAGCGTCGCGCGGTGCTGACCGAGTCGCGTCTCGTGGCGGTCATCGCCGGGGCAGGGTCCGGAAAAACGCGGGTGCTCACCCGCCGGATCGCCCATCGGGTGCTGTCGGGAACGGCGGATGCCGCCCACACGCTCGCGCTCACGTTCACGCGGGAGGCGGCCGGGGAGCTCCGTCGCAGGCTCGGCGCGAGCGGAGTTCGTGAGCGGGTCGAGGCGGGCACGTTCCACTCGGTCGCCCTCGGCCTGCTCAGGCGCCGATGGATGGACACGAACCGTCCGGTGCCGACGGTCGTCGATGACCGGGCTCGCCTCCTGCGGGCGGCGGGCGGTCGAGGCGACGGTTCCGGGGCGGAGCGAGCCGCGACGTCGGCCGTGCTGGAGGAGGTCAACTGGGCGCTCGCGCGGGGACTCGGGCCCGACAACTACCAGCGGGCCGCTCGCACCGCCGGTCGCCATTCCCGGGTGATGTCGAGGGTGCCGGATGCGCTCGAGGCCTATGCCGCGGAGAAGCGCCGGCGAGGTGTCGTCGATCTCGATGATCTCCTCGCGATGCTGGTGAGAGAACTCGAGGGAGACCGCTCCTACGCCGAGGCGACCCGGTGGCGCTTCCGACATCTGCTGGTGGACGAGGCCCAAGACCTCAACCCCCTCCAGCATCGTCTCGTCGATCTCCTCCGCGAGGGGGTGAACGATCTCTTCCTGGTGGGTGATCCGTCTCAGGCGATCTACGGGTTCAACGGCACCGACCCGTCGCTCCTCGTCGACGTGTCCGACCGGTTCCCCGGCGTCGAGGTGATCCGGCTCCCGGTCAATCATCGATCGACCCCACAGATCGTCGCGGCGGGGAACCATGTGCTCGACGGTTCCGGCCAGGGCGCCGGCCTGGTGTCGGCTCGTTCCGACGCCCGACCCGTGGTGATGCGAGTGCTTCCCGACGAGGCAGAGGAGGCGAAGGCAGTCGCGGCCGCGGTGGCGGCGTGCGATCCGGACGTGATCCGCCGGGGAGAGGTGGCGGTGCTCGCCCGCACCCACCAGGTGGCCGGCGGGGTGATCGAGGCGCTCGAAGCGCGGGGACTTCGTATCCGTCGCCGCGCACTCGCCTCGGGCTCGGTGGAGCGTCGCCTGCTCGACCAGGCGCAGCGATGCTCGTCCGCCTCGGCTCTGCGCTCTCTGGCCCATGATCTGCTGGACGATTTCGATAGCGATCAGGATGGTTCGGGTGACCCGACCCGACAGTCCTCCGATGACCGTGAGGCCACGGCCCGGGTCGGTGAGGTCTTGGTTGACTTCCTCCGCGAGCAGCCGCACGGGGATGGGACAGCGCTCCGGTCGTGGCTGGCGACGGTCGACCCGTTCGGGGTGCGCGATGTGTCCGGTGTCGAAGTGCTCACCTTCCACGCATCGAAGGGGCGGGAGTGGCCGATGGTGTTCGTGGTGGGAGTTGAGAAGGGGCTGAGCCCGCATCGAGCGGCGACCACGTCGGCGGCGGTCGCCGAGGAGGCGAGGTTGCTCTACGTCGCCGTGACTCGGGCGACCGATCTCTGTTCCGTGTCACGGGCGGAGCGCCGCGGCGGATACCGGCGGCAACCCTCACCGTTCCTTGACGGGTTCGTCTCGGTCGAGGCAGAGGCCGCGGCACCTCCTCGCCTTCGCCCGCTCGACGGAACCCGACGTCGAGAGCGTGAGGTGATGACACGGTTGGAGCGGTGGCGTGAGACCGCCGCTCGTCGGATCGGGGTGTTGCCGTCGGAGTTCTGCTCGGATGCGGCGCTTCGGCGGATCGCCGATTCGGCACCTCGCGACGCCGTTGCTCTCGATCGCGCGACGGGGCTCGGGATGATGACGAGCGAGCGGATGATCGCTGGGGTGACCGCCGCCCTTGACGGCGTCGACTGACGCGCGTCTGGTTCAGTCGGCGAGTTCGACGATCACCGGAGCATGATCGCTCGGTGACTCACCTTTGCGGGCGTTGCGATCCACCACGCTCCACCGGCAGCGTTCGACAACACTCGCGGTGCCGAGGCTGAGGTCGATGCGCATGCCGTGTCCCTTATGGAAGGAGCCCGACCGGTAGTCCCACCACGAGTAGAGGCCGTCGGCCGTGTGGTGCCCACGGAACAAGTCGGTAAGGCCCCATTCGGCAAGCGCGTCCAGCCGGTCGCGTTCGGCTGGGGTCACGTGGGTGCCGCCGTCGAGCATGGCGGGATCGAACACATCGGCGTCGGTGGGCGCGATGTTGAAGTCCCCGGTCACCACCACGTCGGCGGACGGCGAGGTATCGCGATTGAGATGCGCGACAAGCCGATCGAGCCAGTCGAGTTTGTACTCGTAGTGAGGGTCGTCGACGGCGCGCCCGTTCGGCACGTACACGCTCGAGACCCGCACCCCGGCACAGGTAGCGGTGATGATGCGCGCCTCCGAGTCGGGTTCGATGCCTTCAGCGAAGTTGGCGACGACGTCGTCGAGGCCGACCCGCGAGATAATCGCGACGCCGTTCCAGCGGCCCTGCCCGAAATGGGCTCCGGTGTAGCCGAGTTCCTCGAAGTGAAGGGCGGGGAAGGCCTCGTCGGCCATCTTCGTCTCCTGGAGGCAGAGGACCTCAGGACGAACCTCCTCGATCCACTCGGTGACCCGGGGCAGCCGGGCTTTGAGGGAGTTGACGTTCCAGGTGACGATGCGCATGAGGTCAGTCTCTCAGGCCGGTTTCTCGGCTGCCCGCTTGGCCGCGCGCCGCTTGGCGGGAGCCCGCTTCGGAACGGCCTTCTTCGGAGCCGATGCCTTGGAAGCAATCGTCTCGCTCGCCACCTTCTTCGCAGCAGCCTTCTTCGGAACAGCCTTCTTCGGCACGGCCTTCTTCGCGGCCTTCTTCGGCACGGCCTTCTTCGGAGCAGCCTTCTTCGGGGCAGCTTTCTTCGGCACGGCCTTCTTCGGAGCAGCCTTCTTCGGAGCAGCCTTCTTCGCGGCCTTCTTCGGGGCAGTCTTCTTCGCGGCGGTCGTCTTCGAGACCGGCCCCCGAGCAGAGTCGCTCGTCTGGGCGGTCGCGTCGACCATTCCCGGCAACCCGGCGTCGATGCTGCGGCGGGCGGGCACGAATCCGGCGATGACGACGGTCGCGCTCTCCCCCATCTTCATGACCTTGCGCGCGCTCGGAGGTGGCGGATCTGCCATGAGCCGCAGGGGCACGTAGACCCGCACATCATCCACTCTCAGGTATGCCCCATGGGATGAGTAGGCCTCCACCACCCCGGTGCAGCTGGTCCCGACCGGATGCCGTTCCACGAAGTCGAGGAAGGGCACGAGCTCGTTGACCGTCGCTGCCCCCGGCGGCGGGGTCTTCGGGGTGGGCATCGGCTCACTCGCCAGAGGGCTCGACTTCGCCTTCCCAGTCGACTTCGTCTTCGAACTTGACGCGGAGGCGGTAGCGGTGGCCTTTCGGGTCTTCGACTCGGTCGCGCGCGAGGCTTTCGTCGCCTGACGCGAGACGGTGCCGCGTACGGGGGTTCGCGCGACGAAGACCCATCCGACGTGGGGAACGGGTTTCCCGCCGATGAGTCGGCCCTCGTCGAAGAGCCATTCGTGGGTGCCGTGGAACTCCTGGAATGAGTCGTTGCTCAGCACGGTGGCGCCGGACTTCTGCGCGATGTTGAGCACGAAGGCATCACCGCGACCGACGGCGCCGGCCGGTGGCGCGACGAGTTCGTTGTTGGCGACCGCCTCGTCGAACTCAGCTCGCTCGGACTTGTCGATGCGATGACCGAAGGTGGCGTCTACCACCACGGTGACCGGCACCTCGGGGTAATCGGCCATGAACGCCGTCACCGCCTCGCTCAACTGTTGGAGGCTGGGCAGGGAGCGACCTTCGGTCGCGATGTTCGATCCGTCGACCACGATGTGGCTCGGACCTGTGTTATTGGACATGTGTTCCTCGTGTCGGACCCGGAGCGGGTCGATGGGGGTGATCGGACGGCTGCTGCCTCCGAGCGATCGCGTCCGGGTCGTCGTCCGCCTCAGCAGGGCGACGGGTTTGGCACGCGGCCGGTACCTCCATCGTAGAGTCGACGATCGTGAGTTCGACACCCTCTCGATCGCGTCGCGCCGTGTTCTGGGATTTTGGCGGGGTGATCACCGCCAGTCCCTTCGAGGCGTTCAACCGTTATGAGGAGGCGAACGGACTCCCCCGCGACTTCATTCGATCGGTGAACTCGATCGACCCGGATACGAACGCCTGGGCGAAGATCGAGCGGCGTGAAGTGAGCGCCGCGGAGTTCGACTTGCTCTTCGCCGATGAGTCGGAGCGCCTCGGTCATCGCATCCCTGGATCCGACGTCTTGGGCTGCCTCTACGGCGAGGTACGGCCCGAGATGGTTGCCGCTCTCGACCGCCTCCACGACGAGGGCTTCATCCTCGCCTGCCTCACTAACAACGTGCTCGGGTCGACGGGTGATCGGCCCGACGTCGACGACGCGATGCGCCGCTTCGATCACGTCGTCGAGTCATCGAAGGTCGGGGTGCGCAAACCGGAGCCTGCCTTCTACGAGTTGGCCTGCTCGACCGCGGGGGTCAAGCCTGACGAGGTCGTGTTCCTCGACGACCTCGGCATCAATCTGAAGCCGGCGGCGGCGATGGGCATGGCGACGATCAAGGTCGTCGACTGGCGCAAGGCGCTGAGCGAACTCGGCGCGGTGCTCGGACTCGATCTGGTCTGAGCGCTCAGAGTCCGTCGAAGGTCTCGTCCAAGAGGTCGACCAGTTCCTGGTCGTGGACCGTCTTGGACCCCGTCGCCGGCGAGCCTGACTCGACCCGGGCGACATGGCGGAGGTCGTAGCCGCGCTCCTTCACCCTCCAGATGCGGTGTTCGATGAACTTCCAAGCGCCCATGTTCTCCGGCTCCTCCTGGAGCCAGACAATCTCGCGAGCGTTCGGGTAGTACTCGAGCACGGCGTACATCTGCTCCGTCGGCAACGGGTACAGCTGCTCCACCCGAACGACCGCCACCGGGGCCTCTCGACGGTCGCGCTCTGCCATCGCGTCCCAGGCGACCTTGCCTGAGCAGAACACGACGCGGCGAACGCTCGCGCGATCGAACACGCCGGGATCGTCGAGCACCTCGCGGAATGAGCCCTCGGTGAGTTCGGCGACGCTCGACCGGGTCTGGCGCATGCGCAGGCCCTGCTTCGGGGTGAACACCACGAGCGGGGTGCGCCGCTCGGAGTGGATCTGACGTCGGAGGAGATGGAAGTACTGGGCGGCGGTCGTGGCGTTGCAGAGCTGGATGTTGTCCTCCGCGGCCAGGATGAGGAACCGCTCGATACGCGCGGAGGAGTGCTCCGGACCCTGTCCCTCGAAGCCGTGTGGGAGGAGGAGCACCAAGGAGTTCTGCTGACCCCACTTGTCCTCGGCGGCGACGAGGTACTGGTCGATGATGATCTGCGCGCCGTTGATGAAGTCGCCGAACTGCGCTTCCCACATCACGAGGGCCTCGGGGTTGGCGTGGGCGTAGCCGTACTCGTAGCCGAGGGCCGCGTATTCGCTGAGCAGCGAGTCGTACACCCAGAAACGGGTGTCGGCGGCGATCTCGTTGAGCGGCACCCACACCTCGCCGGTCTCGTAGTCGGTGAGGGCGGCGTGACGCTGGCTGAACGTTCCGCGACGCGAGTCCTCACCAGCGAGACGAACCGGGTGTCCCTCGAGCACGAGCGAGCCAATGGCGAGCGCTTCGGCCGTAGCCCAGTCGACGGCGCTCTCCTCGCGATAGACGGCGTCACGCTGCTCGAACTGCTTCAGCAGTTTCGGATGGACGGTGAAGCCCTCTGGGTAGGCCGAAAGCTGCGATACGACACGGTCGAGCGTGGCGTGCTCCACTCCAGTCGGGATCGGCGGCAGCACACCGACGGGCTGTGGTGGCTTGGGCGCTTTGAACTCGTCGCGAGCCCGGGCCCGGGTGGCGTCGAGGGCCTCCTGGAGCTTGGCACCGAAGTCGGTGAGCGCCTGCTCGGCCTGCTCGACGTCGATCTCTCCGCGTCGCACCAACGATTCGACGTAGAGCTTGCGGACGCTGCGACGCTCGGCGATCGCCTTGTACATGAGCGGCTGGGTGTAGCTCGGGTCGTCGCCCTCGTTGTGGCCGTACCGGCGATAGCAGACCATGTCGATCACGACGTCCTTATGGAACCGCTGGCGGTACTCCCAAGCGAGTCGGGCCACGCGAACACAGGCCTCCGGATCATCACCGTTGACGTGCAGGATCGGCGCCTGGATGGTGCGGGCCACATCGGAGCAGTACTGCGAGGAACGGGCGTGCTGGGGGGCGGTGGTGAATCCGATCTGGTTGTTGATGATCAGGTGGATGGTCCCGCCGACGCGATAGCCGCCGATGTCGCTCATGGCGAGCCCCTCAGCGACGATGCCCTGACCGGCGAACGCCGCGTCACCGTGTATCAGCAGGGGCAGGACCGAGTACGAGAGCGGTGGGTCGATTTGGTCTTGGCGGGCGCGAGCCATGCCCATGACGATCGGGTTGACGGTCTCGAGATGGCTCGGGTTGGCGGCGAGCTCGATCGGGACCTCGGAACCATTGGGGCTGGTGAACAACCCGGAGGATCCGAGGTGGTACTTCACGTCGCCGGAGCCTTGAACGGTGCTCGGGTCGAGGTGCCCCTCGAACTCGGAGAAGATCGCCTCGTGGCTCTTGCCCATGATGTTGGAGAGCACGTTGAGTCGGCCGCGGTGGGCCATGCCGAGCATCGCGCCGTCGAGGCCGGCGTCAGCGGCCTGGCCAAGGATCTCATCGAGGATTGGGATCGCCGATTCGGCGCCCTCGATGCCGAAGCGTTTCGTTCCGACGTACTTGGTGGCGAGGAACTTTTCGAACGCCTCAGCGGCGTTGAGTCGCTCAAGGATGCGCAGCTTGCCGTCGTGATCGATCACCGGGGGTGAGGTTTCGAAGCGCTCCTGGAACCACTGCTGTTCCTCGGTGCTCTGGATGTGCATGTACTCGACGCCGATGGATCGGCAGTAGGCATCGCGCAGCACGCCGAGCAGGTCGCCGAGGCGCATCTTCGCCCGGCCCCCGACCCCGTCGGTGAGGAACTCGCGGTCGAGGTCCCAGATGGTGAGCCCGTAGGTCGCTGGGTCGAGCTCGACCGGCATGATCGGCTCCATCCAGTGGAGTGGGTCGAGGTCAGCGATTAGGTGGCCGCGCACGCGGTGCACGCGGATGAGTTTCGCGACCGCCATCTGCTTGGCGAGCATGGCGTCCTCGCGGTCGATCGGGTTGGTGTCCGGGCGCCACCGAACGGCCTCGTAGGGCACATCGAGCGCGTGGAAGATCTCCTCGTAGAAGCCGTGTTCACCGAGGAGCAGCTCGTGCACGCGCTTCAGGAAGAGCCCCGATTCGGCGCCCTGGATGATGCGGTGGTCGTAGGTGCTCGTGACCGTGACCACCTTCGAGATACCGAACGACGACAGGTTCGAGCGGTCGGCGCCCTCGAACTCGGCCGGGTAGTCGATGCTGCCGACGCCGACGATGACGCCCTGACCGGGCATGAGGCGGGGCACCGACTGGACGGTGCCGATCGTTCCGGGGTTGGTGAGCGTGATGTTCGCTCCGCGGAAGTCATCGACGGTGAGCTTGTTGTTGCGGACCTTGCGGATGATCTCCTCGTAGGCGACGAGGAAACCGGCGAAGTCGAGTTGGTCGGCGCTGCGAAGGACGGGCACGAGCAGGGTGCGGGTGCCATCTCCCTTGTCGACGTCGACGGCGAGACCCATGTGGACGGCATCGTGGCGAACAAGGCGCGGCTCACCGTTGGGTCCGGCGGCGAACCCGTTGCGCATATTGGGGGCCGCCTCGGCGATGGCGCGCACGATGGCGTAGCCGATGAGGTGGGTGAAGCTGACCTTGCCCTGTCCGGATCGCGCCCGGTAGCCGTTGATCACCTTCCGGTTGACCTCGAGGAGTTTCGCCGGGATGTTGCGGAAGCTCGTGGCCGTCGGCACGCCGAGGCTGGCCTCCATGTTCTCGACGATGCGGGCGCCGACGCCGCGGATCGGCGAGCCCTCCGGGTCGCTCGGGGCCGCGACGGGCCGGGGTGTCGGCGCCGAGGTCTCGGGGGCGGGCGCGGTGCCGTTCGACGGCGCGGCGGAAGCGGTTCCGTTGGGTTGCGCGGAGGGGGTCGGCGTCGCGATGCCGTGTGGGCTGGTCAGGTCGGCCTGGCTGCGATAGTCCTCGAAGAACTCCCGCCAGGATTCACCGACGGAGTCGGGGTCCTCGCGGAAGCGCTCGTACATCTCCTCGACGAGCCAGGAGTTCGCGCCAAAGGTCGGCGAGGCGGGGTCGGACACGTCGGGAATGGTACCGGTGGCTGATCGGGCCGGGCCGGTCGTGCCTTGGGTCACACCGACCCGGGATCACTTGGCGCGTTCGCCCCGCAGTTCGATGAGTCGTTTGGCGAGGAGTTCGGACGCGGTGCGACCGTCGGCGATGACGACGTCATCGGCGGCACCGAGGAACAGCGGCAGCGACATACGAGCGCGGTGTGCCGCGTCACCGGCCGGGTTGACGACGCGGTGGGTGGTGGCCGGGTAGTGGCCATCCGTGGCGAGGTCGAGCATCTCGCCACAGTTGACGGCGATCGAGCCTGGGTCGCAGGGCACCGCGTACCACTCGCCGTCGGTACCAAGCAGTTCGAGACCCGACTCGTCGCTCGCGGGCAGCACGGTGAGAAGGTTGATGTCCTCGTGCGCGGCGGCACGGATCGCGCCCTCGGGGGCGTCACCGGTGAGGGGCGGGTAGCGAAGCACACGCAGCAGCGTGCGCGTGTTGCCTTCGATCATCGATCGAATCGACTGCGAGAGTCGCGCGGCCACCTCGGCCGGTGTGTTGTCGTCAACCCAGCCGAGCAGGGTTGAGGCGAGTTCGCAGGCGATGTCGCGGTAGCGGAGTGCGGCCTCGCTGACCTCGCTCGGGTAGACGGTCGACCAGGGGTAGACGTGGAAGAACTCCTTGAGATCGCGGACGTCGTTGCCCTTGGCGGTCTCGGAGGTGTCAGGAGGGAAGTAGCCCTCCTGCCCGTCGGCGCCGACGAGGTAGGACCGCGCGGCCCCGGAGGTGAAGAACTCCGCCCACTCCGCGTAAACGCCCTCCACCAGCTCCCACGGGAGCGGGTGGTTCACGAGTACGGCGAATCCGGTGTCTCGAAGGCTCTCGGTGAAGGCTCTCGGCGCGGCCGGGTCGGTGTAGTCGACGACGGTGGGGATCACGTCGTGAGCGTATCGGCGCGGGGGCGAGCGCTCAGATGCTGCGGTTGACTTGCCAGGCCCCGACCAGGGCGACGGCACTGCCGAGGAGGGCGAGGCCGGCGACCTCCTCCCCGAGCACCGCCATGCCGAGGATGATCGATACTCCGGGGATGAGATAGGTGGTGGTGCTCGCCCGGGTGGAGCCGAGTCGCCCGGTGTTTCCAAGGTGGACCACGTAGGCGAGTCCGGTGCCGAAGATTCCGAGCACCGCGGTAGCCAGCGCGCTCGGCCAGGAGAACTCCGACTGGGTGAGACCCCACAGGCCTGTCGGCAGAGCGAGCAGAGCGGCGCCACCGAGGGATCGTCGGATCACCGGCAGCGCGCCGTGGGCGCGCTGCAGTGGACCGGCGGCGTTGATGGCGATGCCGTAGCAGGTCAGGGCGACGAGGATCATCGCGATGCCAGCGATGCTTGACGACCCCTCGCCCATCGTCGGGAGCGCGATGAGCACGCCGCCGGCGGTGCCGATCGTGAGACCGATGATCCGACCGGTGTTGACTCGCACACCGAAGGCGAGCAAGCCGACCACGACGACGGTGACCGGATTGATGCCGTTCAGCATGCCGGTGATGCTCGATGAGACCCGCTCCTCGGCGAAGGCGAAGAGCGTGAGCGGCAGCGCCATCCAGGTGACCGACAGCAGGGCCGTGGTGGGCCTGGTTTCGGCGGGCAGACGAGTGCGCGCACGAGGCGCGAGGGAGAGCACGGAGAATCCGATGGCGATCCGCACCCATCCGATGAAGGCGGGGTGGAACGACTCGAGTCCGACAGCGATGAGGTAGAAGCTCGATCCCCACACCAGGCCGGGCACGGCGAGGAGCGCCCAATCGACGGGTCGAAGGACGACGTCGTCGGGGGAGGTGACTCCGGTGGTCGGGTGCGCGGTCGCCATGGCGCCCGCACTCTACGACCGCTGTCCCGGGCCGGTACGGTCGGCTCCGTGGGAGCGGTGACCGTGACCGATGCGACGATCGAGGACTTCCGGCGTGATGGCGCGACCGTGTTGCGCGGCGCAGTCTCCAATGAGCATCTCGCGCTGCTCGCCGCGGGAGTCGAACGGAACCGTCAGTCGCCGAGCCCGAACGCCCACTGGTACACCGACCCCTCGAGCGCGGTCGGCTTCTGGAGCGACTACGTCACCTGGCGCTCCGTCCCGGAATACGAGCAGATCGTTCGGGAGGGGTCCCTCGCCGAGGCGGCGGCCGCGCTCATGGGTTCGCGAACCGCGAGGTTCTTCCACGAGCACGTCCTCATCAAGGAGGCCGGGGCGACGGAGCGAACCCCGTGGCATCACGACCAGCCCTACTACTGCGTCGACGGCGACCAGAACGTGTCGATGTGGATCGCCCTCGACCCGGTTCCAGAGTCGTCCGCATTGCGGTTCATCGCGGGCTCGCACCGCTGGAACCGGTGGTTCATCCCTCGCCGCTTCATCGACCACGCGCCCTACGGCATGGAGGACGACCGCTACGAGCAACTCCCCGATCGGTTCGTTAGTTCAGATGGCGAACTCGATGGCGAGCGGGTGATCTCTCTCCCGGTCGAGCCCGGTGACGTCGTCTGCTTCCACTACCGCACCCTCCACGGTGCTCCGGGTAACCCGAACGGCACCGCGCGCCGGGCGGTGAGCCTGCGCTGGGTCGGTGATGACGGGGTGTGGGCCGAGCGTCCCTGGCCCGTGTCGCCGACCTTCGAACCCCAGGGCCTCACGGTCGGCGACCCACTCGACGACGAGCGGTTCCCTGTCATCCACCCCTGACCGGTCGGGCCGGTAGGTTCAGGCCCGCATGGCACACGAGTTCATCTACACCTGCTACAAGCTCGCCCGGCACTACCCGCCGGATCGAACCGTCCTCGAGAACATCTCGTTGTCGTTCTATCCGGGCGCGAAGATCGGCGTGATCGGCGGGAACGGGGCCGGCAAGTCGAGCCTGCTGAAGATCATGGCCGGTCTCGACGACGGCTACTCGGGCGAGGCTCGACTCACCCCCGGTTTCACGGTCGGCTATCTCGCCCAGGAACCCGAGCTCGATCCAACCAAGGATGTGCGCGGCAACGTCATGGACGGCGTGGCCGAGGTGCAGTCGATCATCGATCGCTACAACGAGGTCATGGCCATGTGGGCCGACCCGGATGCCGACTACGACAAGATCGGCAAGGAGCAGGCGAGCCTCGAGGATCGGATCGCCGCGACCGATGCCTGGAGCCTCGACCGCAATGTCGAGATCGCGATGGACGCGCTGCGCTGCCCTCCCGATGACGCCGATGTCACCACGCTGTCGGGTGGTGAGCGTCGCCGCGTGGCGCTGTGTCGCCTGTTGCTCAGCCGTCCCGACCTGTTGCTGCTCGACGAGCCAACCAACCACCTCGACGCCGAGAGCGTGTTCTGGTTGGAGCGCTTCCTGCAGGACTACGCGGGCACGGTCGTCGCCATCACCCACGACCGCTACTTCCTCGACAACGTCGCCAAGTGGATCCTCGAACTCGACCGGGGTCGCGGTATGCCCTTCGAGGGCAACTACTCGTCGTGGTTGGAGCAGAAGCAGGAGCGCCTCGCTCGCGAGGAGAAGTCGAACGAAGCGCGGCGCCGCACCCTCGAGCGCGAGCTCGAGTGGGTGCGTATGGCACCGAAGGCGCGCCAGGCCAAGGGCAAGGCCCGACTGGCGGCCTACGAGAAGCTCCAGTCCGAGGCCGAGGCTGAGCGCGACACCTCGAACCGGCTCGAGATCGCCATTCCGCCGGGCCCTCGCCTCGGTGACACGGTGATCGAGGTGAAGAACCTCCGCAAGGGGTTCGGCGATCGGTTGCTCATTGAGGACCTGTCGTTCTCGCTGCCGCCGGCGGGCATCGTTGGCATCATCGGTCCCAACGGCGCGGGTAAGACGACGCTGTTCAAGATGCTGACCGGCATCGAACAGCCGGACTCCGGCGAGATCACCGTCGGTTCGACGGTACAGCTCAGCCACGTCGACCAGGGTCGCGACGATCTGGATGCCGACAAGACGGTCTACGAGGAGATCACGGGCGGCGTCGACCACATGAAGATCGGCAACCGGGAGATCCACGGGCGCGCCTATGTGGCCAGTTTCAACTTCAAGGGCACCGATCAGCAGAAACTCGTCGGCAAACTCTCCGGAGGTGAGCGCAACCGTGTGCACCTCGCCAAGTTGCTGAAGTCGGGTGGCAACGTGCTGCTCCTTGACGAGCCGACGAACGATCTCGATGTCGACACCTTGCGAGCCCTCGAGTCGGGCCTCGAGTCGTTCCCGGGCTGCGCGGTCGTCATCTCGCACGACCGATGGTTCCTCGACCGCATCGCCACCCACGTCCTCGCCTTCGAGGGCGACAGCCAGGTGCGGTGGTTCGAGGGCAACTTCTCGGAGTACGAGGAGTTCCGTCGTCGTGAGTTCGGCGCCTCCGTCGATCAGCCGCATCGCATCAAATACAAGAAGCTCGCCTGATGTCATCCGAGGTCGGCGGCGCCGACGCCGACGACCACCACCTCGCGGCCCGGCTCGCCGGGGAGGCTGGACGACGTCTCGTTGAGCTCCGTGAGGAGCTCTTCTCCTCAGGGACCGACCACTGGAGCGTGAAGGACGCGGGCGACGACGCCAGCCAGGCGTATCTCATGTCCGAGTTGCGACGCCTTCGGCCCGATGACGCGGTGCTGAGCGAGGAGGGTCTCGAGGATCCACGGCGATTCTCGGGTGGTCGCGTCTGGATCATCGACCCGCTCGACGGGACTCGAGAGTTCGCCGAAGCGGGACGCCACGACTGGGCGGTGCACGTCGCGCTCTGGGAGAACGACCGATTTCTCGCCGGCGCGGTGGCGCTTCCGGCCCTCGGGGTGGTGCTGACCATGAATCCCCCGCCTCCGATGCCCGACGGGGGTGGCCGTGACCGGCCGCGACTGATCACGTCCCGCACCCGTGCCCCCTACGCCGCGGCCGTCGTCGCCCAAGAACTCGGCTGCGATGCGGTGCGGCTTGGATCAGCCGGAGCGAAGGCGATGGCGGTGGTGCTCGGCGAGGCCGACATCTACCTGCACGATGGGGGCATGTATCAGTGGGACTCGGCCGCGCCGGCGGCGGTGGCGCTGGCCGCTGGGCTGCACGTCAGTCGAATCGATGGCTCCCCCATCGTCTACAACGATCCGGACCCCTGGCTTCCCGACTTCATCGTGTGTCGGCCCGAACTGGCGGAGCCGGTGCTCACCGCGCTCTGGGGCGTCGACCCGCGCTGAGCCCGACGTCACGCGAACTTCGGCTCGCACGAGGTGCGCCATCGACGGACAACAGCGAGACTGCCCCGGTGACGCTCGTGGACTCTCCCACCACCGGCGGAGACGCCGACCCCTCCCCCGAACCGACCGATCGCGCCTGGGGCGCCTTCACCGAGTCGGCCCCTTGGGTGCTCGAGGAGTCGCAGATCTCGTGGATGCCGCTCGCCGAGCGACTTCGCGACCGGGCGCAGGCCGAGGTCCCCGAGCTAACCCGCGCCGGCCGGATCCCCGATCTGCGTCGACTCGTCAGCGTCGTCCGGCATCTCGGTTGGGCCGTGGGTGTTTGGTGGGTGCGCAAACGCCGCGGCCGCTACGCCGACAGTGAGGCGTCGCGGGCCGATCTGTCGGCGCGTCTCCGTTCGGCGATCGAGGTTCTCGGTCCGACCTACATCAAGCTGGCGCAGATCATCTCCTCAGGCGAGGGCCTGTTTCCCGCCGAACTCGTCGATGAGTTCAAGAAGTGCCGCGACCAGGTGCCGGCCGAGCCGTTCGAGGTGGTGCGCACCACCGTCGAAGCCGACCTCGGCGCCCGGCTCGAAGACGTCTTCTCCGAGTTCTCCCGCGAGGCGCTGGCAGCGGCCTCGATCGCCCAGGTGCACGCGGCCCGGCTGCTCGACGGCACCGAGGTGGTCGTCAAGGTGCAGCGTCCTGACGTCGCCCGACTGGTGCGCACCGACCTCAAGGTGATGGCGTCACTCGCGCCGCACCTTGTGGGGCGTATCCCGGTGGCCGCCCTCGCCAACCCTCCTGCTCTCGTGGAGTTGTTCGCCGAGACGATCGTTGAGGAGCTCGACTTCCGTCTCGAGGGGGCGAACATGGTCGATGTCGCCCGCGTGATCCACGATCTCGGCCAGGAGTCCTACGTGGTGCCGCGGCCGCATCCCGAGCTCGCCAGTCGACGGGTGCTGGTGATGGAGCGCATCCGAGGGTTCAACTTCGACGACGTGTCCGGCATGCGCGACGCGGGCATCGACACCGAGGAGGTCATCCGCACCGGCATGGTCGCGTTTATGGAGGGCGCCATGATCCACGGCGTCTTCCACGGCGACCTCCACGGCGGCAACCTCTTCGTGCTCGCCGACGGACGCACGGCTCTTCTCGACTTCGGCATCGTGGCTCGCCTCTCCGAGGCGCGTCGCGTCGCCTTCCTCCGACTGATGATCTGCGCGACCACCAACGACGTGACCGGCCAGATGGCCGCCCTGCGCGACCTCGGAGCGCTCCCGCCCGACACCGATCTTCAGGCCGTCATCCACGATCTACGCCTCGATCAGGCGCCGATCGATCCGACGACGCTCTCCGGTGAGGAAATGGTTGCCGAGGTACAGCGGGTGGTGAAGGCGATGCTCGGTTACGGTGCGCGCCTGCCGAAGGAGCTCATGCTCTACGTGAAGAACATGGTGTTTCTCGACGGGGCGATAGCCCGTCTCGCCCCCGAACTCGATCTGCTCGCCGAGGTGACCAACATCTCGATGGTGTTCACGCAGCGTCACGGCGACAAGTTGCTGCGCGATCTCGGCATGGACGCGAGCCGCGTCACGGTGGACCTCGACAGCGTGAAGGCCGGATTCGGCGTCGATCTCGATACCGAGCGGCTCACCTATCGCGAGCTGCAGGAGCGGCGAGCGCTGATCCAAAAGCGCATGCGCTCCCATGTCGAGTCGCAACGTGGTCGTCGCTGAGCGGTTCCTCTAGTTTCGGCGCGTGCGCCTCGTCATCGCTCGTTGCTCGGTCGACTACGCCGGCCGACTGTCGGCCCACTTGCCCGAGGCCGTCCGACTCATCATGGTGAAGGCCGACGGGTGCGTGGCGATCCACGCTGACGGCGGCGCGTACAAACCGCTCAACTGGATGAACGCCCCGAACACCATCGCCGACAACGGCGATCACTGGGTGGTGACCAATCCAAAGGATGAGACACTGACGATCCGTCTCCACGAGGTGCTCTCCGACACCGAGTACGAGTTCGGCGACGATCCCGGCCTCTCCAAGGACGGGGTGGAGGCACACCTCCAGGAGCTGCTCGCCGCCGCTCCCGAGGTGATGGAGAACGGCTTGCGCCTCGTGCGGCGGGAGTATCCGACGGCGATCGGCCCCGTGGATCTGCTCTGTCGCGACAGTGCTGACCAGGTAGTGGCGATCGAGGTGAAGCGGCGCGGCGAGATCGACGGGGTGGAGCAACTCACTCGCTACATCGAGCGACTTCATCACGACTCATCCCTCGGGGAGGTGCGCGGGATGTTCGTCGCCCAGGTCATCAAGCCCCAGGCCCGAGTGCTGGCCGAGAGCCGCGGCTTCGTCTGTGTCGAGGTCGACTACGACGCGCTGCGTGGACTCGCCCCCGACGAACTGCGCCTGTTCTGAGGTCCGGTCGCCGCGGATCCGCGGCGGTACCGTGACGCCATGCGCGCGGTGTTCGGGACAGCCCGTCACTACGACTGGGGTGACTCGGCCTTCATCCCCGACCTTCTCGGCCTGCCGGCTGACGGCCGGCCTTGGGCGGAGTGGTGGGTCGGTACGCACCCGAGTGCGCCGTCGACGTTCGATGACGGATCGCCGCTCGAATCGGTAACCGGTCCGCTCCCGTGGCTGCTCAAGGTGCTGTCGGCGGCGCGACCTCTCTCGATGCAGACCCACCCCGACGCCGAGGCCGCGCGGCGTGGGTTTGAGACCGGCATCTTCACCGACCCGAATCCGAAGCCCGAGCTGCTGGTCGCGCTCACCTCATTCTCGGCGCTATGCGGGGTTCGTCCGATCAATGCGACGGTCGCGCTGCTTGACGGCCTCGGTCTTGACACGCTCGCCCGACGGATCGCGTCGGAGGGGTCGGTGAACGCACTCGTCCACGACCTCTATCGCGGTCGCCTCGATCCGTGCCTGATGATCGAGGCCTGTCGCGGGGTCGATCGGCCCGAGGCCCGCTGGGTGGTCGATCTCGACTCGCGGTATCCGGGGGAGCCGAGCGTCGCGGTGTCGCTTCTCCTCAACCTCGTTGAGCTCTCCCCGGGTGAGGCGATTCGCCTCGACGCTGGGAACCTGCACGCCTATCTCTCAGGATCGGGCCTTGAGTTGATGGGGTCGAGTGACAACGTGGTCCGCGGCGGGCTCACCTCGAAGCCGGTCGATATCGACCTGTTGCTCTCGACGGTCGATCTCGCGCCACTCGCTACTCCGGTGCTGCCGGTCGCCGAGCGCTACGAGTTGCCCGCGGCCGGCGTGGCCCTGACGCGGGTCGACATCCCGTTCGCTGCCTCCGCTCCTACGATCGTGTTCGAGTCGGCAGGACGGTTCACCCTCGTCGAGTCGGGGGATGTCGCCAAGTTCCCGGCCGGCGGCTACGCCGTCGTGCCCCTTTAGACCGAACGGCCGATCAGCGTCTCGTACATCGCCTGAGTGCCGGCGACGAGGGCAGTGGCCTGCTCATCGGTGAGCGCGGCGACCGCGGCTTCCACGATGGAGTCCGTGATCTGTTCCGCGCGCGCGTGCTTCTCGCGGTCCTCGTCGGTGACGACATGCGCATCCTCGGGCCAGCCGAATGTCGCGACATCGTTCGGCCGCTTGATCACATGGGCAACCATCGAGGTCAACCCGACTGCTCGCACCGCTGCGAGGTGGGCAGATCCCCGGAACTCTCGGAGCACCACCGCCTGGTGATAGGCGGCGGCCGGCGGATCCTCGGGAACGGGTTCGCACTTCCAACCGGCGAACAGGTTGAGACCCGAGTCGTCGGCGGCATCGATGACCACCGACGCCGCCTCGGCGTACTCGGCGAGGCCAGGAAGGTCGGCGAGACGTTCGCGGGCGTGGGCGTGGGCACAGGCGATGTACTCCCTGGCGGCTCGACGAGGTTCGAGGGTCGTCTTTGCGCTCGTCCACAACTTGTCGATGAGCCCCGGGCTGAAATAACCGAATGCCGAATGCACGACGGCGGCCTCGACGTCTCCGAGCACGCCGCCGCGGCCGAGGAAATAGAACCGGAACCCGTCGAGCCCGAGTGCCTTTCCGTGGGCGACGGTGTCAGAATGGAAGATGAAGGTCTCGGCGAGCCGGCCCGTCATCGAAGCGATCTTCTGGGTTGTATTTCTTGCGGTCACGCGATCGATTCTCTCAGTTCGGTGCTCACACCGGCGAGCCATCACTCGGGCAGGCGTCGTACCTCAGCGGCTCGGCCGGTGTTTCCCCAGGCCATGCCCGACATGGTGCGAAGGTGCGCGAGATCGTGGTCGACCAGGCGCGGAGCCGCGGCGATGACCCCGCCATCGGCAAGCACCTCGGCCCCAGTCACGAAGCGCGCCTCGTCGGAGGCCAACCACGCGACGACATCCGCGATCGCTTCGGCGGTCCCGCGATCCGGCCATGGCTGGATCTGCTCGCGCCAGGAGTCGGTGAACTCAGGTCGTCCGCGATGGAGGAGCTCGGTGTAAATCGCGCCCGGCGACACGGCGTTGACCCGTACTCGGTGTGGCGCGAGTTCGACCGCGGTCGTCTTGGTGAGGCTGAGCACCCCGGCCTTTGTCGCCGAGTAGGCCTGCGGTCCGCCACCCCCGGTGGAGCCGGCAATCGATGCCGTGTTGACGATCGACCCGCCGCGTCCGCCAGCGATCATTGCCCGTGCGGCGTGCTTGGTGCCGAGGAAGACCGAGCGCATATTGACCGCGAATGTCGCGTCCCATTCCTCGACGCTCTGCTCGGTGATCGGGCCGAAGGCGCCGCCGATGCCAGCGTTGTTGAACATCACGTCGACACCCCCGAACGACTCGACAGCGTGAGCGATCAGCGCCTCTGTGCCACTCTCGACCGAGACATCGACCTCGAGGAACCGGAGGCGGTCCGCGGCATCGAGTTCGGCGATCAGTTCGCGGCCGCGGTCGGGGTTGAGGTCGCCGACGACGACCGAATAACCGTCACGCAGGAACCGCTCGGCGGCCGCTCGGCCGATGCCGCCACCACCGCCGGTGACAACCGCGGTGGACCGTCGCTCAGTCGGTGGCATCGGTGGTGTGACCGGGCCGGGTGAACAGCTCGGCGACGCCGGCGAGCGACCCGAGAGCAGTCGAGGTGTCCGCCGGGAGGAAGATCTTGGTCGCCTTACCGTCGGCGACCTTCGCGAGCGCCTCGAGGTACTTGATGGCGATGAGGTCGTTGCTCGGGTCTCCGTCGTGGATGGCGGCGTAGACGAGGCGGGTCGCGTCGGCCTCACCCAGGGCCTCGGTCTCACGGCGGAAGCGCTCCGCCTCGGCGAGCTCTCGCACAGCGAGCGCCTGACCCTCGGCGTGGAGGATCTCGCGCTGCCTCACCGCCTCGGCAGCGAGGATCTCGGCTTGACGTTGCCCCTCGGCCCGGGTGATCGCGGCTTCCCGCTCGCCGTTGGCCTGCGTCACCGTGGCGCGACGCGTCCGCTCGGCCTTCATTTGCTCGTGCATGGCGCTCATCACATCGGCCGGAGGGTCGATGCGCTGGATCTCGACGCGCTTGACGCGCACGCCCCAGGTGTCGGTGGCATCGTCGAGGATGCTTCGCAGGCTCGCGTTGATCGAGTCGCGCGAGGTGAGCGCTTGGTCGAGCTGGAGATCGCCGATGAGGTTGCGGAGGTTCGTCTGCGCCAACTTGGTCACGGCGATGATGAAGCTCGCGACGTTGTAGATGAGCCGTTGCGGATCGACGGGCTCGTAATAGACGACAGCGTCGACGCTCACCACCACGTTGTCGGAGGTGATCACCTCCTGAGGGGGCACGTCGACGACCTGCTCTCGCATATCGACGAGCACCATCCGGTCGATGAACGGCACGAGGAGCCGGAGACCGGGTTCGGCGGAGGTCTTGAACCGGCCAAGACGCTCGATAACGCCGCGCTGGTAGGGCCTCACGATCTTGACGCTGAATGACAGATAGATGATGAGCAGTACGAAGACGGCGATGAGCACGATGAACGGCATCACGGGGTCTCCTTTCCTTCGGTTGTCGACTCTGAGGGGACCACGACGACGGAGGTTCCGCGCACATCGATGACCCGAACCGCCGTGCCCGTGGTGACAGCCGATTGGTCGGCCGATTCGGCCCGCCACTCCTCACGACCGATCCGGACCTCGCCGACCCCGGTGGGACCGGCGGGAATCCCAAATAACAGAACGCCCTCGGCGCCAATCAGGCGTCGGGCGCCAATACCGTCGGAGCTGCCGTCGGCATCAAGGCGACGCCGCAGTGGGATGAGCGCGACAGCCCCGACGATCGACACGACGAGAAAGAGAATCCATTGGACCGCGATTCCTGCTCCCGCGAAGGCAGAGATCGAGGCGGCGAGCGCTCCGGCGGCGAACGGCAACATGAAGAAGGTGCCGGCGATGAAGATCTCCGCACCGGCGAATCCGCCGGCCACGAGCAACCAGACCCACCGCCAGGTGTCCGGGTCGTCCACAACGTCAACGTACCAAACGCCCGCGCGACGGGGTCGGGGCTAGCGTCGCGCCGATGAGCGAGCGCGCGGGGACTTCGACTCAGCCACCGCGTCTCGCTCCGTCCGGAATGTTCTACGGCTGGGTCGTGGTGGCGGTCACCACGGTCGCGCTCATCGTCACCGCCGGCACCCGCGCCGCTCCCGGCGCGCTGCTCGTCGACATGGAGCGGAACACCTCCTGGTCGACCTCACAGTTGTCGTTGGCCGCTGGGCTCGGCCTCGTCACCTACGGGTTCAGCGGTCCGGTCGCCGGAGTCCTGATGCGACGGTTCGGCATGCGGGCGGTGACCACCGCGAGCCTGCTCGGGTCGGCGCTCGCCTACTGGCTCTCCTCTCGGGTGGAGAGCATCTGGGCGCTGTGCCTGTGGTTCGGGTTGGTGTCAGGTATGGCGGCCGGGCTGATCGCGAGCGTGCTGTCGGCCACGGTCGCCAACCGGTGGTTCGTAGAGCGACGGGGCCTCGTGACCGGGCTTTTCGGCGCGAGCACCTCGGCCGGCCTGCTGCTGTTCTTCCCGATCTTCGCCGCCATCGGCTCGTCGTCGGGTTGGCGATCGGCCATGACCATCGGGGCGACGGTGGCAGGCCTCGCGGCCATCCCCGTGTGGTGGTTCATGCGGGACTCGCCGGCTCAGATGGGCCTCGCCCCCTTTGGCGGTTCTCCCGAGCCGCCGCCGGTCGCTGACGCGGGGATCATGCGACGCGCCATTCGACGCCCCGAGTTCTGGCTGCTGGCCGGAACCTTCATGGTCTGCGGCGGCACGAGCAACGGGCTCATCGGCCAGCACTTCATCGCCCATGCGACCGATCACGGTTTCGGCGAGGTGACCGCGGCGAACTGGCTGGCGGTGATGGGGGTGTTCAACTTCGTCGGCACCCTGGTCAGCGGTTGGCTCACCGATCGAATCGACCCGCGGCGCCTGCTTCTCGCCTATTACTCGTTCCGCGGTCTCAGCCTGTTCTTCCTTCCGGTCATCCACGACAACGTGTCGATCGCCGTGTTCGCGGTGCTCTTCGGCCTCGACTACATCGCGACGGTCCCGCCGACGATCATGCTGTGCGCCGACCTGTTCGGCCGCCGCAATGCTGGGGTCGTCTACGGCTGGGTGTTCGCGGCGCATCAGTTGGGTGCGGCGGGTGCCGCCTGGGGCGCGGGCCTGGTTCGCGACGCGGTCGGCTCCTATGGGTGGGCGTTCTCCTCGGCCGGGGCGGTCGCGATCGTGGCCGGTCTCGCGGCGACGATGATCCGGCGGCCGGCGCCGATGCTCGGAGGCGCGACATGAGCGCCACCTATTACGCCGGCCGCTACTGGAACGACCTCGAGTCCGTTCGACGACATCTCTCCATCCGAGCGACTGGCCAACCCGGTGTCACGTGGTTCGAGTGGCTCGGTCGCGACGGTCGGCGGTTCGATCGGGTCTTGATGTTGAACTGCGGTAACGGCTGGGTGGAGCGCGCGATGCACGCGGCCGGAGTGGTCTCCTCGGTGGTCGGTGTCGACATCGATGACGGGTTCATCTTGACCGCCCGCGCTGAGGCCGCGGCCGCTGGTCTCGATGCCGAGTACGTGCTCGTCGATGTCGACCGCGACGACCTGCCCGCGGGCCCGTTCGATCTGGTGGTGAACCACGCCGCCGCCCACCACATCGCCTTTCTCGACCGAGCGATGCGCCAGATCCACGACCGACTCTCACCTGACGGCCTCTTTGTTTCCTGGGACTACGTCGGCCCGCATCGCAACCAGTACTCGCGGACGCAGTGGGAGGCCGCCACCGCCGTGAACTCCGAGCTTCCCGACGAGGTGCGTCAGGATCTCGTCTATCCGGACATCGAGTTGATGATCGCTTCCGACCCGTCGGAGGCGGTGCACTCCGAGTTGGTGCTGCCGATGATCGACCGTTACTTCGACGTCGAGTGGATCCGCCGACTCGGCGGCGGCATTGCTTACCCCATCCTGACGCACAACGATCGGCTCCATGACGCTGCCCCGGCGGTGCGCGAGCCCTGGGTGGAACATGTCATGCAGGCTGATCAACGGTTCGTGGAGCAGTGCCCTGAGCACAACCTGTTCGCCTTCGTCGTCGCCCGTCGTCGTGCGCACCTCCCACCCGAGCAGGCCCTCATCGACTGGGAATACGAGGAGCGCGTCCGCGAGGAGCAGGCCCTCGCAAATTGTCGCGAGTACGGGCCGCGCACCGAGCTCGCCCTCGAGGTGCCGCGAGTAGGGCAGCCAGGGCCGATCGGCGCGTTCGCCGCTCGGCGGTTGCCCCGACTGACGCGCGTTTACAACCGGGTCGTCGAGGCGATCAGGCGGTCGGCGCGGCGTAGATGACGAAGGTGCCGGTGGCGGCGGCGATCTCGGTGCCGTCCTCGGTGGTGACCACGGCGTCGAGGTGAGCGATCCGGCGACCGGCACGGCGGACGCTGGCGACGCAGGTGATGCGGCCCGATCGGCACGGCGCGAGGTAGCGGGTGGTGATGTCGATCGTCGAGCAGAAGTGCCCCTCGGGAACCACGCTCATGGTGGCGGCGCCCATGGCGGTGTCGATCATCATGAACGGCACCGCGCCGTGGAGCGATCCGTGTGGATTGATGTGAACCTCGCTGATCTCGAGGGTGGCGGTGGCGCTGCCCTCACCCATCTGGATGTCGAATCCGATGAGATCGCGCAACGGGAAGGCGGGGGGCGGAGCATTGGCGGGCACAGGCCGAACCTAACCACCTGCCCACCACCGATACCGTGTCGGCGTGGCGATCTCTGTTGTGGTGACTGACTCCTCCGTGGACATCGACGTCACCGGCGTTGATCGTTTCTGGTCGCTCAGCCGAGGGCGCGTCATTCCCATCGACGAGATCGTCTCGGCTCGTGTGGCTCCGCGCGCTGAGGTCGTCCGTCGACTCCGGTGGCGCGTCGGTGGCACTGCGTTCCCACGTGTCGTCTACGCGGGCCACTTCCTGATCCGCCGTGAGGATGGTGAGCGCGGGCTTCGCGCCTGGGTCTCGATCCGGCGTGGACCCGAACTTCTCGAGATCACCCTCCGTGGGCGTCACCCACGATTGATCGCGCTCGAGCACCCCGATGCCCACGATCTGGCATGGTTCATCGGCGAACGACTCGCCCGGGTCTGAGCGGCGTTCTCGGGGCCGGTCAGCCGCCGAGGGCGCGCCGACGTGCGTCCGCGTGCTCATCCGCCGAGATGACACCTCTCGCGAGCAAATCGTCAAGTTCGCGAAGTCGATCCTCGGTGCTGGATCCCTCCATGATGCGGCCCTGAGCGAGCCGCGCCGCGATCTGGCCACCAGCGGTCATCGGATCGTCGATCCCGGCCTCTCGCATGACCTTCAGGTTGCGTCGCGTGTGGCGGGTGAGTCCGACGAGGAACACGAGGAAGAGGACGATCGGCACCGCCATCAGCACAGGCACCCAGACCGGGATGTCGATGTCACCGATGCTCATGTCGCCCTCCTGCGCTCCGAAGTTTATTCCGCCGCACCGGCTTAGCCGGTTCGGTTATGGTCGTTCCTCAATCGCGTTCAAGTCAATGAAGGGGACCCGCTATGGGTAATCGATTGAAGAAGATGTTGCCGCTGCTGCTCACCGCAGCGATCGTCGGCACCGCCGTCAGCCTCGTGTTCATCACCTTTGGCGACCGCGATGAGGCAGCCGAAGCGACGACGGTCTACGTCGCCTCCCCGGGGGCGCTCGGCCCCGATTCGTTCGCACCCACCTTCGCGACCGGTCAACTCGACCAGGCCACCATCACCGAACTGCGATCGGCTCAGGAAGCCGGCGAATCGGAGGGTCTCTACGTGGTGCCGTCGGGCACCTACGGCGGCCCGGGCAAGAACATCTGCGATGTCGAGGGCATGAAGGAGTTCTTCCGGCGCAATCCGGCCAAGGCCGTGGCCTGGGCCGGGGTGCAAGGGATCGACCCGGGTCAGATCGACGCCTATCTCGACAGCCTGAACCCGGCCTTCCTCGCCCAAGATGTGCAGCTCACGATGTACGGATTCCGTGGCGGACAGGCCTACGGCTATCAGGCGGTGCTCCAAGCGGGCACTGCGGTGCTCGTCGATGACCAGGGCATTCCGCGCGCCCGCTGCGCCTGCGGTAACCCGCTGGTCCCGGGTGACACCCCGGAGGGAACCCCGACGACGCTGACCCAGCAGGAGGATCCGACGACGACCACCGAGCCGCCGGCGACGACGACGACCGTCCCCGAGCTCCCCTGCCCACCCGACGCCTACACCCGGGAGGACGACGGAGCGGTGTTCATCGACGGCAACGGCACGCGGTGGGTGCATGAAGTCGACTTCTCGGTGAATCCACCGAGCGGTTTCGACAGTTACTGGACCGACGGTCAGGGCAACTACTACCGATACGCCTCCGACATACCCGGCTACCAGGAGGAGTGTGATCCGTGTCCACCTGGTTCTCGAACCTACGAGTACGACGGTGACGGGCGTCCGTACACACCGGATGACTCCAGCCTCCGAGACGAGGTCGAACCCGTCGACCTCAGCGAGGAGTACCCGGGCGAGTTCGAACCAGAGGAACTCGACGACGGTGAGGTGACCCAGTGGACACCGACCGACGACTACTGCCTGCCGCCGTGTCCGCCGCTTGACCCCGTGACCGGTGACACCTACGGCGACCGCTGGGTGCATCAGGACGGCGCCTGGGTCGACGTCACCAACCCGGGCACACCGCCGATCGGCGACAGCCGTCAGCTTCCCGGGTACACCGACGACTGCCTGCCCTGCCCGCCCGACCCGGGCGGAGGGGATGGCGACGTCGCCACCCGTACCCGACTGGTGGGCGGCGACGTCCAGTACTGGGACTTCCTCGAGCAGGCTTGGCGCGCCGACGACGGTCGACTGTCACCGGAACTCCCAGAGTTGCAGGAGCTTCGCGAACGTGGTTCGACGATGCTGATCCCGACGCTCGCCCCCCTGTCCGAGATTTACAACTCGACCGAGAACCCAGTCGACCCGTGCGCGCCGTGCCCCTTCCACGAGTACATGTCCGCGCTGTCCACCTCGATCATCGACTCGAACGGCTGGAGTTGGTACTACGACCCGGTCCGGGAGCTCTGGGTGTCGGGATCGGTCACATCGGCCGAGGTGCCCGAGTCACTCGCCGGCTACATCCAGTCGTTCATAGATGCCTACAACCCGAACAGCGAATGCCCCTACTACCCCGAGTGCCCACCCCACAGCGCCCAGAACTTCTCGCAGTACGTGATCGACGCGAACGGTGACCTCTTCGTGTTCACCACCACCCAGGGCGTCTCCTACTGGCTCTCCAGCGAGGGATATGCCCGGTACAGCGTCAATGACTTCCCCGAGTGCAACCCCTGCCCGGTCGACAACGGTGGCCTGACCTACGCCTACACCGATGAGAACAACATGAGGTGGGTGCGTGGCTTCGGCGACAAGTGGTACCCGGGCGACGGCAGCGGCCCGGTGCGCGACCTGTGGCAGATCCCAGGTTTCATCGAGCACTGTGGACTCTTCGAGTGCCCTCCCGATGACCCGGCGCCCGGCACCGTGTACATCAGTCCCGACGGAGTCGCCTGGATGTATGTGGGCACGCCCGACAACCCGTCGCTGTGGACGACGGACAGATTCGACTACGTCCGTGGGGCGGACAGCCTGCCCGGGTGCGCCGACGAGACCGACGCCGAGCGGGCGGTTGTCGAGGCGACCATCGTGTGCGGTTATCTCGATCAGATCGGGAAGCACTTCATGTGGGTCGACGTCGTCGGTCGCGTCTCGCAGGTGATCGGCGTCTGGGACGACATCCCGACCCTGTCCGGCGCCCAGGGTGGCTACAACCGGCTCGACAACACCTGGGTGAGGATCTTCGAGGACGGTCAGAGGCCGTCGGGGATCGTGAACGTGCGGATCAGCACGAGTCTCGGCAATGTCGAGTACAACCACGACGTCGGTGACTGTTTCGCCGAGTACCCGACCGAGACGGGCCTCGCGTTCGGTCTGGCCATCGACTCCGTGTGCGGCCTGAACCCGGTCTCCGGAGTCTTCGAATTGCGACTGTCCTTCGAGAGCAGGGGGCTGCCCTTCACGGAGATCCGGTCGGTGACCACCAACGTCGACGGCAGCGAGTGGACGAAACTCTACGGCGGCGCTGCGTTCGTGAAGTACTACGACGAGCCACCGCGCGCGTCGTTCTACGTCACGGTCCACTCCTTCGACAACGGCTTCACCGAGCTCCTGGTGGATGCGTCCGGCGAATGTGACGAGACCGTCCCGGCCGGCTGGCTCCCCCTCAACATCAGAGCGACCTGCATCGACCAGCAGGACAGCTACGCGTTCTTGGTGCAACTCGCGGGAGATGCCGTCAGCGAGGTGACCCGCATCTCTGACAACCTGAACAACGCCGGGCGGGACAATTACGCGCCGGTCGACGACTTCTGGAACACCTGGTTGCGTCCCTTGGGCTCGCGAGCCCCCGATGCCTCGAGGCCGGTGACGATCTTCGTGGAGACCTCCACGGGCGAGGTGCACCAAGCGATCATCGACTCCGAGGAACTCGAGTCCTGCTCGACCCCGCTCGAGGTGTACCCGCACTTCGGTTTCTCGCCATCGTCCATGGACTGCCAGGCACTGGTCGACGAGTCGACGGGCCAGCCGTTCTGGCGCGTTCGGGTCGGCTTCCAACAGTGGTCCTCCGACACGGTGGGCCCGAGCAACGCGATCTCTCGGGTGACCGGCATACCGGCGCCCGGTCCGATCTTCCATCGTCTCGACTCGACCCGGCTGAACTGGGTGGGCGACTACGTACTCCACCCTGATGGGCTGAGCACCCCGTACCTGAGTGTCCGGTTGTTCGACGGGAGGGTCACCGAATTCGAGATGACCGCTGACTGTCCGCAGGTCGTCTCCGGCCAGGCCGTGCTCGAGGAGAACCAGCAGCCCCTCACCTACGAGGACCCGTCGACCACCACTGCTCCCGGAGGCACGGTGTCGATCGACACCACCACGACAACGGCACCGCCCATCGCGGTGCCGGACACGACCGTCCCGGCGGCGACCACCACGACGACCACGACGACCACCACGACGATCGCTCGCAGCGCGCCGCGGATCACCGTGCGTCAACTCGAGTGCGTCGACACCGGTGAGCAGACGTTCACCACGGTGACGATCGTGGTCGACGTGTCCGAGAACGATGGTGACGAGGTGGCTCTCACCGGTTCGGCGGTCGTCTTCGGCACCGAGCAGTTGGTGCCCTACTCCGGCGACCGGATCTCGGGGAACACCGTCTACGTGACCGGGAACGGCACCGCCAGGTTCACGCTCGAGTTGACGAACGACAACTACGACAGCGTGATCCCGGTGACCGTGACCGCGAGCGATCGCGACGGATCGACCTCCGATGAGATGACCTTCCGCACCTATCCGTGCGGCGAGCAGGTCAACTCGGACCCCGTGCTGTTGGTGATGACGCGGAACTGTCAGCTCAATCTGACCGACGGCAGCACCACGCTCACGGTCACGGCCTTCGTGTACGACGAGGACGGCGACAACCTCACGGTGTCGGCGACACGGACTCCCACCGGCGCCTCACCCACCACGATGACGCCGGTCTACCTCTACGACGGCTCGATGGGGAGCACATCGGTGACGGTGACCAACTCGTCGTCGGGGGACTCGGAGATCCAGTTCCGAACCACCTTCTCCGGGGGTTCGAACGACTTCACCTCACGAGTAACGGTGAGCGACGGCACCTCGAGCGTCAGTGACACCTTGAGCGGTTGCTGATCCTCGTCGCGCACGGACCTGACTAAGGTCGGAGTCGTGAGGTTTGCGTTCGGTCTCGCCTGTGTGGGGCTCGTCGTCGCGGCAGGTTGCGGCGACAGCGGGGGGAGCGTCGTATCGGATCCACCGGCAGCGGAGGCGGAGAGCGCGGCCCCCGACGATCCCGGGCCCGACGATCCCGAGGTCGAGAGCGAGGTCATCGATCCGGAACCTGTCTCCGATGACACCGAAAAGCCAGCAGCGGACTCTGCGGGCTCCGAACCGGTCAGTGCCGACGAGGTGCTCGCAGCCCTCGCCGATCCCCCGGCGGGCCTCGATGACTGCCTCCGCAACCGTGGAGGCTTCGGCCTCTCCGACCTCGGCGCGGAGCCCGACGACTACGAGGCCTCGATGATCGCCGACTGCCTCGAGTTCCCGCTCGCGCCGGCCGATGGCCCCGGGGACGAAAGCGTCGGGCCGGAGGACGAACCGGGCGACGAGCCCGCAGGTTCGAACGGACCCGACGCGCCCGGCAGCCCCTTCGCGGCACTCGGGGAGCCCGGTAACGCCCGCGAGTGTCTGGCCGCCGCGCTGGTCGGCGACGGCGGCCGCGGTGTCGAGGTGGAAGGTGACCTCATCTCGGGGGCGATCGATGTCGCCGACGGCTACGCGGCCTGGGTCGAGTGCGTCGGCATTCCCACCCTCTTCGACGGCTCGGACTTCGCTTCGACGAGGGACCTCGGCTACCCAATCACCTTCGACACCCCGGGCATCATCGCCATGCCGATGGATGATCCGGGTTACTTCGGACGTCCGCGGGGTATCGAGACCCTGGCCGACCCCTCGGCGGTGCTCCTCCCCGACGGCCGAGTCGTGCTCTACTTCGC